>JAKSUL010000015.1 GCA_024409055.1 Bacilli bacterium
TCAAACAAGACGGAACCGAATCCGAAGGCGAATGGGGCGAAACAGAAATCGATGTTTCCGGAGTCGTCAAAGAGCTTACTTATAGGACTTTCTACTACGGCGACACCGAAATCAACTGCACACTCGAAACGACTTATAACGAAGTTTACGACAATATAACCGGAAAACTCTTCTATGAGATATCCGGCTATAAGCTAACGGTCACCACTACAAAAGAGACCGTTAAACTAAGCGTCACTCAGATGAAGTCTGGATACGCCGTTTATGCCAACGACACATTAGTTGGTGTCGTTCCGTTCGAGATGGATATCGAGCCAACCCCTGCTCCATAAAAAATAACCGCTTGGTTCGAGGCCAAGCGGTTTTTTATTGCTTAGATGATTTCGTTAACGTCAGGGCTTTTTCCCATGTGGTTCCGCAGACGAATGATCTTTGAAAGTAAGAAGATCCGGATTCGTAATCCTGGGCGTTGAATCTCTCGCCGAAGGTTCCGTAATTTAAGTATTCCTGAAAAGATTGGTAATGATCGTCGCTGAAGAAAATGGTTGAAGAGGCGCCGTATCCTGTTACGCCGCCATCGAAAGCCACAAGCCTTCCGGTTCCACGCGGGTATGGGTAGGAATCTTGAAGGGCGATATCGACCTCGTAGTAATACCCGCTTCCTGAATGCCTATCCCAATCTATCGCTTTGGCGTATCCCGAAGTTTTGTCGTAACGTTTGCATTGTCTCGAGGAATCACCAAAGATCTCTCTAACGTCATACTCATCGCCCAAGTCGAGAACGGAGCCATAGATATTGCATGGGAATCTTTTGAATAACATGTAGTAGTTGGCGATATCGACCGGAGATGTATAAGCTACGCTTCTAGCTAAACTTGTATGCGAGCTGATATACGAGAACGAATAGTACGTGTATTCCTTCCACGAGGTAACCGTATATTTGGTTCCATTTTGTGAAATCGAAGCAGGAGCCTTTGCTTTTGTCCCTTCTTCAATATACGGGGCAATTGTCTCTTCGATGCTGCAATCTTCCTTTGGCGAGTACGTTCTAGAAGAGAGAACTTTCAATCCATCCAAATCATAGGTGAAGGAAAATTCTTTTAGATTCATCTCCGCGTTTAGAGAGCCGAATATCTTGAAATACGTATATTGATCGCCGATGTTCGTTATGTTGACAGTCGCGTAGCTACTGGATGAAGAGGAAAGAGATCGAACGAGCCCTTCGCGTCCGTGCTCGTCATAAAAGACGACCCTCGAACTAGAAGACGACTTATAAGTAACCGTCAGGGAGTCTAATCCAGGGATTGGGTTTAAATTGCCTAAAAAGCCACCGCTAAAAGAGACACCGCTAAAATCGCTTCGGCCGTAGCAAGTCTGGCAAAGCGTGGTCAAATCCCCGCTTCTAGGGGCGTCGGTCATGTAATACTGATATTTGAACCCGTTTTCGTCGTAAAAGGTTCCGTTATTGGTTTTGCTATATTCGGTGCCTATATAAGACGAATAATACGAATCGATTGTAATGGTCCCTAAATTCCTGCTGTCGCTAGAGGAGGAGGGACTTTGGGAACTAGAGCTACTCGAAGAAGAACTGCTGGAGGAGCTCGAAGAACGGCTATTTGAGCTGCTTTTTGAGGAACTACTGCTGCTCAACTCACTCGAAGATAGGCTAGAAACGCTAGAAACGCTGTTTTGAGACGTTTCTTCGCTTTCTATTGAACCTTGACTGACGATTGGTCTAAAAGCGCAGGAAGAGGCCAAAAACGCAATCGCAGACATCGATAAAGGGACTAATCTCTTCTTCATAGGTCTATAGGATATCGAACTTGAATTGATTCTTTAAGAAAAAACGAAAGTCCACCGCCTCTACATTTGCTACAATATGGCCATGCCAATAAGAACAGAAACTAGACCGGTTTATATAAAAGGTCATCAATTAGGTGGACAAAAGAAAGTCCTCATTCAGTCGATGTGCAACATCAAAACATCGAAAATCGAGGAAGTTTCCGCCCAAATCAATAGATGCGCCGCATTAGGCGCTGACCTTATGAGATTCAGCTGCCTCGACATGGAGGACGCGAAAGCGTTCAAAGAAATCAAGAAAAGGGTGGCCATCCCTTTGGTGGCCGATATCCACTTCGATTACAAACTCGCCTTAGAAGCTATGGAGGCCGGGGTTGACGCAATTAGACTTAACCCAGGCAACATTGGTTCAATCGAGGGAATAAAGCTCGTGGTCGATATGGCCAAAGAGAAAAAAGTCCCGATAAGAATCGGTGTTAATTCCGGCTCATTAGATAAGACGATTTACCAAGGTAAAAACAAAATCGTCGCCGAATATCTTGTCGAAAGCGCGAAGAAGCACGTCAAGATTCTCGAAGATCTCGATTTCCACGATATCGTCATATCTCTTAAAGGAAGCGACGCGTTAGAAACAATAGAGGCCTATAAATTAGCCGCCAAAACCTTCCCCTACCCACTTCACTTAGGCGTTACCGAGGCCGGTCCAAAAGATATCGGGCTCATTAGAAGCACAGCAGGACTTGCCCCGCTTCTACTAGAAGGAATCGGCGACACGATTCGCATCTCCTTAAGCGACGATCCAGAAGAAGAGATAAAAGCCGCTAAAAGATTGCTTCATGACATCGGATTATATGAAGACCAGCCGACCTTCATCTCCTGCCCAACATGTGGAAGGACTCAGGTCAATCTCATTCCGTTAGCGAAAAAAGTTCTTACTTACTTAGAAGAGAACCATATCAACAAAACGGTTGCCGTCATGGGATGTATCGTCAACGGTCCAGGCGAAGCTAGGCATGCCGATCTAGGCGCCGCCGGAGGAAAAGGAACTTGGGTTATCTTCAAAAAAGGCGAAATCATTAGAAACGCCTCTGACGAAGAAATCTACGATGCACTGGTCGAAGAGATCGACAAACTATAAGAAAAACGGGAGCTCAAACGAGTTCCCGTTTTGTTTTAGCTTAAAGCTAATTAGGCTCTTTTCTTGCGGAGAAGGAAGTATCCAGCAGAAATTCCTGCAAGCCCAATAACGGATATTATCACAATTAACGGAGCCGTCTCGTCTGAACTTAGACCAAGGATTTTGGCACCAACAACACTTGAGGCTTCAAGCGAAAGCATCTTTTGAGCAACAGTCATAGAAGCCACCCTTGCACCTTGATGAGAAGAATCGCCACTTGCCCAATCGTCAATAACGATAGCGTCAGCAATTGTTTTAACTTCAGATTCAAGCGCTTCATAGGCGGCGAACAGTTCGGTGTGAGTTCCTTCGCAGGAATTTTCCATCTCGCATAAGCGGGCGAAAGCGTTGGCTTTTGCGGCGTCCGAGCTCAAATTCTCTTCGCCATAAATAACAATGGAACGAACGTAGATTCCTGCCGTGATGTTTGTGCAACTGATTTCGACTTGACCATACGACGAACCAGTGAATTCTAGCGTTGTAGCGTTGTTAGATTGAATGTGGCCACCGGTTGCGCAAATAAAGCTTTGCCCACCCACCTTAACGGAAAAATCGGCGATCGATTTTGTGCTGGCACCCGCAACAACAACGGTAACTTTGTCGATGTTATTGCCGCCGAAGTTGCAAGATTTAATCGAAAACGATTCAAAAGGATAGGCGGTCGTGCCGTATTGCTGCCCACTATTGGTGGGGCTCATAATTTTGGCGCCATCTTCAGACGGGTTCGCTACGACCGTCATTGGGTAGCCGGTCACGAATTCCTTAGTATCGGAGATCGTGTCTTTTTGAGCATCAGCCTGACTTGCAAAGCCGGTTTTGTCGGTGCCGACAAAGCTTTTTTCAAAAATCGGAGCAGCAAGAACGTTTATTGTCGTAGCAGAGGTCATCGAGACTCCACTAGAGTTTTTGCCAAGAGATGTCGCCGTTATCGTGGCGGTACCGGATTTATGTGCGGTGACAACCCCGTTTTCATCGACGGTCGCCACGGCTTCGTTGCCGGACACAAATGTCGCTCCAGGATTCGCGTTTTCGTTAACGGTTATCAAGATTTTCCCAGTCTTCCCGGAATCAATCGTTAATAAATCAGTGGCCGCAAAACTAGTTAATGTTGCGTATTCCCAAGAAATATCGACAAAGGCTTCAAGAAAAACATCTCCGCCGGAAGCGGTCGGATACTTAGCGGCAAATCGCAAGGCATTATCATCACTCGTGACTTTGCTTGTTCCCCAGACGATGGATTCTCTCTTAGTGAACACGCCATCGGTTTTCTTCCCTATTTCAGCAAAAATATCATCATAAGAACCCACAGCTCCATCTTTTGTTATTGTTGGCGTGTATTGAGATCGTTCAAGAATAGACCCCAATGTGTAATTCTTCGTTGTTGGAGAAACAGAAAGCGCGGTAATAACGTGATCCTCAACTTCGCCACCTAAAACGATGTCGTCGACTCTCCAAGTGTAGTTTCCCGAGGAGGGATTCCCGGCAGTTGCCAAAAATTTCAAACGGAAATCGGAGACAGAAGAATCGAGTTCCACCGCAACTTCCGTTTTGGCTGTCCCGGTCGGAGAAACGCTTTTGACCGTCGTCCAATTCGCGCCTTGATCGGAAGAGATAAGGACATCGAATTTTACATTTTTATTACTTACGGCGTAATTAAACTTAAGAGCTTTGACGTTTTCAACCGAAGACGTCATAACGCAATAAGGTTTAATGCCGCTGGAATACAAACGCATATGAGCGGATTTAGATCCGGTCAAACAATTAGTTGTAGAAACAGTTCCATAATAAACTTGCCAAGAAGCACCATCGGCTTGTTCAGCGGTATAGTTTTTCGTTTCTTGATAAGCAGTAGCTGCCGGACAATTTTCGAAGCCGGTTTCATAAAGGCTAGTGTATGTTCCCGCGCCGATAGTCACGGTGTTGCCAACAAGAGCGTCAACACGATTTTCGGCATTGTTTAAGCCGATTACCAAAGCTGTTGCGCTGACCGAAAGCGTAGAAACTACCAAGAGTAGTCCATTTTTCTTTAAGCTCATATTAATCTCTCCTTTTCCCAATCGACGGGATTAATCGCTTAATTGTCTTCAGAACTTCAAAACGAATGTTCTTTAACGCTTTTAGAATACTCTAAACACGCGCATATATAAACAAGCGATTTCCCCACCAACAAAAGAAAACGCTTTTTAAGACGAAAAAAGGGACTGAACGAGTCAATCCCTTGTTTTGCTTATGAAACGTCTAGAAACCTTAGTTATGTTTCTTTTTGCCCATGACTACGAGTCCGGCGACCGCACCAAGACCAAATAAGGACACGATGGCGATCGTCACGACAACGTTATCGTTAAACGACATGGTCGGATTGAGGAAGGCCGAGTTAATGGTGACGTTCATGAAGTTATCAAGATCAGGTCTCTGGGAGACGATCTTGGTGTACCTGCCAAGCCATTTCGCGATGTCTTCGCTATAGGCGTAGGAGGCAGTAGCTTGGCTAAGCTTTTCTTGAGCGTATTGGTCAAGTGCTTCGAAGCCGCTCTTTAATGTATTCCATTCCGTGAGGGTAACGGCAGCAGGACCAGTCGTGCAAGAGACGTTAAGTGTTGCGTAGGCATCTGAAGCATAATCTTCGGCGTCATCGGTGTATTCTCCGATAACCGGCGAGACGATTTCGATGGTCGTCGTTCCACTCTTGACGTATTTTTGGACTTTTCCGGTCACGGTAACTAAACCATTGAGGATGGCGTAGTCCCTGAATTCGTTATCGGAGTAGATACCATAAACCATGACGGTAGGCCCTTCGGACCCAATAGGCCCCTCGGAAACGTTGAGGGCTCTTTCGTAGCCAGGATCCTTGCCATCGGCGTTCAAACTAGTCACATAGCCAAAGGTGGTTACCGTATAAGCCGTCGTAGAACCATCATTTAAAGAATTGCCGATCGTAACAACTTCATTAATGAACATGAGGCCGGCATTGACGGTGATGGTGACTTTGTCGGCCGCGGTTCCTTCATCGCAAGTCATCATGGCGGTGATTTCGGCAGTCCCGTAGCTATTTGCCGTGCATGTTCCGGTGGAGTCGACGGAGATAACGGATGTGTTGGAGCTCGACCAGGCAACAACTGGATGCGTGGCGTTTTCCTTTTCGTAGCTCAAATAGAAGGTGTCGTCGACTTCGACGCTTGAAGGGGTATTTTTGATGGAGATCGACGGAGCGGTAGAAGACGAATAAGATACTTCGACAGTCGTGAATCCAGCCGTTCCGCCAGGGACAAAGCTGAGAGATTTTGCGGTTAAAGTCGGGGTTACCGTGACGGTAGATCCACTGGCCGCGGCAGTCGCGCCTGTCCAAGTGGCGTTAGCTAGCGTAGTAGCATAGGCGGTTGTCGCAGCGGTAATCTTAACCAAAGTTACGACATTGCCGGTTCCTGCGTCGATAGTGATTTTGCTGTTTTTATAAACACGAGTGCTCGAATAGCTTTGCCCAGTGGTTCCGGGATAATAGTTGTTGGCGGGCGTTGTTGAGCCGTCTTTATCGATCGTGAAGGTCACTGGAGAAGAGGCGTAAACAAGACTATTTGTCGAAGCGCTTGTGCACTGAGTGGTTTTTGTGAAATCCAAAGTCTTTTTATCAGCAGACGGAGTTGGATCGTCTCCACCGCCTTCTTCATAGGAAATCGTAATCCTGCTCAATTTGGTCGTGGCGGTAAAACTAGCGCTCCAAACCGTGTCGCTAGTCTTTGAGAAGCTGGAAGAGGCGGCCGTCGTGACGCCCGTGATCTTCAAACCTGATTTTGCGGTGACAGTAAGCTTGCCTCCGGAATAGAAACGCCAAGTGGAGTCGCTGGTGTAGTATTTGCCGTCATTGGCACCGCCGTTAACGGTGAATGTGAAGTCCCCACAAACGACATTTGTGTAAGCGACAGCGTTGCTCCAGCCTTTCTCAGTCGCCAATGTCGAGACGTTGATTTCATAAGTCGAGCCGGCAGCATTTACGACCATCGCTTCATTTTGTGGCACGCTAAAAGCGGTTACGGCTCCCGCGGTCAAACAAAGGGCCAATAATGAACCAGCGCAAATCGTGGTCATTTTTCTCTTTAAGTCCATTTTCTATCCTCCTCTATTTAGATCGAATTTAGGCTTAATGGATAGGAATCGCTCTCTATGAGTCGATTTATCGTTCAACATTTTACAAGAGCCGCCTTTTAAGAAAATAGCAGTTTTTTAAAAAACTGTTCAAAAAGTGATATTTGTATATGCGTCTATGAAGCACAAAATTCTTTTACGCTATTTCGTAATGTTATTGTATGCGTATTTGTAAACTATGCTAACAAAAGAAAAGGACCGATGATCGGTCCAAATTCTTAAAGGTTTTCTCTCCAATCTTCTTCGTAAACGCCGCTTCTAAGCATCTCGATCTCTTTTTTATAGGGGGCTTTCTCCCCGACCCACGGAGTCTCAAGAACTTTAGGAATTCCGTTTAGAAGAGGATGTTTTACCCATTTTAGAATGGTTTCGAATCCGATGGTCCCGTAACCGAGATTGTCGTGCCTATCCTTATGGGAATCGCGTTCGTTTTTGGAATCATTGACGTGGACGCAGAGGAGCTTGTCGAGGCCGATGACTCTATCAAACTCTTTTAGAGTTCCATCTACATCGGCGACGTCGTATCCACCATCGTTGATATGGCAAGTGTCGAGGCAGACGCCTAAACGTTCTTTGTGCTTGACGTTATTTAGGATGTAGGCGACCTCTTCGAATGTTCGACCGATTTCTCCACCTTTACCGGCCATTGTTTCCAAGGCGATTTTAACGTTTGTGCCATCGCGCTCTAAGACATAATCCAAGCCTTCCACCACCGCTTTGGCTCCTTTTTCGAAGCCTTCGCCAAGATGAGATCCAGGGTGAAGAACAAGAACGGAAACGTGGAAGTCCTGGACACGCCTTAACTCTTGGATCAAGAAATTAACGGCCAAGTCATATGTATCCGGTTTAAGGGTGTTTCCGAGATTGATGATGTAAGGGGCATGGACGATGAGTTTGCTCTCATCTACGCCGTTTTCTTGAAGGATCTTCCTTCCTTCTTCAATATGAAGAACACTTGTAGCGGTCCTTCTGGTGTTTTGGGGAGCTCCCGTATAGAACATGAAGGTATTTTCGCCATAAGAAAGAGCTTCTTTGACGGTTCCTTCGTAGTAAGCGGGTCCGCCCATCCCGATATGGGAGCCTAGATAAAGCTTATAGTCAGACATGATCACTCGCCTCCCTTGAGTTTAGCCATCTGAGCGTAATGTTCGTCTTTCTTCTTGCGAATGGCCTTTTGGATGGCTTTTCTCTTGTATTTGTTTTTGACCTTCTCGATCTCCCACTGTCTCTTCTTTTTGTAGGCCGGTTTGACCTTGTTGGTCCTGGTGTTGGCTTTAACGATTTTGATTTCTTTGGCTTCTTCTTCGCCGAAAGCCTTCTTTTTGGAGAATTTCTTCTTGGGGAGAAGTCCGACCGGGTCACTAACTAAGCCATCTCTCTTCAAGGTCAAGAAATCAAACTCGATGCCGGAATCGAGAAGCTGTTTAGCTTTTTCGGCCGTATCGGAGTTATAGAAAATCCAAGAATCCCCTTCTTTTCCGAAACGTCCGGTTCTTCCGGCGCGATGATAGTAATAATCGATGTCGCTTGGCAAATCCAAAGAGATGACGTCAGAGACATCTTCGATGTCAATGCCACGGCTTAATAAATCGCTAGCCACGACGACTTGATAACGGTTTTCTTTGATAAGGCGAATGCTTTTGCGGCGCTCTCTTTGCTCGAGGTCGCCAGTGAAAGCGATACAGGAAACCTTCTGCTGCTTCAAATAGGCATAGACCTGATTGACGGTTTCCTTTTTGGAGGCGAAGACAATCGCTAAATACGGCTGTTTGATCTTAAGGAAGTTCATCAAAGCTTCATTGATGCCGACGTGTTTGATGTCGACATAATGATGTTTGACTCCTTTAGCGGTCATGTTGACTTCGGATTCGTATAAGAACTCGCTGCTGATGTAGCGACGAAGTTTCTCTTTGAGTGACTCATTTAACGTGGCCGAGAAGACCATGACTTGAGGATCGTTGTTTAACGCCCCATAGATCGCGTCGATCGAATCGAAATACCCTAAATCCAAAAGCATATCCGCCTCATCGAGGATCAAGGAACGGAGGTTATGCAGGTCAAGGGGGTACTCGTCGATCAAAACGTCTTTTAGACGTCCTGGAGTGCCGATGACGATATGAGGGGCGACGCTTAAACCGTCGGTGTTATCGGACTTTTGGGTATCGGAGGTGAATAAGCGGACTTTGTGCTTTGGGAAGAATTTGCATAACTCCTTAGCGAAGTCGAAAACCTGCCTCGCCAATTCGCGGCTTGGGCAGATGATGATCGACTGGGTCCTTGGAAGGTTAGGATCCACCTTCTCAAAAATCGGAATCAAATAGCTGTGTGTTTTTCCTGAGCCGGTCTCGCTTTGGCAAATCAAAGATTCGCCTTTCAAGGCCTTAGGTATGATGTTTGTTTGGACTGGAGATGGTTCTTTATAACCGAGTTTCTCCAATGAGGCGACCATTTTGGTCGATAGATTAAATGCGCTAAAACTTGCCATAACAAAATCATTATAGATGATTCAACCCTTTCCTCTCAATTGAAAACAAGTTATTTAACATCGGTGTCTCTGTTTGAAATTTGATAAAAAGAAATGTTCGCCCAATTTTCTTTTGTGGTCGATAATATTGCTATGAAAGTTCGCGTTGTGAAACCATACGGCTTCTGCTCTGGCGTTTCTAGAGCCATTCTTTTGGCGCACAAAGCCAAAGAAGAACACCCCGAAAAGAAGATTTATCTTCTCGGTATGATCGTTCATAACGAAAAGGTCATTTCCTCTCTTCAAGATGAAGGTTTTGTCATTCTTGACGAAAGAAAGGATTCTTTGGCTAACCTTCTTGAATCAATCCCTGAAGAACAAGTCGTTGTTTTTAGCGCCCATGGACACGATGAAAAGCTCGATGATTTGGCTAGACGCAGAAAGCTGATCGCCTATGACGCGACTTGTCCCTTTGTTTTAGCTAACGTCAACGAGGCGAGGCGTTCAAAAGAGGAAGTGATCTATATCGGCGTTCATGATCATCTCGAAAGCCAGGCTTTTTTGGCCAATTGCCCCACCGCTTCTTTTTATGACGTCAAATCAAATATATTCGATGACCACTGTGTTTCGCCTTCTCCATTAGTCATTGCTCAAACCACTCTAGGAGAAGAAGAATACGACCGCGCTATCTTCGCGATTAAAGCGGCCCATAAAAACGCCAAAGAAGGCAAAGAAAGATGCCCTAGCACCAAAGAGAGACAACAATCTGTTTACGATATACCATCCTCGATAAAAGAAGTCGTTGTCCTTGGCAGCTCGACAAGCAATAACTCCAAAAAACTATACGAGATAGCCGTCGAAAAAGGCCATAAAGCCCATCTCTGCCTAGGCTTAGATGAAGTCAAAAAGCTGAAATTAGAAGGAAAAGAAGTCGCTCTTTCTAGCGGGGCTTCCACCGCTCCTGATGACTTCGATAAAGTTAGGGAATATCTAGAAACCCTTTCTTAAAAAACAATTGTTATTTAGGCGGTCTAAATGGCCGTCTTTTTTAAAAGGCCATTTTTGTTTTGCTATGGTAAAATCAATTTCCGAGGGAAAACTATGAAGAAAAAGCACTTAATTATGCTATCTGCGCTCCTTGTCTCCGGAACCGCAGTTGGAGGCGTTATCGCCGCCTCGGCTTACGAAGGAACAAAGGAATTTGTCGCGGGAGAAATCGACAAAGACGAGAGAGATTTCATCTTAAACAACCCACTTAAACCTCTATACACCCCAAACGATCGCTATTATTCTTCGAAACAATACGTCTCTCACAATCACCTCGGCGACATCGAGTCTGTCTGGGACACATACAAAGGCGAAGGGACCAAAATCGCCGTCATAGACACCGGCATCAACTATAAGCATCCGGATTTCTTAAAAAGCGACGGCACCACTTCTATCCTCCCCCAATCCAAGTATTACCATCTAAATTCCACGCAGACGAAAGTGGTCTATGAAACCGCCGAGACAAGCGGATACGACATCCTTTTGCACGATTGGGATGACTACTATGACGAATGGGATTCCCACGGCACCAATTCAGCTGGATGCGCCGCCGCTAGAACCGGAGACGGCGTCGGAACAATAGGAATCGCCCCAGAGGCCGATTTGCTCGTCTATAAGACGGATATGTATTTATCCTCTATTTCATACGCGATTCAAGACGCGGCCAACCAAGGGGCCGATGTCATCAATATGTCTCTTGGTGCTTACGCGGAAGACTTTCTCGACGGGTATGGCGAACAGCAAGAAGGCGATTCTTCGACCGCAACATATCTCCAGAACATCATCGACTACGCCCATAACAAAGGCGTTATCGTAGTAGCCGCTGCCGGAAACGAGAAAACAAACCATCATAGTTACCCGGCCTGCAACACCCACGTCATCGGTGTCGGTGCCTTAAATAACAACTCCTCCACCACGGCCGCCGATTTTTCCAATTTCAATTATCAAAGCGAAACCGATCCAAGCGGCAACCATAACGTCGATGTCATGGCCCCTGGATATGTTTACACTCCCGATGAAGGCGGAACTAGGTCTTCCCCTAACTACTCGGCTTATTGCAACACCCAGGGAACTTCGTTTGCTTCTCCAATAGTTGCCGGAGCCGCCGCTTTATGGAAGCAAAAGAACCCGACTGGAACCCCTGACCAGTTCGAAGAAGATCTATATTCTTCAAGCGTTGATATTGGCAATAGAGGCTTCGATTACAAATTCGGAAACGGCAGGCTCGACGTGAAAGCTTTGCTTTCCATCGCCGGACTTGATCGAGTCAGCCTAAAAGATAGCGAAAAAACGATTTATACAGGTAGCGATCACGCGATCACATTGGATGTCACTTATTCATCTGGGCCCATTACGTGGAGCAGCAATAATACAAGTGTGGCAACGGTCGACGGAAACGGGAAAGTAACCGGCTTAAGAAGCGGCACCGCAACCATAACCGCTAGAGTTGGGGACGCCACCGCGGAATGCGTCATCACGGTCAAGAACTATATAGCGGCGACCTCCATCAAATTAGCCGAGGAATCGGGTTCTGTTCCAGCGGGAGAAACTTATCAGATTCAAGCCTCAATCGAACCCAACAACGCCAGCGAAACGATGATTCTTTATGAATCTTTGGACGAAGAAATCGCCACAGTCGACGATAACGGTCTTGTCACTGGCTTAAAAGAAGGCACTACCGACATTTATTTAATGGGCGCCGACGACACCGAGGCACTATTTACGATTACCGTTACTGAAGGAACTCAGAAAGTTTATTCAAAGCTCTTGAGCGCTCCATCCAATTGGGCCGGCGATTACCTTTTCGTTTACGAAGGAAGTGACTCTTCGTACGCTTTCGACGGTTCTTTAACCACTCTCGATGCGCCATCCAACACGATCGCCGTCACGCCAGTCAACGGAAAAATTCCCTCCAACGAGACAACAAACGCCTCCAAATTTGTAGTCGCTCCATCCAAAAATAGCGGAAAATACACAATCAAATCTTCCTCCGGCTATTACATCGGAGGTGTTGCCTCCACCAATACGATAAGCACATCGACAAGCAATCCTTTCGATTGCGAATTCTCCTACGACTACGGCAAACCCGTCGTTAAGAGTAATACTTACCTCACTTACAACACATCTAGCGGCCAAGAAAGATTCCGTTTCATGAAGAGCGATAACGGAAACACTTCTTTGTATAAACTCGTCGCCGGAAGCTCAGAAAAGCCAGAGAAAGTTTTATCTAGCATAACCGCCTCTTATTCAGGCGGAGACGTTTTCCTCGACGGGGAGCTCGACCAATCCAAAATCACGGTAACGGCGCATTATAGCGAGCCTTCTTATTACCCAGACGAAGTCGTTTCGGGCTGGACGATAAGCGGATTCTCCAGCGCCACGACCGGAGTAAAAACCGTCAATGTTTCTTATGAAGGCAAGTCCACTACATTTACCGTTAACGTCACGGAAGATCCGTCCTCCCCATTGGTCTCCATAAGCATCGAAGGTGTACCGGAAACAATGAAATTCCGTGAAGAATTCAACAAAGACGACGTAGTCGTAACTGCCCATTATCAAAGAAAGAGCGATGCCGACGTCACTTCAAAGGTCACTCTTCCTAATATCGACACCAACGTATTGGGCGAAGGGGCATATGAAGTCTCTTACACAGAAAACGGGGTCACGAAAAAGGCATCCATCACCTACACGGTTACCAATAAAGACGCGACTCCATCAAGCTCAAGCGGAACTTCGACGTGGAACTTAGTCACCGCTAGCGATCAAATTAAAGTTGGCGATACCATAGTTATCGCATCCGCTACATCAAATGTCGCCATGTCCACCACTCAAAATAGCAACAATCGCGGCGAGACATCGATCACGAAAAACGCAAGCGAGAAAACGATCAACATAACCGATTCCGTGCAAAAGCTAACCCTCGTAAGCGGCACTAAATCGGGAACATATGGCCTTTATACAGGAAACGGGTATTTGACGTCGGCCTCTAGCTCCAGCAACTATCTGAGGACTTCTTCTACCCTAAACGACAACTCTTCTTTCGCGATTTCTATTTCCTCAGAAAACGCGACAATAACCGCCCAAGGAAGCTATTCCCGCAACATCATCAAATATAACAGCACCAGCAATTTGTTCTCTTGCTATTCGTCCGGGCAAAGTGCCGTCTCACTTTATAAATTAAACAACACAGGCGGAGAGGCCAATTGGAGCGGCGAAGATCAGGCTAAAGCCTATAGTTATTTGTTCTTGTTGCGCACAAAGCAAGGGTGCTTAAACCAAAGCAAGTCCGAATTGACTCTTGCTTGGGGGCTATTAAAGCTCGAATACAACTACATGATCGATGACGCCAAAGACGCTTTCGTCACCTCAAGCGCATCCGTTATCGTTGAAGCAAGAACAAGATATTCGCTCATCGTTTCCAAATACGGATTAGAAGACTTTGTTGCCGATTCTTCGGGCAATAAGCTCTCGATAAATAACGCTTATATTTCGAATGGCCCAATAGACATGAATACGCCTAACGTCATGGCTATATCCGTAACTGGATTGGCGCTAACCGGCGCATTACTTCTAAAGAAAAAGCAAAAAAAAAAAAAAAAGGGGCTATTAAGAATCCGGTCTTAACGCCCCTTTTACTTTTGCTTAAAGAGTCCAATTCAATGCGAAATGGGCAGTCTGCGACGTGGAAGAATTAACCGTAACAACCATATCGACTTCGGTGACAAGCGAGTTCGATGTATAGGTGTATGTGGCGTTGCCGAAGGTGAAAGTGTAGCTAAAATCGTTATCCCAGATAAAACCACCGCTTGACCATCTCTCCCATGCTGGTGCTCCGGTTTTGGAAACGCTCAGGAAGACGCCTTTGCCACCTTCGTTCGTGTAGTAGCAGCGAACCGTGGAGAACATTTCGTTTTCCTTTCCGTAATTTAAGGCCCAAGTGGAGACGGTTTTGCCTTCGAAGGTCATATTGGTGAAGCCTGGCTCATCGGTGAAATTCATCTTCCCGTTTTCTTGATAATGGCTATCGTTGGTCACGAAGATTTCATAAAGCCTATCCGCGGCTTCTTTCTCGGTCTTAAAAGGAGCCTCTTCGAAGAACATCCCTTCTCTAGAAGAATTCTCTCCATAAGTAACGACGAAAACATCGCCTTTGGAGAAGCTTTTTCCGGCCATGGAATTGCCGGAGACTTCGCAAGAGGCAAGAGTCATCGAAGCGGCTAATAAAATTATGTTTTTTGTGTTTTTCATATTTGCATTCTATACAAATTTGTCTAAATGAAAAACAGAGAAAGGTGAGGAACTCTCTATTTGTTTCATTAAACGCAAAAATGAACAAATCGATCCCCCACTGCTTTTGAAAAAGAAAAAACCTCGGATTAACCGAGGCTTTGCTTTGCTCTTAATGAACTGGCGTTATCGATTCAGGCAAGAAATAGGCTTGAAAATACTTTTGGGTATTCCATAGGTATGGCGAGAAGGTCAATGTGATTTTTTGATCGTTCATATAATGATCTGCCAAAAAGGAATGGAGCATTTCTTGTTCGGTATAGAGATTGTTCTCCGTTTCGTTTTTAACGAATAAGGCTTTGCCGTTTATCGCCTCTGTATAGCTGGTGAATGGCAAATCGCGAAGTTCGTCGGTCAAAACGAAGTAGTAAGAAGAGTTCTTCATGTAGCAGCTAACGTATCCGGTGAAGGTATATAAATCACCGAACAAGTTTTCATATGAAGTTTGGTGCTTGGTGGTGTCGTTTTGATATTTCCAGTTATAGGTCGAAGCGGCTGTCGTGGTTTTGGTTGCCTCCGGTATAGCGATTTCTTTCTCGATCTTGGAGTTGCTCACGTATTCGAATCCTGGGCAATATTGGTACATAGAAGGCACTCCATAGACCTGATATGTGGATCCAAGGGTGAAGGAATTGCTGATTTTGCTGCTTCCATGCAATTTAACGGTTTTGAGGCCATCGGAGAAGAGAAGAACGGAATTATCCATCTTGGCCACGAAAACGCCCTCAAAGCGTGTTAAAGAGCCGTAATAGACGCCTTTGGAGTTGATTCGAGACGCTTTGGCGGAGTCGTAAATGTTTTCGAGGGTTTGTAGCTCGCCAACGTACTTATCTAAGGTGCTATTGAAAACATTGAAAGTTCGTTCTTCGATGAAGTCCCAAGCATCGACCTGAATCTGCGGTGTTCCATAGCATAAAGATAGTGTCCCTTCGATATGGAAATATTGGTTATCTAGCCCCGCATAGTCTTTGGCGGTCGCGTAGTCCTTATCGCTTATCGCCGCATAGATATAGCCCGTCTCGTTAACGGCGAAGGCCCAATAGGGGTTGCCGGTTCCGGACTTCGTGCATATCGAGGTGCCGTAGAAATAGACCCTGGCGTCGAAGCTCACTCGAGTGGTCGAGAATATCATCCCCATGGAGTTTTCTTCGCCAGGCAAAGAAAGGCACTGCCCTTTTAAGGCCTCTAAGTTTGGGTTTACTAAAGGTGAGGACGAACTTGTGGTCGAAGTTGCTTCGCTTGAAGATTGGCTCGACGGTATTGACGAGGGAGCGCTTGTAGAAGCCGATAATTCTTCGCTAGTCATAGAAGAGGATAGAGAACTCGTGGATTCAATAGAGCCATCCTGGCTAATGGAAGTAAAAGAAGACGTCCCCGAGGAGCAGGAGCAGATCAAAAGAGTCGATAGAGTTAATAGAAAAACATGATTCTTCATATCTTTAGTTTACTAAAAGTGGGCGCTCAATTTAAGAACAAAAATCAATATAAAAAGACAGGCTTTTTAATATTTCGATTCAAGGGATTGAATAGAAAGCTGACAATTAATTATCGCTTTTCTATTGGATGTTTCGTTTTTCTAATACATTTTTGCTATTTTGTTATCGTTGTTGGCAATAAAGAAAAGGCTCGATTTCTCGAGCCAATCAGATGACTTCAGGAAGTTTTTCGTGCACGCATTCGACGATCTCTAGACTTGGGTCGATCTCTAGAAGCGTGCGTTTCATCCTATCAACGAAGATATTTTCGATTTCGTGGGGAAGATCGAGATAATTGTAATGGCGGAGCACCACATCGCGTCTTCCATGGTGTGGAATATCGCCTGAGATATAGATATCAAAACCTTTTTCCTGAGCGAGTTTATTGTCGTGCCATCCACCTCCGCCAATAAGAGCAACGGTCTCAATCGTCTGTTTGCCACAGGCGATAAGCAAGCCATAATCCACATTTAGCTTTTCTTTGGCGTATTTAGCAAACTCATGGACTTCCATAGGCTCTTTGAGCCTTCCGCCTCTCATCATCGGGGATTCCTTTACCTCCACCACATCAGTAAGCTCAAGAGCCTCCGCTAAAGCGTCGTTCATGCCGGGATGACCGGCGTCGAAGTTCGTGTGGAGAGAATAAACGCACAAAGAGTTCTTCAAGACGTTCTCATAGAGTTTCTTCTTGATTGGGTCCTCTTTCATGACATGAACCGGAGTTCCGAAGAAGAAAGGGTGATGGGTGATTATGATATCGGGGTGAGTCTTAATGGCTAAAGGCAAAACCTCGTCGTCGAAATCAAGGCAAATCAAAACCTTCTGGATGTTATCGGGAATACGTCCGGCCATAAGGCCACCGAAATCGAATTCCTCACGAATGGACTTAGGATAATAACAGGCCAAAGCCCTTAACAATGAACGCTGTTTCATAGTTGTTTTGCTATCCTCCTATAGATATCAAGGTAATAATCTCTCTTCTCTTTGGTTAGCCCCTTGTTCAAGATATCGCTTACCTTTTTTCTTTGGGCTTCAAGGTATTCAAGGTAAGTCTCACCTTTATTGACCATTAAGACGGGTCCAAACATCAATTGATCAAGATTATACGGTTCTAAAGGAGCACCTTTACTCCACTTCATTATGGTGTAGAAAATCTTGTCCTCATAAACCATCTTCTCGTCTTCAAGGTGGTATCCTAACTGGGATATCTTTTGACGAACCTGACTTAAGTCAGTATGCGCATCGACGATTATCGTATTTATCTTATCTAACTTATGCGGCTCTTTTTCCAATATGGAGATGGTAAGGCTACCGCCCATACCGCATAAAGCCAAGCAATCGACGGATTCTTTCAAGTCATCAAGCCCAGAGCTTAAAGAGCAGGAAATGTTGAAGTTGAGTTTCGCCCCTTCAACATTAGATTTCATCCTTAGGAAAGGCCCCATTTTGTTATCGATGGCCTGGGCGTACTTAATGGTCCCTTTCTGGACCAAAGAGATCGGAAGATAAGCATGGTCGCTTCCGACATCAGCCAAAAACGAGCCTTCGGGTACGAGGCTCGCAATGGTGGCTAATCTTTTCGAAAGCTTGATGCCCAAGGCTTATTTGCTCCTGGTATCGGGTCCTAAGTTAAGGTCGCGGTAATCGCCAAGCTGCTTGGCCCTATTCGGGTGACGGAGCTTTTTGATGGCCTTGGCCTCGATCTGACGGATACGTTCCCTAGTGACGTTAAATTCACGTCCGACTTCTTCAAGGGTCCTCGGACGGTTATCCTCTAAGCCATAACGGCGGATAAGGACGGTCCTCTCCCTTTCGGTGAGGTCTTCCATGACCGCGTAAAGTTTGTCTTTAAGGAGTTGTTTGGTTGTGTAATCCTCTGGGGATTCCGCTTCTTTATCTTCGATAAAATCGCCAAGGTGGCTGTCATCCTCTTCACCGATCGGGGTTTCAAGGGAGACTGGCTCAAGGGCGATGCGCTGGATTTCGCGGATTCTTTCCGGGGAAAGCTGCCCGTCCATCTTATCGCTGATTTCCTCTGGTGTCGGGTCGCGTCCAAGTTCCTGGACGAGGGCACGCTGAACGCGGGTCATCTTGTTGATGGTTTCGACCATGTGGACCGGGATACGGATGGTCCTGGCTTGGTCGGCGATGGCTCTAGTGATGGCCTGACGGATCCACCATGTCGCGTAGGTAGAGAATTTGAATCCTTTGGTGTAGTCGAACTTCTCAACGGCTTTGATTAAGCCCATATTGCCTTCCTGGATCAAATCAAGGAAGTGCATGCCACGTCCGACATAGTGCTTAGCGATGGAAATAACTAACCTAAGGTTAGCGGTGATAAGCTGATCTTTGGCTTCTTGGTCGCCTTCGGCGATCCTTTTGGCGAGAATCGGCTCTTCTTCCGGCTTTAGAAGCGGGACTTTGCCGATTTCCTTTAGATACATCTTAACGGAGTCGTTGACTTTGACTTCGCCGGTCGGAATACGGGAAATGTCTTCTTCGATGGACTCTTCTTCTTCGCTTCCTTCGAAGTCTTCGTCGTCATCGTCCATTCCTTTTTCGAGGTCGTCTTCGCTTGGTCCGTCGGTGATGGAATCAAGGTCTTCGGCATCTTCGACGTCTTCTTCGGCGCCGATGACGTTAACTTCGTTGTCGTTTAAATAGACAATGACAGAGTTATAGTCGTCATCGCTCATCTCAAACTTATCGAGAAGATCGGTGATGACCTGCTGATCGATGGAGTTTTCGTTGGCCTGAGCATCCTTAAGGAGCTTCTTTTTGATGGCTTCGAGGTCCATGACCTTGGAGACGGTCTCTTTTTTAGCCTCTTTCTTGGCTTTTTTAGGGGCGGCTTCTTTCTTCGGGGCGGCTTTCTTTTCTTTCTTTTCGCTCATATGAGTCTCCTTTCGGTTTTATTTCTTCTTTTCTTTTTCCTTCTGCTTCGCGTATTCAGCGATCAGTCGGACTTTGTCTTCCTGCGATTTTCCCTCTAGGGAACGCATGGTTATGTTTTTGTGGTAAATGCTCTTCTTTTGGTCTTCGATCATCAAACGAGCTTGTTCTACGCTTTTGCGACTATAAGGCGGCCAGAAGTTATCTAATGCCACGTCGCTAAGAACGTCGTTTAACGCCGAAGCGTCTTCTTTTCCTGAGGAGGCAATCACCCCAAGTAAATTAGACACGTGCGCAGGTTCATCGTGCGCACTCACGTAGTCGAGAATGTAATTGGCGATTTCCTCGTAGTCCTTGTTAAGGAAATGGCAGATGTCAGATTCGAAGTATTTGATCGCATCCATCTGGCTCAGCATGTAATAGAGGATTTCTCTTTCGGCCTTATATAGACGCTCGAACAATTTGTTCTCGGGATGAAGAAGTCGTCTCTGCGGCTCGGTTATGTAAACCGGCGCATCTTCGCTTTCCTCATAATGAGGAATGTCGTTAGACGGGATCAACCTTCTGATGGCCTCGGTCTCGTAGCCGGTCGCTTTGCTAAGCTTGGCTAGATAATCCTCTCTTTCGATTCCGGCCTTGGCATTAGCTAGAAACGGGAGGAAATATTTAAGGACTTTTTCTTTGTCTTCGGCCTTCTCAAGCTTTCTCGTGTTGGTGTAATAGCCTAAGGCGAACTCATAAGCGTCTACCAAATTGTTCATTCGCTTAGTAAGCGCCTCAACGCCTTCTTCTTGGAGTAGGTCATCAGGGTCACGGAGATCGCCGCCGTAATCGACTAACCTAAAGGGGATATTTTCCCTTTGAAGCATCGAGACGATCTTCATCATGGCGTTTTGCCCTGGGGCATCGCCGTCTAGACATACCCTAATTTCGCATCTAAGCCTCTTTAGAAGCGCGATTTGGTCTCCGGTTAGCGATGTACCCATTAACGCAACCGCGTTCGGGAGAGAGGCCTTTTCTAACGCGAAGACATCCATGAACCCTTCGAGGAGATAACAATATCCGTCACGATGGGCTCCGCCCTTGGCGTTATGGTAGTTATATAGAAGCTTTCCTTTATGGAACAAAGGTCCATCGGGGGAATTTATGTATTTGGCGGTTCCGTCTTTTTCTAGTTGCCTAGCCGAGAACCCCACCACTTGCCCGTTTGGGTCGAACAAAGGGAAGATGATCCTGCCAGCATTATGGTCGCTGGTGCCGTTGCTTCTAGCCAAGGCGATGCCGATATCCTCGATGGATTTAAGGCTATGTCCTTTGGCTTGAAGATATTTGATGGTGTTAGCCCCATCTAAAGGGCTATAACCAATCCCGTATTTCTGAATTTGATCAGCGGGAATGTTTCTCTTTTCCAAGTATTGCCTTGCCTTTTCTCCTTCGGGGAGATTCAGGCAGTAGACGTAATACTTATGAAGGTCATCGATACAGCGGATAAGGGGGGCGATGTTGGGGTCGATTTCGATCTTTGGCATCTCTTTCAATAGACGAGGATCGCTGAACCCAGATAGTTCGGCCACCTTTCTAACCGCGGCGTCGAAAGGGATCTTTTCGTATTTTTGGACGAACGTTATCGCGTTTCCGCCGGTGCCGCAAACAAAGCATTTAAAGATCTGCTTCTCAGGGCTTATGTTCAAAGATGGGTTTTTGTCGTCGTGAAAAGGACAAACCGCCATATAGCTCCTGCCCTTTTTGATGACGTTTATATATGAGGAAATAACGCTAACGATGTCAGCGGACTTCAAGACGTCATCGATGAGTTCTTGACTATACATTAAGCGTCACCTCCTTTTCGTTTAAGTTTTAATTCAAAGAATTAATAGAAGCACTTCTCAGTGAAGTATTTGACCAAATCGGCGATCGGCATCCTGATTTGTTCCATAGTGTCGCGGTCACGGATGGTGACGGCACCGTCTTCCTCGGTCTGGAAGTCGACGGTGACGCAATATGGGGTTCCGATCTCGTCCTGGCGGCGATATCTCTTTCCGATGGATTGAGATTCGTCGTAGGTGACGGAGAGGTATTTGTTGAGGATGTTGACGACCTCCATTGCCTTGTCACCGAGTTTCTTGGATAAAGGCAAGACAGCGACTTTATATGGGGCGACGGCCGGAGCGAGGTGCATGACAACACGGGTATCTCCACCCTCTAAGGTCTCTTCGTCGTAAGAATCGACGAGGGTCATGAGGACCAAACGGTCAAGACCCATGGACGGTTCGATGACATAAGGGACATACCTTTCATTGGTCTCAGGATCGAGGTAAGTCATATCCTGCTTGGAATATTCCATATGCCTCTTAAGGTCATAGTCGGTTCTATCGGCGATGCCTAAGATTTCGCTATAGCCAAGGGTCGGGAAATTGTATTCGATATCGGTTGTGGCTTTGGAATAGAAAGCAAGCTCAGCCGGTTCGTGATCGCGGAAACGAAGGTTTTCGTCTTTGACTCCTAAGGAGTCGAGGAACTTACGGCAAGTTTCTTTCCAATAAGCGAACCATTCAAGGTCGGTGCCCGGCTTGCAGAAGAACTCCATTTCCATTTGGTCGAATTCGCGGGTGCGGAAGGTGAAGTTGCCTGGGGTGATTTCGTTACGGAAGGCTTTGCCGGCGTTGCAGACACCGAAAGGAATCTTCTTCCTCATGGTGCGCTGAATGTTTTTGAAGTTGACGAAGACGCCTTGAGCGGTCTCTGGACGGAGATAGACGACGCTGGAAGAGTCGTCGGTGACGCCAATATGGGTCTTGAACATCATGTTGAACTTGCGGATCGGGGTGAAATCCTTCTTTCCACAAACAGGGCAAACGACCTTGTTTTCGGCGATGAATTTGTCCATATCCTCATTGGTCATGGCTTCAACGTCCACATCCGGGAACTGTTCCTTGATGAGGTTATCGGCTCTATGACGGGCTTTGCAGGCCTTGCAGTCGAGCATCGGGTCATTGAAGGTCGTGACGTGTCCGGTGGCTTCCCAGACTTTCGGGTTCATCAAGATAGCGGCGTCAATTCCGACGTTGGTCGGGGATTCCTGAACGAACCTCTTCCACCACATTAATCTGATGTTGTTCTTTATTTGGCTTCCGAGCGGGCCGTAATCCCAGGTGTTGGATAAGCCGTTATAAATCTGGCTTCCCTGGTAGACATAACCCGTCATCTGAAGATGGGTTGTTACTTTTTCGAAGGTTAAATCTTCTCTTTTCATAAAAAATACGCTCCTCCTAATATGCGAGTGCTCGGGTATTATACGCGTATGAAGAATCACCAACAACCCACTATAAGTGAACTTTTTGAATTTTTCTCAAATATGATTTATCGGGCCAAAAACAAAGAGGGATCGACGTTTAAGTAAAGGGCGATTTTCATGATGTTAGCAAATGAATAGGCGCTCAAATCGCGACTTTTGCAATATTTCACAATCGCAGGATAACTGATTCCCGTTTCTTTGGAAAGCTTTGCCATGGAGATCTTTCTCTTTCTGAGAAGAAGAGAGAGGATCGGCGTTTTCGCCACTTTATCGCGAAACCTCATTAGCGCTTGTTCGATATCCATTTCGTGAAACAAAGCAAACATGGACAAAGCTTCTTCTATCGGCACGTATTCAAAAGCAAAGGAAAGGGACTTCCCTTCTTTTAGAAGGATATTGAAATAAAACTCGGAAGCCCAATAAGAGGCGTTGCTAGGAAGCACGACTGCTGTTGGTTCCTTTTCTAATGAAAACGCAAGCTTAGTTCTTTCTTCGATTGTCCCGTTTAAAAACGAGCATCTTCCGTTATTGAAATCGGAATCAATATTCGAGGAAAGGCACGCTTTTTCTATCGAGGCATTCGAATAACGAAAAGTCAATCCGAAAGATATCAGAAAAGCCAATCTCGCCACGTATTCTTTTTCCCTTATTTCAATCTTATTCATGCTTCATCAAATCCGTTATTCTCGTTCCGCGGATGTCCTTGGCCGATTCCGTTAAATATCGAGCATAATCATCGTTAGCGGACACCATTTTGTTGTTGTATTTATCAACGTAAGTCCTATCCACCGGAATCGATTCGATAAAACGTATAGCGGAGAAGGCTTTTTCGCTAATCAGAACATATTGTTTGCCGAGGTTTCCCAATTCGAAAACTTTCTCCAGTGACTCAAGAGTCAAGGAGCCGTCGATAAACGCTTTCGGAAAAGCGAAATAGGCATCGTCCGCTCGGTAGCCAACTACGACGTCGTATGACGAAATGTCGACACGGTATCTTCTTTTCAAAAATTCGACCCTATCACCGAACAATTTGATAAATGATGCGCCTAAAGTCCTGTGTTCCAACAAAAGGGTCAGCCAATTGAGGACACCGAAGCCGTGCTCTTTGTCTAAATAGAGAATCTTCAGTCCTCTTTCGTCTATATCGTATTTGTTCAAGACCCCTTCTTCGCCGGACTTGCACGCCCATTCCTTGGCGGCTTCTTTTTCTTTAGTGCAGTAAAAACCGGGCCCATAGTCATTTGTGGGTGCGCCATGCCCAAATAGAGGCTTTTCCACCACTTGAGATGAACCATGGAACAATACTTTTCTACTCATGTCTCCATTATAGGCGGATTTGTCTTTGTTTTCAGTTGTTTTTAATACGCTCATATTAACTTTTCTTTGTTTTTCGGACATTAATATTCCTTCCTCCTTATATCAATAGGAGCGAAAAGCATCAAAAAGGGCAGATATTCTCATAAACGAGAACTTTATTGAACTAAGTCACACTAAAATAGGAGCACAAAAGGAGAAAGATTCTATGAGTGTTTGCTTAGGAGCTCTTGTCGGAGATTATCAAGGGAGCGTATACGAATTTCATTACACCGGAAACTATGATTTCGATTTTGATAATCCTAAATGCAAATTAACGGATGATTCGGTGATGACTTTAGCGGTCTTGGATCTTCTCCTGAACGAAAAGGACAATTTAAACGACAAAACCGTCATCAAATACTTCAGGAAATGGTTCGATAAGTACCCCGAATGCAAGCATCAATATGGGCTATCTTTTAGAGAACTCTTATGGGGAGACATAGACCACAACAAGTCTTGGGGAAACGGAGCCGCGATGAGAATCTCTCCAGTTGGCTGGATCGCAAAAAGTGAGGAAGAAGTTAAGGAATTATCGCAAAAAATCACCTATCCAAGCCACGATCATCCAGAAAGCTATAAAGCCGCTGAAACGGTTGCCATGCTTATCTTTTACGCTACTCACGGATATAACAAACAGCAATTATGTAAATACGCTTGCGAACGATACGCTCTTTATCCCGATAAACAAGCTCTGATTGATAGCAATCACGGAATGGGGAATACAGGCGGGGGATACGACGAATCGTGCATGAAGGCTTTGCCTCAAGCCTTAACGGCCTTCTTCTTAACCGACACCTTCGACGATTGTTTGCGGCTTATCGTTAGCTCTGGAGGGGATTGTGACACCACAGGCGCCATCGCTTGTTCTATTGCCGAGGCTTATTATGGCTACGTCGGTAAAGAGCACGAGCAAAGGATCATGAAGAAATTAGAAAAAGACCCTTTGGCGTTAGAGCTTCTCTCAAAGATTTCTAAATAGACCGATTAATCGGTCTTTTTTTACAAACAAAATTGTTTCTAAAATGAATACATGTCTTCCAACGTAAAGAAATATTCGTCTTTGCTGTGTGGAGAAACATAACCGCTCTTGGAGAAAAAACCTAATTCGACTTTCTCACCAAGGGGGATTTTTTTCAAAGCCTCTTTTTCCTGTTCGATATCAAATTCGCTAATAGGTTTTTTCCACCATTTGACTTCATATGAACGATAGCTTCCGTCCAAGGACAAAGTCGTGACGTCAAACTCTCCCGATTTCCTTTCCACCGGATCGTCATAATAGTATTTGCCGACATTCATTAAAGGGGGATTGATCAGCCGATTTTTATTCGCCCTAATCAAATATTCTTTGGCCATCTTTTCGAAGCGGTGTGGAATAAACTGTTCCTCAAGGTCTTTCTTAATTAAAAAGTCATAAAAAGAATCGATGGACATCGTTTTTAAGAATGACTGGTTTTTGAAAACATAACGGTAATAGAAGGCAACCGCATTGTCGTTAAGAGAATAGATGGATTTCTTTTCGTTGGTCTGATCGTTTATTGGGCACTCTCTCAAAACCACTCCTAATGAAATAAGTGTTTTTAAGGCCCTATCCATCTGGACGTTGTTCGGGATGTGCGACTGGGACAAAATGTCTTTGTATTTTCTCGCCCCATTGGCAATCGCCGTCAAAACCGCGTTGCCATATTCGCATTTGGATATTTCGTCTTTTATCGTGGTTTCAACGAAGGACGAAACATACGCAAAGGAGTCTAGATAAGCCGTCTTTACATTTTCTTCGAAAGATTTGAGTGGATCAATTTGGCTTAGCAAATACGGAACGCCTCCAAAACAACAATAATACTTGGCTTTGTCTTCGCTAGACGCATCTCCCAAAAACATGGCCGATTCCCAATAGTCGAAAGGGTCTATCTTCATCTTTAAAGAAAATCTTCCATGGAGCGGATAAGATTCATTGTCTAAATCTTTGAGGATCGAGATCTCCGAACCGCACACAACCAGAGATAAACGGCCGTCTTTGGCTTTATCCAAACATCTCTGGACGACCGAATCAAAACCGGAGCAAGCATCTCTCCAATGGGTGTATTCGTCCAAGACCAGGATTATCCTCTGATTTTTTGCCTTTTCGAGAAGATAATCGAATATCTGGGTGAAATCTTTGAAAGACAGGAATTTTTCTCCGAAAATGTTTTTGACTAGATCCCCAAGGCTTTCGACATTGGCTTCATCGGAGCTTTTTACGCACTGATAATAGACAGATTTATGCTGCGTTTTAGTTAAATGTTCAGTGATAATCGCGCTTTTTCCAACGCGCCTACGTCCATAAATCAAGACATTCGGATATTCTTTGACACTTAAACCCTTAGATAGAGCCTCTAACTCTTTTTTTCGTCCATAAAATTCCATGCACAAACTCCTTTAACTAAAGTTATTATATTACAAACAAAATTGTTTGAAACAAAAATGTTTGTATGATTATCCACTTATCTTCTACCGATATTTACTAGGCTTTCGCTATGAAATCATTGCCTTTAACGATTATTAACTCCGAAGCAAATAATGCAGATGGCACAAAAACGTTTTCGCTCTTCATACTCATCAGTTCATTTCCTGGTGTGTTTCACCGCGAGAAAATGATTGGTTTTTTCGAAACTATTTTTAATAGGGTTGCGGAACCACTTTTTAGCTCATTTAACTATAATTAAAACGTTTAAAGGAGCTTATTTATGGGATTTGTAATGGATATAAGAAAAATCGTCGGAAAAAGGACAATGGTGTTCGTTCACTCGGTCGCTTATATGTTTAACGAAAAGGGCGAAGTCCTTCTTCAGAAAAGAAGTGATGACGGAAGATGGTCCCATAATGGTGGATCCATCGAAATAGACGAAACCGCGGAAGACTGTGCGAAAAGAGAGATTTTCGAAGAAACCGGATTGATTATCGATGAATTGGTTTTGTTCAACGTCACGTCTGGCAAAAAGTACCACCACACTTATCCTAATGGCGATGACTTATCCCCGGTCGATATCGAATATATCGCCACTAAATGGCATGGCGAGCTTAGGACGAGCGAGGAAACTCCCGAATTAAGATGGTTCAGCGAAGACAATCTGCCTCCTCTTACTTCTAGAGACGAAGAAAGAATAAGAAACGCTTTTGCTAAATATAAAGCGATTAAAGAGCAATAGATTAGGCAAATCGGCTTTGTCCGAGAGACAAGTCTAAATGTGATAGAGCTTTAACAAACCTAATAAAATTATCGGCCTTCTGAGGCGTAATTTTTTCCACTGATCGTCGATCAAAAGAAATAACGAGTTTAATGCTCATAAACAAATACGATTCATCATTCGCCGTATTTCTTTTTCAAGCGATAGTATTTATCGATGCTTATCCCGACTTTTTCTGCCGCTTCTTTAGGAGTGATTTTCTTTTCTTTCACTTCCTCTAACGCGGAGAAATAAGCCTCTATATCCACTTCCAAAGGTTTCCTCCCTTTGTAGGACCCCTTCTTTTTCCCTTCCTCGACTCCAAGAAGCTGGTTTCTCATGAAGACCTCTTTGTATTTATTTAGCAAAGAAGAAAGAATCTTCACCCCATATTCACGATTCAAGTCGTTGATAAGGAGATCTTCAAAATAAATATCATCCCCGTGGTAAAGGCGCTCAAGAGCCTCTTTTATTGTTCCTTGTAGGTTTTTCTTTTTTCCTATTTCGCTAAAAGAAATTATCTCTTTCTCTCTATATCTAGCCACGTAATACTCATCGCCGAAATATCTCGCACCGACGCGAATCAAATATTCGATTGGCTCCATCATTTCGAGACCGGCTTTCTTCAATAGCTTTATATAATCCACCCTATTCTTCTGGGGAACACGTTCAGATATGAACGAAGGAACAAAGTTCTCTCGAATATATCTTTCTTTTCTTAAATCTAAATCTAATCCAGGAATGCCATCGAAATATTCATACCCAAGCAAATCCATGACGGAATAATTCGGAGTAAAGATATAGCAAAAAGTGTCATCTTCCCTTTCGATGTATTCGATCGTGCATATGGCACATTCGATGCCGAAAGGCCCCGTGGTGCAAATTGTGCCTTTGGAATGATATTCCTTCATTGTTTTTGCCTCGTTAATTTTAAATACGACTCCTTCAATATCTTTTCATAACGGGCGACAAGCATCGTCTTATAGAAGAGGCGATGCGTCTTTGTCACCACGTCAATTGTATCGATAAAGTCGCATATTTCATGAATGTCAATCTTCGGAAAGACGCGCATCAAGGCGTCATTCACTTCTTTCATAGACAAAGAGCTAATCACCTCAAAATAGGAGCTTTTCTTATCATTTAGAAGGATCTGCGACGTCGGAAAGTCATAGACCCTCACGTCAATTTGTTCTTGGTCGTTGATAATCTTCTCCATCTCATCGTCATCCGTCAAATTCGGGAACAGGGAAGAACCATTATCGAAAACAGGAGATAGCGAAAAAACATTTTCTTTTTTCAAAAATCCCCAGTTTCCTCCATGGCGATCGAAATTGCCGATCAGCGCATCGACGATGAACATTTCAAAAAAGTTGTTTATGCATATTTGGGGATCCACGAGTTTTTTGTTGGCCTCAAGCAAGCAGAGTATTTCATCATAAGAATACTTATGGTGGTCCATATCGGTATCGATCGTAGATTCGCCTAAAGCGTTAAAAGCCACAAAGCGAGCGCCTTTTTGAAGAAAATCGCGGCAAGCAACGACGCACTCACCTTGGTAAGTTCCCAATATTGTTTCTTGCACCTCATATCCAAGCATTCGGTAAATATGACTGCCGATGAATTCGGATAGATCGTTATCACGGATCGAAAAACGGTTTTTCTTCTTGAACTTGAGCATGTATTTCTTCGCTTTGTACACTATGCCCAGTTTCTCTTCAGAGCCGCCATAATCGACGCCACTTAATCTGCACTTTGAAAAATCCACTCTTTCCATGGATTCAGTATACCTAATCGGAATTTCCTTGCAATAGGATATGCCTATCTATTTTGCAATTTCTATTCGTCTTCTTTTGAAAAATGTAGATTCTCTCTAGCTTTTTCGTTTGTGGAAGTCACCATTTCTAGCTTTTTGCATTCATTCTTGTCAGCGCACCACACGCAGCCTTTCGGGCTTTTCTTTATTCCGCATTGACGGATTGGGCACATGGACTCGCAAAAGGCGAAATGTTTTCCTGGTATGCGACAGCCGACACAGTTGATGTCTTCGGGTTTGATTTCGACTTTATTTAGTTCGCTCCACTCCTTGGCGACTTTCTTTCTTAATTCATCGTCGTCATCGATCGTGGCTTTTCTTGCTTGGCATTCAAGGCAATTAAGACCGCAGTAAGCATAAAAGGGATTATCCATATTGTTTCTCCTCACTAATTCAGATTTGGGCTAAAGCTTCAAAAAATCATCGTATCCATAATGGGATAGATAATCGTTGGCTTCATATAGATCGTATATCTTGTTATCTAGAAGATAACGGATTATCAAAGATAGATCGGAATCGCTTGCCAATGTGTACCCGGCTTTCTTCATGAGGTATTTGCACTCCTTGTTGTCTAGATTTAACGCCAAGGCGAGCTTTACGCAGGTGGATAAACTGGGGACGGCTTTAGAAGAGACGATGTTGCTATAGACTTGTTTTGATATGAACGCCTTCTTATAGACATCGCTGCCCTTATCGATCCCCTTTTTGTCCATGAGCGAATATAGATACGCCGCAAAATCCATGGATTTAACGGGGTTCTTCCTGTGTTCTTTTATGTATTGATCGACTTTATCGAACTTATCCATACTCCTATTTTAACAAACGTTGCTTAGCTTGACTTCAAAGAATAATCGCGAGAACGAATCGAAGCCTTAAGCCCGTTTGATGCATATGAGATCGAATGATTAAATGCTGTTTTTCGAGCGGGGAACGGATTTTTGCAAGTTCCTACATTTTTCGGCCCTAGAGGCGCCAAGCAAACTCGTCAGATAAACATGATCATATAGTGTGGAATCGTCTTCTTCCCTTGCGATAGTCCGACATTTCCGTCTATAAGCTTGTACGCGATTGAGGGACCATACTTTTCTATGTAGCGATTTAACGAAACCGTAGGTGAATTGCCCGCTTTAACCTCTATCGGCAAGACTTCTCCGTCTTTTTCTATCAAGAATTCGATTTCGTGGGAGTCATCTGGCCTATAGTAGTAAAGTTTGTACCCTTTCTTCACCAAACATTCTCCGATCACGTTTTCGTAGACACCGCCTTTTGCGTTCCCTTTTAGGAAATTGTCTAGCACCGCTTTCTTCATTTCGAAACCATATTTAGAGCAAAGCAAGCCGGTGTCGTTACCATAAAGTTTGAACTGTTCCTCATTCGAGTTGCCAAAAAGAGGGATAAATGGTTCATTAACCGAGTAGCAGGCATTCACTAAGCCTGAATCTATCAGCCAAGTGATCGACCCGCCGTATTTCTTTCTAGTCTGGCCTTTTTCAACCAAGCTGTATTGAAATTTAGTGATTTCTTTCGATAGTTGCCTCGGCAAAGAGTCGTAACATTTTCTGACTTTGACTTTTTCGGCGCCTTTTGCGTGCTTGCCTATATCGAATTGATAGTCGGACACGATTCTGCTTTGGATTTTATGAACCCTATTAAAATCCCTATTAACAGCGTAGTCCGCCACCACTTCGGGCATACCGCCCACTGCAATGAATTCCCTAAACAGATTTTCGAATTTTTTGTTAGTTATTTCGTCGACGGGGACGTTGTTATCGAAATAAGTCTTTAGACCCGCGATTTGCTCATCGCTCACTCCCAGGGACCATAAGAACTCTTCGAAATCCAAGGAATACATGGTTAAGAAATCTTCGTAGCCCGTCGGATTGGATTCTGCTTCTTCGACTAAAGGATCGTCGTCTTCGGCGTATGTGAGCCCAAGCAAGCTACCGGACGTTATTACATCGAAACGGCCGTCTTCGGCCAAAAACTTAATCGCCGTTCTGGCTCTACCGCAAACCTGAATCTCATCCATGAATATCAATGTCTTTCCCGGAACAAGCTTTGCGCCTTCAATGTTAAACGAAATTCTTTTAGCGATGGTTTCAACATCTAAATCCCCTGAAAAGATTTCTTTTAAATTTGGGTTTTTTATGAAATTCATTTCTATGAAAGACTCATATTCGTTTTTGCCAAACTCTCTAACCAAAAAAGTCTTTCCAACTTGTCTGGTGCCCTTGATCATCAGGCATTTTTTGAAATGGTTCATTTTCCACTCCAATAAAGACGAATAAGCTTTTCTTTTTAACATAGCAGGACTCCTTTGCGGTTTAATTATAAATTAATTGGGG
>JAKSUL010000016.1 GCA_024409055.1 Bacilli bacterium
ATTTCGAAATGGGCGAGTGGCTAGATATCTCACAATATATGAAATAAGAAAATGCAAGATTCAATGATATTGACCGGCAAACAATAACCCGGGAATCATGCAAAAACCTAATAAAAGAGGAATTCAAAGCGAAGAATATGACGTTTGGCTCGGAACCGCTGACGAATTCATCAATAAATATTGCGAAGAAGAAAGCTCTTTATAAAGTGATCCACTTGCTATCGGGGAATGTTACCTCATAAAGCATTAAGCACAAATATTCTTCGTCATCTTTTGGATTTGAGAGGTCGCTGGATGTGGAGTATCCATTGTCGTCTTCGATCGTATATGTAATGGACATACCAACGATTCCGTGTGGATCATATCCAAACTCTTCAAAGAAGAATCCGTACAAGGCGGTATAATTCGCACCCTGATTGGTTTGAACTCCGCAATCGGTCATCGCGAAAGTCGTGCCATTGAACTTAGAAGCCGAATAGTCCCATTTATAGAAAGTGACGTTGATGTTAAACCAGCTGATGCGTCCGGGCTCATAAGTAGAGCCGCCACGGAAGGTCATCGCGAAGTATTTTGCTTCATCAAGTTCAAGGCTTGGGAAAATAGTCCCATAACCGCGTTGATCAAGCTGAATGTACGCGAATGAGTTCCAGTGATTGCATTGGGTGCGGCCATCATAGAGTTTGCTAAGAACACCATGTTTAAAAGCGGGGTTGATTCTGGACATCTTTTTGTTTTGGGACCAAATCTTATGCTCCCAATCGGTTTGGTCAACCCATTCTCCCGGCTCGGCAACATATCCGTCGGTTCCAAATATTTTTTCTTGGTCTAAAGTGGTCCAATTAAGAGTTTTGGTTGGATCCTTATCGTCTTTGACCGCCTCTGGATACAAGGCTCTTAATTCACCATATCCGGCATAGTCACTTCTTTTGTAGAAGCCTTCCTCAGATTTTGGGCCACCGCCGGAAAAACGATGATCCGCATCGACCGTATAGGTGTTATCTATTGTGGTTGTGGAAGATTTCAAGTTCCCTTCCCAAACCGAATAGACGTTGGTCCTGAAATTCGAAATATACTCGTCACCGCCAAAGATGTTGGCGGGGTCTGCATCTGCGCATGAGGACAGGGCCATAGCCACAAAAGGCACGGCTAAGAGGATCATCTTTTTCTTATTCATCGATTGAGACCTCCTCAAATTCAGGGATAGATTTCGCTTCAGTAACGGGTTCTTCCTCGGTGACCATTCCTTCTTTGATGGCTTTTTGCTCTTTCGGCATATAGATAAGGCCAAGCAAGAAGAACAAGATGAAGAATCTAGATTCTCTAGTAAGAGGGATGAAGGAATAGCTCGAGGTGTGAGCAAATGGCATTTCATCGCTTAGTAAAGACAAATAGATGAAGGACCCTATAAGCATAAGGACGGGGATGATACGAGAATAAAGCTCGCCTTCTCCGCGTTTTAAATAACGATTACCCCAAATAAAGGCTTGGAAAATAACCAAAACCAAAGCCGCGAAGGCGATGAAGCCGTTTTGGAATAAGAAGTTAAATTCAAAGGACTTGGTAATGAAGTCACCAAGATATAAGCCGCTGGTTGCGGATTTCAAACGCAAACCATTCGTTCCCAATCTAAAGTAGTTTCCAAATAAGATGGAAAGAATGTCGATTCCCCCATTCGCATTATGGAAAGTTAAATAGATTTGGTTTTCGATCGTTCCAAAGAAAGAAGTTCTGAAATATCGGCCGCCCACCATGATCATGTCTCCGGTAGCGAAGAATCTTCCAATGAATGGAATTTTAGCCATGAACGATTTCGGAAGATTGGCATCCACGAAAAGGATCAATAATCCGAAAAGGATCAAACCAGCGAGCACGTACCCTGTTATTCTTTCTCCTTTGCTCGTTTCTTTCTTGTGCTTAAGGAAACGGAAGACAAGGGCAAACAAATAAATAGGAGCCAAAAGGATTAATGCGCGGACATAAGGAATAACGGCAATCGAAACTAGGCCAAGAAGACCGAGCCCAAGAACGGCGGCGAATCTTTTTTCCTCTTTTTTGGGATTGATGAATAAAGCACCTGGCAAAGCGCAGGCCAAAGCAAAAGCGAAGAAAGAGGAGAATTCCAATGTGGTTTCCAAAAATTGGAATCCATATAAAGCCTTACCTTCAGTGGAAAGAGGGAAGCGGCTACCGTCCCAGTAGTAATACTTTCCAGAATATAAAGCACTATAGAAGAAGCCATATCTAGAAACGGAATAGATAGTCGTTATCAAAACGAGCAAGCCGAGGCTTCCGCCAAGAGCAAGCAATATCCAATCCATCTTCACCGTCTTATTGTGTTTTAAGGCAATGGCCAACAAGAAGAAGCCGAGGATGCCTAAAGTTACGGTGGCGTCCGTGATGAAGGCGGAGAACATAGAGGCGAATCCGCCGGAAGTTGAAGTTAACGAAAAAGCGGAGAACCCACCAAAAACGGCAAGGACAAGAAGGGGGATCAATTCTATTGCATAGGCTTTTAATTCTTGATTGCCATGGTTAATCCTAATAAAAGGCACCATTGCAGCGGCAATGAAGAAACCGATCATTCTGATGATAAGAGAACCGGAAGCCCCACCTAGCCCAAAGCAAATAAGCGTTAGTATTTCTAGACCAAGAAAAGCGAATACGGTGTCGTAACGTTCAATGTATTCTTTCCACTGATTCATCACCAATACGCTCCTTTATCAATTCTATTACTGCCGCTTGCTTTCGCATATGGGCGAATCCAATGTTCGTTAAACCATTTGGAAACATGTTCCCTATTTTCCCATCTCTTGCCCATTATTCCAAATAATGTTTGGGTGGCGCCGCCAGTCTGGATGGCTTGTTTGCCTAATCCTTTTATATACGCGCAAAGGAAGCTTCCGTAAGAGCCGCATCCAACTAAGGCTATATCGAAATCGAGTTTGGATATCTCGTCTTCCATTTTCTTTAGTCCGTCAAAGAAAGTGGCCTCTTCTCCAACTTCATCGCCTAAGGTCAAAGGAGATTTAACGACTTGGAGATCAAATTCAGGAAGCCTATTGGGGTCACCTTCAAATAGGAGTTCCCTTTTTGCATACTGATTTTTTATTTCTTCTTCAAATGGGGATACGACCAATACTTTTTTGCCTTTTAACAAGGAGACCCAATCCCCGTGACATGGTTCAAAAGCTTCGTATTGGGCAACCTTGGCGTTCTTCATGTATTTGCCGGCGAAATAATCCTCCATGTGGAGTCCCATGATTCCTAATAAATCGGCGGAGGAGCATTCTTCGATCCAACGTCTACCATATTCCATAAGATGTTCGTCATCAGCGGGGTAAAAGCCCGTGTTGTTTTTCATGACATATTTGACACCGGGTTTGAAGTCTTTGCGGAATCTTAAAAGAATCTTTTCGTAATTATTGATGCACGTCATCTCCATTCCGCCGAAATGGATCGCGGCGAAAGGCTTTCCAGACGAAATGAACTCTTTTAATACTTCGTTTGAATATTCTAAGGTTATGTTCTTTTGGCCTCTAAAACGGAGACAACTTTTTGACTTATGGAAAAGACGTTCCCTAATCGCTCCGGGGGCGTTTTTAATAAAATAGACAATGTATTTTCCCTTTCCCATTACCAAACAATATCCTCTGGTTTTTTCGGATTTGGATTGATTTCGTTTTGGACGATCTTCCCATCCTGAATTCTGATGAGTCTTTGAGCGACGTCAGCGATTTTTGCGTTATGAGTGACCATGATGACCGTCTTGTTGTATTTAACGGCGAGGTCGGTCAAAAGCTTGATGATCGAGGCGCCGGTTTTCGAGTCCAAAGCTCCAGTCGGTTCATCGCAAAGAAGAAGCTGGGGGTTTTTAACCAAAGCGCGAGCGATGGCGACGCGTTGTTGTTCGCCTCCGCTTAATTGAGATGGGAAATTCCCTAGTCTTTTTCCTAAGCCAACATCTTCAAGGACTTTTTTCGGATCAAAAGCCCCTTTAACGACGGAAGCCGCCAAAATAACATTTTCCAAAGCCGTTAAATTCGGCATCAAATTGTAGAACTGAAACACGAAGCCGATATCGTTACGGCGGAATAAAGAAAGTTTCTTTGAATTGTATTTAACGACATCGGAGCCATTGACCAAATATTCGCCAGAAGTTGCGCTGTCCATGCCCCCAAGAATATTCAAAAGAGTGGATTTTCCAGCTCCCGAAGAACCAAGGATTACAACAAGCTCTCCTTCTTTAATATCAAAGCTAACTCCGCTTAAGGCCTGAACTTCATTCTCTTGGCCCTGGTTATATATCTTTTTTAAGTCTTTAACCGAAATATCTGACATATCAATACACCGAATAATTGTCTATGGAATCCTTAAAACGAGGATCTTCTTTCTTTTTGCTTCTCATTATTGAGCGGAACACAATGCCGGCGATGAAAACGCAAAGGAAGAAAACGGACAGCGAGACAACTCCGTTAAATACCGTGGCGATTCCCACCAAGGCTTTATTGTCCCAACCATACGTATTTCCAGCGACCCAGAACGCGATGACTCCAGCTAAATTTATTAAGCAAGAAGCCATTCCAATGATTCCACCATTAAAGCAAATGCTTCCGGCCCTTCCGAATCCGCGGATTGCCCTTCTATGATCGCATGCATTTGATGCCGCGATCTGAGATTCGCATTCTTTCGAAACGACTTCGACGAATCCGCCATCCGCCAAACGAAGGACTTCTTTCACGGCGGCAAGGACGGTGCTTCTTTCAGCTTTTCCATGACATTTAGCGACGATTTTCTTCGGTCCTAAAAGAATCGAGCATCCTTGTTCGTTATATGCATAGTTGGAATAAAGGTATGAAGACACTTCACCAAGAGCCTTTTTGGTCTCTTCGTTTTGGGCTTCTTTGATTTTTTGGTCGACAAAAGCTTTAGTCGATAGCCCGATAGATTCGGAGGCCTTCAAAAGAACATTGCCACTAAATCCATCGGCAACAACAACGTCGGCTTTTCCGGTAAACACATCGCTTCCTTCAATGTTTCCTATGAAGTTAATGTCTAGCGTTTCTAGAAGAGGATATGTTTCTTTAGCAAGTTTATTTCCTTTGCCTTTTTCGGATCCGACATTTAGTAAACCAACGCGAGGAGATTCAATTCCATAAGCGTGTTTCATATAGGCGTTTCCAAAAGAAGCGAACATCCTCATATTTTCGGTAGAGGCATTCACATTGGCTCCGCAGTCAAGGAGACAGAAGTATTGGCCATAGCAATTTTTAAGCGCGGCAGCTAAACACGGAAATTTAATCCCAGGGAATAACCCAAGCCTAAACATGGAGCCCAATAAGATGGCCCCGGTGGATCCGGCGCTAACAAGGCCGTCCACATCGTCTTTTTTACACTCAAGAAGAGCTTTTACGAGGGACGTATCGTTGTATCCTTTGAAAATCAATTTGGGATTGTCGTGATTAGAGACAAACTTATCAGTATCTAAATAAGAAACCTTGCTCTCGTCGACGTTTCTTTCCGCGACGATTTTAGAGACAAGGGCTTTGCTTCCAGCAAAAATCAAATGGACGTCGTCGCGCTCTAAAAGGATGTCGAGGGCTCCCTCAACAATCACCTCGGGGCCCAAGTCCCCGCCATAGATATCGACGACGATTTTTTTCATGTTATTCAAGAGTGCAAATCAATGTATAAATCGCTTGTCCTGCGTCAATGAAGCAAAGTTCAAGCAAAGGATATTGATCTCCAAGACGAGATTCTATCACTTCGCGAGACGAATCGTCGAAATCCTTTCCAGTCAATAAAGTCAAAATACTCATATCATCGACTCCGTCGACTGTAGAAATTGACTCAAAGAAGGTATCTAAAAACTCAGCGTTGGAGGAAACTATCTTCCCGTTAACGATGCCAATGTTGTCGTCTTTTTTGATCTCGACTCCATCGTAATGAGCATCCCTTGAGGCTTTTGAAAATTCAAGGGTAACCGCATTGTTGATAGCGGCATTCATCCTTTCGATGTTATCTTCCAAAGATAAATCTGCTAAATCGATGATCGAAATCGCAGCATAGCCTTGAGCGATTGATTTCGCATTGAGGATGTGGATCTTTTCTTCTCCATACATCTTAGCCGCCTGTTTGGCCGCCATCATAGAATTGCCGTTATCCGGCAAAACAATAATCTCATCAGCGTTAGCCTCGTGATAAGCATTGAGGAAATCCTCGGCTCCCGGATTGTTGTTTATTCCGGCGTTGATGACGACGGTCGCCCCATATTCCTTGAATTGCTTCTGGAGGTTTTCACTCGTAACAACCGCAACGCAAGCGCTAGCGGCGTGTGGGATCTCTGGTTTTACAGCCTCGGCGATATGACGAGACTTATCGATGATGGTCTCATTGTGCTGAAGGGCCATATTTTCCATCTTAAAGGTCACGAATTCGCCGAATTGCTGGGCGTAATCGATGACTTTGGACGGGGTTTTGGTATGCACGTGAACTTTGACTATCGTTCCTTTTTGGAAGGCGACTAAAGAATCGCCTAAAGTCTGATAGTAAGCAATGAGCTTGTTGATATCGAATTTTTCCGGACCCTGACGATTATTTAATAGTTGCATGATGAACTCGGTGCAGTATCCGTAATCGAGTTCGCTATCGGCGTTGAAGGCATCGTTATCGATTTTTTGATGGGTCGGAAGTTTCAAATCGAAGCTGACGTCTTCGATTATTTTTCCGCCAATCGCCTGTCCCATACCTTCGATGATGAATACCAAACCGGCTCCACCGCTATCGATAACACCAGCTTCTTTCAAAATCGGAAGAAGCTCCGGAGTGTGATCGAGGCTCTTCTGCATCCTCTTTACCAAGATGGTGAAGAAATCGCCAAACGAAGTATCGAAATGGGCGGCGTCTTTAGCCTCAGAAACGCCTTCTCTCATAACTGTGAGAATCGTCCCTTCGACAGGTTTAACGACAACGGAATAGGCGGATTTGACGCCACACTCCAAGGCGCTGGCAAACTCAGGGACCGTGACCTCGTCTTTCCCGGATAGCCCCTCGGCAAGTCCGGCAAAGAATTGGGAAAGGATGACGCCAGAGTTTCCTCTAGCCGACATCAACATTCCTTTTCCGACTTGATCGGCGACTTCGCCAATCGAGTTGGAATCTATTTCCTTGATATAATCAAGGCCACCATTGATTGTGGTGCTCATGTTTATGCCTGTATCGCCATCGGGAACAGGAAAAACATTAAGGTCATTTACGTATTTGCAATGCGACATCAAATCGCGATAGCCGTTGGTGACCATCGCGCGATACATCGCGCCGTCTATCTTCTTCATCGTATAAAACTCAAATATTTTTATTTAGCGAGGAGTTCGGTCATGATGGCCTTTTCTTCGGCAAGGCCCTCGCTGATCATCTTTCCATAGTAGAAAGCGCACATAAGACCTGGGCCAATGTTGGCGCCGGAAGATTGGTCGACTGGGATGACGACAATCTCTTTCGGATTGATCTCCTTGCGGATCATCTCAACATAAACGGCAACTTCCTTTTCGCGGAGAGATTGAGAGACGAAAATCGTTTGGTCCTGAGGATTGACGATCGTCCTCTTGATGTATTCGGTTCCGACCTCGAAGGCTTTTCTAAGTCCTTTGGCCTTAGCCATGACTTCGCTTAAGCCTTTTCCGTTGAAGTCACCCATCGGTTTAACGCCGACAAGGTTTCCGAAGAAAGCTTTGGCGCTGCTGATGCGGCCGGTCCTAGCGAGGAAGAAGAGATCGTCCATCGGTCCAGATTCATGGAAGCAATTGCGGTTTTCTTCAACCCATTTGACCGTCTCTTCGAAGGTCTTTCCTTCTTCGCGGAGTTTGGCGGCGTAGACGCACAAAGAGCCAAGAGAGGTTCCATAACGCAAAGAGTCAACAATTTCGATCTTGGCTTCTGGGAATTCCTTCAAAACGAGTTCGCGGGCTTTGGAGGCGAAATTATAAGTGCCGCTTAAAGCGCCAGAGAGCGTAATGATAAGAACCGGGAGCCCGGCTTCGACGTGTTTTTTGATTTCGACACACATATCATCCGGTCCGCAGGCGGCTGTTTTATAAAGATGCTTCTTGTCGCTCATCGACTTGAAGTATTCGTCTGGGGTCGTATTCTCCCAATCGACATCCGCTTTGTGGGTTTTTCCGTCCGGTTCAGTGACGTAGCCAACGAACATTCCGTCGATTCCGTATTTGCTAGCGATTTCATGAGTGAATCCGCAGGCATTGTCGGTCAAGATTGCAAAACTGTGCATATTGTTTCTCCTTTAGTCGGTGATAATTGTATCACACCTAACCTTTTATATAGGTTAGAATAAAGGACGTTATGGAAAAAGATATCATTTTTACTATTTTAGGGTTACTAATTGTTGCATTGTTCCTTTTTAGTAACATGGTCGCGTTCGGTTTTATAGCCTGCAGCATCATTTATAAGAAGGTTTTAACAAGGGAAAACGGCAAAGACGGAAAGTGGTCTCGTGAGAAATGCAGCGAAATCGGAAACCCAGACCAAGAAAAGATGTGGGCTGTCGGTTTGAAGTTCTATGACGACCATAAAGACGTCCACACCGAATTCTCTTTGATGTCGGATGGTTTCAAGATCGTAGGCGACTATTACGACTTTGGCAGCGACACCACCGTCGTGCTCGTGCCAGGCAGAAACGAAACAGGTCTTTATTCTCTTTACTTCTGCAACCCCTACTATGAGCTTGGATATAACGTCTGCGTGTTTGATCCACGCGCGCATGGGTTAAGCGATGGCGAGAACTCCTACTGCGGCATTGGTGAAGCTCATGACTTACGCGCGGTATGCGATTACGTCCATAACGTCTTCAAGTCTAAATACGTCGTCGTGCACGGAGTGTGCATCGGAGGAGGACAAGCCACCATTATGATGGGAGGCGAAAACGCTCCGGATTACGTTAAATCAATCACGATCGACGGCATCTTCACAACGTTCTACGAGCAGTTTAGAAGGCGCATGATCGATGGATGCCACCCAGTTTGGCCGACTATGTGGTGTTTTAGAATCTACGTTAAGCATAAAGTTGGAGTCGATATCCTCAAGGAAACCCCAATTCACTACCTCCCGAAGGTGAAATGCCCCATCTTGTATCTCCAAGGCAAAAAAGACATCTATAGCCTTCCTAAAAACACCCAAAAGCTTTTCGATATCTGTGGATCGAGCAAAAAAGAACTCGTTTGGTTTGAAGAAGGGAGCCATTCCCATCTTAAAGTCACCAACGAAGAGAAGTATTGCGACGCGATAAAAAATTTCTATAACGCTTTATGAGAAAATTTGCCATTTTCACAATGGACGTAGAAGACGTCACCGACTCTTTTTGTGTCAAAGAACAAGGCACCAACGTATCCATGATGGATGGCTTTTCCTTATATTTGGATTTATTAGATAAATACGAGATCAAAGGAACTTTCTTTGCGTTAGCAAGCAGGATTGAAAAAGATAAAGATATTCTTCTAGAGGCGATAAAAAGAGGTCATAAGATCGCCTTGCACGGTAACACCCATGACAAAGTGTCCGAAATGAATGTCGAGGACTTCAAAAAAGAAATAATAAAAGGAAAATCGCAGTTAGAAGAAGCATTAGGCGTCACGATTAAGGGCTATCGCGCTCCCGGGTTTTCCATCAGACAAGAAGAAATAGATTCTCTTTCCGAACTAGGTTTCTCATACGATTCATCAATCCAAGACTATAGCCTCTCGAACTATGGTGCCGATTATGATTTATCCTCATACACCGAAGTTTTCGATTCCGTTTATAAAAAGGATGACTTCTATGCGGTCAAAATGACTCTTTCTACCGGCCACCCCCTGAACGGACTTCCTATTGGAGGAGGCGGATATCTTAGAATGCCGCCAAAACTATTCATTAGCAGAGTTCTTAGGAAAACTCTGAAGGATCGTCATCTATATATCTTCTACTGTCACCCATTCGAGGTGTCTTCAAAAAGGGCGCCTAATTTCAAAGGAATATCGCCTTTAGGATGGGCCTATCTTCGTAGAGGAAGGGGCAAATCCTTCGTTAGGCGAATTGAAAAAACAATCAAAGCGTTAAAAAAAGAAGGATACGAATTTGTATCCTTCGATGAGTTAATTAAGAATGTCGCTTAGGCGGCTTTCTTTTTTATATAAGTGACAACGTCTTTGACCGTCTTCATAGAAGAAAGCTCGGAGTTTTCGAAATCAATCCCAGCAAATTCGTTTTCTATGGCCATCGCTAGATATAGCATCGAGATGGAATCCAATCCTAAGTCATCGACCAAACGGTCTCCGAGTTTAGCTTGTTTCATCTTGTCGTCGCCAAGGGCCTCGCATCCCGCCTTCCTTAGCCTCTCAAGTATTTCTTCTTCACGCATTTTAGATACTCCTCTCTAAGCTCTAAAGTTCTCTTATAGACTTCATCGTTCATCTCTTTGATATCTTTCATGGATGGTTTTGCTCCGTTCTCTAGAGCTTTTGGATACACCATTTCCCCTATCGCGATGCGATAACGGTTCCACCAATGCTTTCTTCTTTTGAAATATATCGGAAGAATCGGAACACCGGCCTGAGACGCCATCATTGAGGAACCCATCTTATAAGGAACTGGAATATCGTTTTCCCTATTGATGTGCCCTTCGGCAAAGATTCCGATAACGCGTCCTTTTTCTAGAAGACCGACTGTTTTTTTGATGGCTTCGATATCAACGATTTCTCTGCCAACGCCTATACATCCGGCAATCTTAAGGAAGAAACCGCGTGGCTGCTTTTTCATGATGAAGTCGGCAACCATGAATCCCATTCTTCTATACCATATGGCGGAGGAGACGATCATGGGGTCGCCAAAGCAAATATGAGGCGCCACAACAATAGCACCTTCTTTGTACTTTTTGAAATCCTTAGCCTTCTCACCGACATAGATATATTTCGGTCTAATTGCTAGGTGAATGAATGGTCCGCCCAAAACTCTAGCGAGGTCTAATGGAAAACGCTTAAAATCGAGCAATTTGGATCTTCGGCTATTTTTCATCAATTAGTTCCTCGTAATAGTGACGTAGGCGGTATCCCCCACGATAGAGGAACAAGTGACATTGTAGCCAATGCGGCTTCCGTCATTGAACTTATTATCCCCTTTGGGGAAGATTTTGCTATAGGCGTGAAAAGTTTCGCCGGGTTGATAAAGGGTTCCGGTCAAAGAGGCACTGCCTCCGTTGATCAAAGCGTCGCTATCGCTTCCAGACGTTACGTTGCTCTGCATCAAGGATAAGAGCTTGAACGTTCCGGCATTTGACGATAAATACGAGAAAGACCTGGAATTGGACGCCCCAGTGAAAACAATGTCGGAAGAAGAGAAACTATCAACATAAGTAGAGCTTTTAGAAGTCGGGCTGCTTAGTTTTACCAATCTAGCGTCGACATGATAAATCCTTAGGCCTTTTTCCTTATACATATAATCGCGGCCGGTGTATTTGGTATCCGCGTCGTGTTTGTTATTTCCTTCGGGTGTGTAGTATTCGATGAGGATGTATTCATCGGAGACGGTTCCGTTCCAATTGTCGTTTAGAAGAATGGCCTCTGGATATAAAGCCGAGCTCTTAAGAGGGATCGTAACCGTATTTTCGTGATCATCGTCAAGCACATAAGGATTAACCCATCCAAGAGCAAACTTTGAGTACATCCCTTGGTCGCCGATGTTATAGGACTGCATTTCTTTATCGCCAGCCGGATCATATTCTTCGTCGTAGTTGTAATAATCGTCCAAGCCAAGCACGTGGCCACATTCATGGATAAAGGTGTGAGCGTCTATTTTAGAACCAGTGCCGCCTTCATTGGTGAATTCATAGGAAACCCAGAAATAGGTTGAAACCTTTGGTTTGCTCTTGCTGCTTCCGATGTCCGGATAAGAGACCCAAGCCCAATATGGGCTCCCGTCAGCGTAAGAATAATTGTTCGAATAAACAAACAATGTCGCGTCGATGCGCCCATCTCCATCTTGATCGTATTCCTTTAACAAAGAAGAGGATGCTTGATTATAGAAAGCCGGGGCAATTACTGTCGCGATTAGGTCGTCATAAGAGGCCGCGTATTTGCTCGCGAAAGAACTGACCGTGTAATTGGTAATCTTCACGGTGTTTGTGATTTCCCCGGTTAAATGAAGCTGTCCATAGGAGGATTTCTCAAAGAAAGAGGCGACCGACTCCCAATAGTTCGTTTCCGCCGAAGTTCCAAAAATAGCGGTCTCAACACGTTTGAGCATCGCGTTGGTCCAAGCCGGTCCATCGCTAAACTGTACCGGAACAACGAGCATCTTTTGATCGCCGATAGGATCAAGAGAATACATTCCTATCGAATTATTGACGTCTTTCAAATTGAAATATGAATCGTCAGCGACATGATAGCCAGGCTTTGTATCCGAAGAGGATTGGCTCGAGGATGAACTAGAGCTGGACGATGAAGACCTAGAAGATGAAGAAGATTTCGAAGACGATGAGGAATTCGACGAAGAGGAGGAACTTCCGCTACTTGGTTGCGAAGAAGAAGATGAAACCACTTCAGATGTCGAGATGGAAGACGATATTGGAGAACTCGTTTCAACCGATGAGGAACTCGTGATAGGCCTAAACGGAGAGAAGGCACATGAAGAAAGCAAACCGCTAAGGGCGATTAGAAGTCCGATTTCTTTTTTCGTTTTCATAAAGCACCTCCTTAAGGAGTTTTAAATTATTAATCAATTTTTGGCAATTGTCTAATTCTATAAAAATGAAAAGCCCCACCGATTAACGGCAGGGCTCAATCATCGATTAGAAGCTTATTTTCCTTCCGGTTTCTGGACACCTTTGGCGGCCATGACATCATCGACGAGCTTGAGGGCGCGGCGATAGGAGAGGTCAGAGCGGATCTTGATGGTGACTGGGAGGTCTTCGAACTTCTTGCTTTCGTTGACGGTGAACGGAACGGTTCCGCCTTCGAGAGTCTTCGGATCAAGGGCAAGGTTCACTTTGATGTGTTTGCCAGTGATGGTGATGAAGGCATACCTCTCGCGGTGAGCGGAGAAGGTGTGTCCTGGAATAGAGATACGATCGCCGATTCCGTAGGAACGGATGTAGTCGCGGAGATCATAGTATTTGTGACGGAGGTCTTCTTCGGATTTCTTAACCTTGGTTTCGAAGGAAGCTTTGCGGCGGTTGTTTTTGGCATAGCCGGGGACAGCCGGTTCTTCAGCGACAGGGGCCGGAGCGACGACTGGTTCTTCTTTCTTCTCTTCGACTGGAGCCGGTTCTTCCTTAACCGGTTCTTCTTTCTTTTCTTCAACCGGCTCTTCTTTCTTCTCTTCGACCGGTTTTTCTTCGACGGCTTCTTTGACGTCATCTTTGGTGGCATAGCCGGCATCTTTGACGATGTTCGGAACGATGGCATCAATGAGTTTGACGATCATAGCGACGAGGTTGAGGGCGGCGGCGGCAACGGCAAGGGCGGTGATGAGGCTGCAAGCGAAGCGGCCACGATCGGTGATCATCTTAATTCCGACACCATAGGCGGCAGTAGCGTAGGCATAGCCGGCCAAGAAGGTGGCGAGGATTCCGACGATGATGTTGGAAACGACCTTTCCTTTGTTTTTGCCAACGACGATGGCGAGGGTAACGAGAAGGACAACAGAAGCAACGGTCATGGTGACAAGGGTGACAGCCTCCATGTTGCAGGTGTTAGCGTAGTAGGTCTTTCCGTATTCGCCGATGATAGCGAAGGCAAAGTAGTTCTTGTAGGCCCAAAGACCAGTGGTCCAGCCCCAAGTGTTAGATCCACCACTGGTGACATCAGTTCCAGAAAGGAACGGGATGAGCCAATTGATGGAAACGACGTAAGCGAGAACGGCGAGAACAAGGACGACGATAGAGGCCTTGACTAAACCCTTCCCGATTTTTTTGGTTGATGATTCCATAAATTTCCTCCAAAAATATCAACTGGTGTTTATTATCAATAAACCTTGACAGTTAGACAAGTGTCAAATAGCCACACGTAGCAAATATTTTTAAAAATTGTCGGAAAAAGAAGAGTTTTTATTAAAAAATGAAAGAAAAGAAAAAGCCCCCTTTGTTTTAGAGGGGGCGTGTAGGCTTTTGTTTAGTCTTCTAACGGCTCGTCTTCTCTTCTAATGAAGGTCAAGCAGTATCCGGCAAGCCAAGGGCCATTATGGATACCGGCAACAGGCGACATAATGACGTCTTCATGGTTGCAGACGATGCCGTGCTTTTGCTCGATGACTTTCATCTTTTCCAAGACGGAGGTACCGGTATAAACGTGGGAGAGGATGTAATCTTTCGGATCGCGATCGCCAATGATGCTCTTCAATGTTTCGCAAGCTTTGTCGATGGCTTTGCGGACACCCATCGTGTTGGCGATAGGGACAATTTCGCCCTGACGGTTGAAGTGGATGACTGGGCAAATGTTCATCAATTTACCCATATAGGCCTTTCCGCCTTTAAGACGTCCGTTATAGATGAGGTAATCTAGTTTTGCATCAAGTCCAATCAATTCCTGACGTTTCTTGATCCATTCGATTTCCTTGAGGATCTGTTCCGTCGGCATGCCTTGGTCAATCCATTCTCTGGTCTTGATGGCCATCATGCCCTCGGTGAAGCAGCAAATACGAGTGTCGACGACTTGGATTTTGATCTTGTCTTGGAAGTCGTCGGCGACAAGACGGATGAAGTTCCAAGTTCCACCTAAATAAGAGGAGAGACAATAGACGATAGCTTCTTCATATCCTTCGTCGACGGCTTTCTGGAAGTGAGCGGCGACTTCTTCATATGGCGGGATGGCCGTATGGGGAAGGTTGTCTTTGACTTCCTTGGTGTTCTCCATCTGTTTATAAAGATCGACCGGATCGAGATCGTATCCATCAAGGTATTCTTTTCCCTTGAAGGAAAGATGGACCCTGATGATGTCGATTCCCAGGTTGTGGTAACGCTCTGGGGCATACTCAATACACCCGGTCGAGGTGCACATGACTATGCGTTTGTTTGTTTTTTCCATGAGGATATTTTTGACAATCCATCAGAAAAAGCAAAGGAAATACTGATTTGGCATGCAACATTTGTGCCTGAAGCGTGAAAGAAACACGTGTTGTATCGGCTAATATTTGAGGAAAAAACATCCGATACCACGCCTGTTTCTCAAATTAGTAGATATTTTTTTCCGTTATCCACCAGAAAGAGAATCGACTCCAAAAATCTGGGAATTCAACATTAGAGTGTTTTATTTTTCTATAGGCTTATCATTGTGGCACCTCAAAGGAGGCCAAATCATGAAAAACAATCCAATAGCGATATTCTTCGGTTTCGACGAAAGGTTCGCCAAATACGCCGCCGTCTCGATGCTTTCTTTAATCGATAACCGCGACCGCAAAAGGAAATACCATATCCACGTTCTTCATACAGATCTAAAAGAAGAGACGATTAAAGCAATATCAAGGTTGGAACAAAAGGGTGTCCGAATCTTTTTCGATGATATGAACGAAGACATCTCAAAGCTCATCGCCCACCTCCCGATAAGAGACTACTACAGCCCCAGCACATACTTCCGCCTTTTCATCGCCGAGAAATTCCCTCAATACGACAAAGCCTTGTATGTCGATAGCGACACCGCCATCTTGGGAGATATTTCAAAACTATTCGACACTCAGCTTAGTCACGATTACGTTGCCGCTGTGCCGGAAGCCGTCATGCAAGAGATGGAGCCAACCGGCCAATACGCCGAAAAAGTTTTGGGCATCCAAAGGAATCACTACTTCAACGCCGGCATCTTGCTCATCAACTCGAAAAAATGGAGAGAGGTCAAAGTGCTTCAGCAATTCATCGATTTGGTCCACTTCTATGACTTCACCATCGCTCAAGACCAAGACTATTTGAACGTCATCTGCAAAGGTAAAGTCCGCTTGCTCCCAAGAAAATGGAACATGGAATGCATTAGGCCTTGGAGCATAAGGGAAAAGGATAGGCAGATTATCCATTACGCCTTCGCGGCCAAACCTTGGCACGACGTCACCTGCCCCTACTCTCTTTATTTCTGGGAATACGCCGCAGCCTCCCCTTTCTATTACGATATAAAAAGACAGTTCGCCGACTATACTAACGAGCAATTAGATGCCGAAAAGCAAGTCGCCTCTAGCGTAATGGCTGCTTGCGAAAAAGAAATCGCAAGGCCAGATAACTATTTGAAGAAACTCGAATCGGAAAACGAAAAAGAAAGGCTGGCCGACGAATTGAATAATGGTTTAATTGCAGCATGAGAGAAAAACTGCCGTCGACAATCTATTATCAAGATCCTCTAAACGACGAGTTCTCGACCATGGAGATAAAGACTCCCCACATAGGAGGAGATTACAAATATCTCCGTGGCGGATTTATCGGCGGTTTTCTTCATGTTCTTTATTTCAGGATAATCGCTAAGCCATTAGCCTTCTTTTATTTAAAAGGAAAGTTCCATCACAAGATCATCGGGAAAGAGAAGCTCAAGCCCTATAAGAAAAAAGCTTATTTTCTCTATGGGAACCATACACAAATTATCGGCGACGCTTTAATACCGGCTTTTATCGAGCACCCCCAAAGCATCCACGTCATTGTGCATCCAAATAACACCAAGATTCCGGGAATCGGCCCAGCAATACCTTATTTAGGTGGGCTCCCTCTTCCTAGCGATATGGCGGCCACGCGCAATTTCATGAACGCCATCGATAGATTGGCCAAAGGAAATAAACACATCGTCATATACCCAGAAGCTCACCTCTGGCCCTATTACACCGGCATAAGACCATTTAAGGACGCTTCGTTTGGTTATCCCGTAAAATACAAAACCCCGGTATTTTGTTTTACCAACACCTATCACAAAAGAAGAAACGACAAAAAAGTCCAGATAATCACTTATGTGGACGGCCCTTTTTTCGCTCCGGAGGGAACAAGCATCGGAGAGGCGAAAAAATATCTTAGGGATCAGGCCTACAATGCGATGTGTCAAAGAGCGAAGAATAGCGACAAAGAAATGATCAAATACATCGAGAAAGGAAAAGAGGAATGATCAACCTCCTTTACTGCGGAAACGATAAAGTCTTCGACGGGATGTTAACTTCCCTCCTTTCGATAATGGAAAGATCCGCTCCCGATGTTTATCGCGTATATCTATTCACAATGGATCTCACAAGAATCAAAGACGCGTATACGCCTATTTCGGATTCAATGGTCGCATTTTTAGACAAAACCTTAAAAACGTATAACCCTCAAAACGAGGTCATAAAAATCGACGTAACCGAACAATACGAAAACGATTTCCATAAATGCCCTAACGAAGGCGCGTATTGTTCTCCATATACATTAATAAGGTTATTCGCCGACAAATTCGATATGCCCGATAAGCTTCTTTATCTAGACGCCGACATCATGTTCAACAGGGATATCCACCTCCTATATGACATCGATGTCGATAATGTCGAATACGCCGCATCAAACGACCATTATGGAAAGTATTTGATCAACCCACGTTACATAAACGCCGGGGTCATCCTTTTCAACATGAAGAAGTGCAAAGAAACCGGCTTATTCGAAAAGGCCAGGGGTTGGATAAAAAGAAAAAAGCTAACCTTCGCCGATCAAAGCGCGATCATAAGAAGCACAACCAAAAAGAAACTGATCGCCCAAAAATTCAACGATCAGAAATTCCTGCACAAGCATACGGTCGTAAGGCACTTCTCAAAGAGGTTATTTTGGTTCCCCTACCCCCACACCGATAACATCAAGCAATACCACATCGAAAAAGTGCACAAGGTCTTCAAATATCATCAATGGGATGATGTTTACGACATTTTCCTAAAACTAAAGAAAGAATACGAAGGAGAAAGCAATGCCCACACAAGATAAAGAAAGATTGGCGGTCCTTTCTCGAATCGCGGATCTAGAGAAAAAGGGAATCTTTGATAAAGACGTAGAAATAGACCCCCCAGGAAAGACGATCGAACCTGGAACGGTTGACTTCAAGCAAGAAAAGCTAATAACGAGGATCAAGGCCAAAAACGCTTTTTCGTTAGCGAGAAAATACCTTAATAAAATAATTAAGGATAAGAAGCTCATCGTTAATGACGTCATTGGAATCGAGAATCTAAATAGCCTCGATTCAGGGGCCGTCTTAACGTGCAACCATTTTAATGCGATGGATTCTTTTGCCATGCAGATGGTCTACGAGAAAACCAAATGGGCGAAAAAGAGGAAGCTTTTCCGCATCATCAAAGAAGGGAACTACACATCGTTCCCAGGCTTTTTCGGCGAACTGATGAGAAACTGCAACACCCTTCCTTTGTCGAACAACATGAGAACCTTAATGGAGATGATGTCGGCAACTAAATACCACCTTCAAAATGGCCATTATGTGCTTATATACCCAGAACAATCTATGTGGTGGAATTATCGAAAACCCAAACCAGTTAAGCCGGGAGCGTATACGATAGCCATATCCTCAAAAGTCCCCGTTGTCCCTGTTTTCATCTGCATGAAGGATTCTAGCATCATGGGAGATGACGGCTTCCCAATTCAGGAATACACGATATACGTGGGTAAACCAATTGAGCCAAACCCCTCATTAAGCGATGCCGAGAACAAGAAAGAAATGGGCAGAAAGAATTACGCCTTTTGGAAAGAAACATATGAATCTTTCTATGGGGTTCCACTTGAATATACCTGTGAGAAAAAAGTTGAGCCTTTGGATTAATCAATAAATGTCTTGGCAAAGCCAGGCTTTTTTGTGAGTTAATGGACATCTTCATTCTTTTTGTCTTGTATGACTACCGCTTGCGTTGAATTGTGTCACCACAACCACTACCATTGAGTCAGTCTACAAGGAGAAAACGTATGCAAGATTTCAAAGAAATCAGAGTCATGGATAACTTTTACCAGTCATCCTCATTCTTTCCGATGCCTTTAACCTTAATCGGAACCCTCGATGAAAAAGGCGAAAAAACTAGTTTTGGAGCTTATTCCCTGATCTTCCCATATTACATTGCCGGAAAAGGGTTTTATGCGATGGTGCTTGAATGCCGCAACTCCTCCAATACATGCAAAGGACTATTAAGACACGGCAAATGCACGATCAACTTCCTTCCCTATACCAAAAAAGGATTCGCGAACCACGTAGATATGGGATTCCCGGGAGACACACCGGAAGAAAAGGCGAAGAACCTCCACTACACCCCTGTCGATAGCCTTTCCCAAGAACAAGATCCAAACGGGAAATACCCAAAGATATTAAAAGAAGCCCTCCAAGTCATGGAATGCACCTGGGTTAAAGAACTTGATAACGCCCAAGATGATAAAGTCCAAGAAGAATACGATGGTCCATACCATAACTTCAATGGCATCACTTCTAAGTTTGGAGCCCATTTCATCCTCAAGATCGATCACATCATTTTGAAAGATAAGTATCAAGAGGCCCTAGTTAACGGATGTAATCGTCGTAACTTCTGCCCTCTTCCAACCAACTGGGGGTATAGAGATTCCAAAAACTTCTGGTGCAGTGATTATAAGAAGCCGGAAGCCGTCGGCATCCCCGACAGGAAGATTGACCTCTCTTCGTTAAGATATGCCGCCGAGCGTTTAAACACCGACGTCAAATTCACCGACGAAGCCCTTGCGACATTAGTCAAAGTACCAAGGCCGTTCTTAAAGTTGGTTCTCAACGGATGCGTGAGCTGGGCCAACGAGAACAACGTCAAGGTCATCACCGAGAAAGAAATGGCCATCATCAACGACAAACGTTCCAAAGACAAAAAGAAATAAACGGGTATCGAAAATGAAAGTTGTATTAGCGGGCGCCTATGGAAAATTAGGCGCGGAAATCCTTAAGAAACTATATAAAGACGGCCATGAAATCGTGGCTGCCGATATGATTGAAAAAGACATCGAGGGAATCGATAAAGAAAAAATCGCGTTTAGGAAAATAGACGTCACTAATACCGACACCCTCAAAGGCCTTTGCGAAGGCGCGGACGTCGTTATTTCGACGGTCGGTTTGACGACAAGCTCCGCCACAACCACGAATTTTGCCATCGACTATCAAGGCAACGTCAATCTTTTAAATGAGGCAAAAGCATCCGGAGTCAAACATTTCGTTTACATCTCTGTCATTCACGCCGACGAAGGAAAAGGCATTCCAATGGTCGAAGCCAAATATATGTTCGAGCAAGAACTCGAAAAAAGTGGGCTTTCCTACGTCATCCATCGCCCAACCGGCTATTTCTATGACATCGTCAAGGTGTTTAAGCCGATGATAGAAAAAGGCAGCGTTTCGTTATTAGGCAAAAAGCCAGTCTCCGCCAACGTGGTTCACACCACTGATTTTGCCGAATTCATCGTAGACACCATGTTAGAGGAGAATAAGCTCTATAATGTGGGTGGGAAAGAAACCTACACCTACGAAGAAATCGCCAATATGTGCTTCGAAGCCGCTGGAAAAACTCCGGTCATCAAACGTGCCCCAGCATGGCTATTCTCGGTTCTAGCCAACCTTCCCAAAAACAAGAAAAACGGCAAATGGGCCGTCATCAAATTCGGGCGTTTCACCATGACCAAAAGCATGGTTGGCGACACCACTATTGGTGAATCGTCCTTCAGCCAATATATCAAAGACAGTTTTAAAAAGGATTAAAGCCTATGCCACTACTTAATTCAGTTTCATCGATGGACGTTCATGCCTTTTATTGGCTCTTAATCGGCATCTTTACTGCCGTATCGGCCCTTTGCTGCTCAATGGGATATAAAAGGTTTGTTTGGTTCCTCTCGATTGGATACGGAACCGCGGTTGTCGGATTAGGCATTGCATACGCAGTAACCGGATTCGTCATCGGGCATTGGGACATCATCATGATCATCCAATGTATCCTCTTCGTGATTTACGGAGGACGTCTAGCCGGATTCCTTCTTATCCGCGAACTCAAAAACGCCGGATATAAGAAAGTGCTTAAAGAGGAAATCAAAACAAACGACACGCCGATTCCTTTTTTCGTCAAATTCACGGTGTGGATCTTGGTGGCCATTCTTTATGTCATGCAGACATCTCCGGTGCTAGATAGAATCGCCAATGGCAACGTTTGGTGGCCCACCAATCCCGAAGGCGGGTGGGTAACCTATGTCCTTCCTATCATCGGAATTGTCATCTCGATCCTCGGCATCATTCTTGAAGCTCTCGCCGATAAACAAAAAAGCGAGCAAAAGAAGATCAATCCCCATATGGTCGCGACCAAAGGCCTTTACAAAAGGCTTAGGTGCCCGAACTATTTTGGTGAGATCGTATTTTGGACCGGAGTATTCGTGGGTGGCCTCACTTGCATGAACGCATGGTATCAGTGGGTTCTCGCTTCTATTGGATACGTGTGCATCGTTTACATCATGATAAACGGAGCCCAACGTCTCGATAAAAGGCAGGAGAAGAACTACGGTTCCAACCCTGATTATAGAGCCTACGCCGACCACACCCCACTAATCTTCCCGCTTCTCCCCATCTATCACATCGGTGACTACAAAGGGGAACGTGACGCAGAAAAAGCCGCTAAAAAAGCAGCGAAGAAAGCAAAGAAAGAAGGTAAATGATGGAAGGAATATTGATGTCGTTCCTGGACTTAGTTCCAGTTGGGTTATTCTTAGCCGCATCGATTATTCTTCAAAGGTCCCTCTATAACAAAATGTCAAAGGGGGCGTTTGCTCTTTTTGCTTCCGGAACCATTTTGGTGTTCATAGCCGGGTTCCTCAAAGCCGTTCATAAATTCATCTATTTCGCCTTTAACACCAACTTCAAGGTTCTAAGCTCCAGCTTCTTCCCATTCCAGACACTAGGTTTCGCCCTAGCCGCGATAGGATTAGTCGCCACCCTTTTCTTCAAACAAGGCGAAGGAAAGACTTATGCGATTGGCGTGCCCGCCATCTTTATCGCTTTATTGGCCTCCACGAATGAGGAGTTACCAGATCAAAGTTCCAATCTCACCATGGTCTTCGTCGTATTGATGATACTCGGCGTTGCCACAATGTATGGCATATTGAGCTATTTCGCGATCAAGATAAAATCCATCCCTTCCGTCATCCTCCTAATCGTCGCCTTCGTTTGTACATTAGGCATGGGATACTTAGCAACGAAAGAAGGCATGTCTGATTGGATAAAGGAAATAATCAATTCGATCGGGCAAGGATGTTTACTTGCAGCGGTTCTCCTAATGAAAGCTAAGGGATTAGAAAACAAAGACTCGCTACAAGGCGCGTTAAAAGACTAGAGGTCCTTCTTAACTAGAAGGGTTTTTCTTTAAGCGACAATCATTAATCCTAAAAGCGCGGCAACTAAAGTCGGTATCGCCACTAGACACCCAACCTTCGAGAACTGGAAAAAAGATACTTCGATGTTTTCTTTGCGGCAAAGCGAGACGAACATAATGCCCGCTAAAGCCCCTAACGGAGTTAAGAACGCTCCAATGTTCGACCCGATGACGGATGCGTATATCTGCGTTTCGTTCGTGCATAACGAGGCAAAGAAGACTGACATAGGGATGTTGTTCATAAGATTGCAGAACAAAGTGGAGAACGTCCCATACATCCAAATCGAATCTCCTTGGCTTAAGAAAGAAGCAAAGTGGGAACTTATTCCCTGTTCTTTCAAAGACAAAACAATCACGAACATAGAAATAAGAAGAGGGATGACCTGATACGGCAATCTTTTGAATGAGTGACCAATATGGGCGAAGCATCTTTTACTAACAATGCCATGGATCATTTCGGCGATAAGAAGAACCAAGAATGCCCCAACCGAAACATAAACCATCTCGATTCCAATATAAGAGGAGATGGCAAGCATGACGACACACACAGATAAGCAAATAAGATTGATGATCAAAGACGTCTTTTCTTTAATCGGCTCGACTTCTTCTAGAGATGGGTCAAGCGGTTCTTTGAGCTTTTTGCGGAATAACAAAAGGATAAAAAGGAAAGACACGGTTCCGGCGAAAAGAGTCGGAATGGCCATCGTCTTGAAATATTCAAAGAAAGCGATATTAGCGAAGGTCCCTAGATAAATATTGGTGGGGTTGCCGATTATGAAGAGCATGCTCCAGGTATTGGCGGCGATGAACTCACCGAACAAATACGGGAGAGGTGAAATCTTCGCCCTTTTGCAAAAGTGAGCAAGGAACGGGGTGAAGGTGAGGATGATGATGTCGTTGCTGGTGAATATGGTCAAAACCGTTATCAAAGCGTAGAGGATCAAGAAAAGAGGGAGTTGCCCTCCTTTTGTGATTCCGACCGCCTTATGGGCCAAGAAGGAAAAGAAACCTAACTCATCCAAATAAATGGAAAGGAACGCCATCGAAATAAATAGTGCCAATATCTTTAATGGATTAACGGGTGAGGTCGATATGAAGGCATCTTTTATTCCGTCGATTGAAGCAAAGCCGAAAGAGCATAGCAAAATCGCCCCGACAACAAGAGGAATGAGATAGAGCGGAAACTTCACATGTTTCAAAACCTTGGTCGACGATAATGCGACAAGCACGATCATCGCTAAGAGTGAGGTTATCGATATCACTAGTGTCCAAACCATAACGGCGACAATGATATTCCTATTTTGTGAATATGGAATTTCTTTTTAAAAGAAAAAGCGAACCAACGTGGTCCGCTTATCTATTTTTGTATTTTATTAGGCTCCGACTATGGTGCGGGTAACTAAATAGGCGACATACCCTGCATATAGAGCAACAAACACCCAGCCTTGCCATTTCCTGAGCTTCCCGGTGAAAGCGAAAGCAAAGAGAAGGACAGCGGAAGCCGACATTGCAACAAGATCGATCCAAATCTGATTTCCAACAGTAAGAGGATTGACGACGGAACCAATGCCAAGAACAAAAAGGATGTTGAAGATGTTGCTTCCAAGAACATTTCCTAACGCCATATCGACTTCGCCTTTTCTGGCTGCGCTGACGGAAACGATGAGTTCAGGGAGAGAAGTTCCGACGGCGACAATAGTAAGACCAACCAACGATTCGACTAAGTTTTTGTCTAGGCCGGCGGCGGTTCCGATGCCTGTCGCCATGTTTTTAGCGCCGTAAACAACGGCTTCGCCACCAATAATGACGCCAACTAAGCCTAAAACAGTGAAAAGGATGGCTTTTCCAATCGGAAGGGTCTCGCCTTCTTCATCTTCCAAAGAAGCCCCTTTTTCAAGTTTGGCTTGTGCCTGCTGCTTTTTAGCGGAAATGACAAGATAAAGGACGTATGCAACAATTCCGGCCACTAAAATGGCGCCTTCCCAGCGGAGGATGGCATTGACGCTAACGCCATCGACGATCTTTGGGAACACAAGGGTGAAGAAGACGCACAAAGCCGTAGCGGCTAGCATTATTGGGAACTCTTTTTTTAGAGTGGATTTATCGATTACGATCGGGGTGAAGATGGCCGAAATACCGAGGACGATGAGGATATTGCAAATATTGGATCCGACAACATTGCCTATTGCAACGTTTGCATATCCGCCGTTAAGGAGACACGTAATTGAATCGCTGACCGATACGGCAAGCTCGGGGCATGAAGTTCCAAACGCGACGACCGTTAGTCCAATAATCATCGAAGAAACCTTGAGCTTTTTGGCGATTGAGGAAGAGCCATCGACAAGCATATCGCTGCACTTCCAAAGGGCGATGACGCCAACACCTAAGCAAACTACGCAAATTATCCAGGACCACCACTGGTCCATCGGTACATCAGGTATCATTCGAAACCTCCGCAAAGCCTCGGGAAAAGAAATCGAGGTTTCATTATTTTAAATGAAAAAAGGAATAGTAATAAGAGAAAAAGGCTATCCTAACGATTCAACATATAAATCGTTTCAATTTCATATTTCATTAATTTCACCTTTTGTCAGAAAGTAATGATTCATTAATTTCACCTTTTTGCAAACCATCCAAAAAGAATGGCACGAAATAAAATGGAATGTTCAGCACTAAATTATCCTTATCAAATCCCAATCTACCGGACGACACCTTTACGGCTATATCCTTTTTGTTGTGATTTCTGAATTCATCCAAGGATTTGAGGGAGCCTTTGTTCCTTTTGACATCAAACGGTATTAATCTTCCGTTCATCTCAATAACGAATTCCAACTCGGCGTCTCTTTTTCCCTTCCAGTAAAATAGTTTGTAACCCCTGGCGACCAATTCAGTGGCCAAATAGTTTTCGTAAAAATATCCTGAGAACTCGCCATATAGCGAAGATGCGAACTCATTAGAACTTAGGTTGCTTTGTAAACCATAAACACCTACATCAGCAAGATAGAGTCTGAAAAGAGATTCGTTCGAGGAAACCAAAGGAACAGAAATCTTCTCCTTGATCTCGCAAGACTTTGACACGACGCGCGCGGTCGTCAGCCAATCAATCGGGGCGATCATGTCTCTTGTTTTTGAGTTTTTTTCAATCAACGAGCATTTGAAATTCTTGCTCTCTTTATTCAATTGGCTGTAAATGTTCTCGAAAATCGCTTTACTTCTGATAACAGATTCAGGGGAAGCCTGATATAGGCTCATGTCATCGAGATAGTCCGTATAAATGTCTCTTAAAATGGAACGCGCCTCATTTAATGCGTTTGGATTCTTGCCATAAGACTCATCTATATAAGTATCGATGACTTCCGGCATTCCGCCTATGGCAACGTATTCGTTAAAGACCGATAGACACGTTTGATGCAAATCGCCAATATCGCGACCGCTCTCAAATGAATCTTTGATTTCCTGAAATAGATTTGGCTTATAGTTCATCAAAAATTCATCAAAAGTCATCGGATAAATATTTAATTGATTAATCTTTCCGACCGGAAACAAGAAATTCTTTTTTGCGAATTTTCCTCTTTTAGAGGTCTGTCTTTTGATCTTCGTCCTTACGAGCGACCCAGTAGCAATGACCGGTATTTCTCTCCGAGATTCACAAAACTGTTTCAACAAACTGACAATGGGAAGACATTCTTGCACCTCATCGAAAATCAACAAAGTCTCCTCGCATATTTGAATGTTGTAATTGATTGAGATAAATTTCAGAACCTTTTCAAGGTCTGTATTTTTGAAAACGAAATCGGTGAACGATGAGTCCGAAGAACAGTCGATCCTCAAGTAGTGGTTCGCAAAATAAACATCAGCGAACAAATCTTTAATCAAATATGATTTTCCTACTTGCCTGGCTCCCCAAATCATTAAAGGTTTTCGTCTTGGGTTATTCTTCCATTTCAATAAATCTGCTAAATATTTCCTTTTCATACTCATATATTATTCATTAATTGCACCTTTTTGCAAGTTTTTGACTTCCATTAATTGCACCTTTTTGCAGGTTTTTGGTTTCCATTAATTGCACCTTTTTGCAGGCTGGTATGCATACGAAAAAATCCCCGGTTCCCGAGGATTGTTGAAACAACGCCAGCGAGCCTTTGTAATATCGCGAAAAAAGTAAAAAGGAATCCTCGGGAGATCACGGGTTTTTGGCAAATGGTGGTGCATAACAAAAGTGATTTATTAAAAAGGATGAGTTTATGACTGTTTTGGCTCATCATATTTCACATATGAATGTATACGACTTCGACGAAACGATATTTTATTTCGACAGCGAGGTTTTATTTTGCCGCGCGCTTCTAGAATCAAATGAAGTCAAATCAGAGCACAAGCAGATGCTTCTTGATATAACAAGCAAGGGCGACGAGGTCTTTTTTGAAAAAATAAAGGGCCTGTATTGGATTTGCGACGACATAAAAGACCTAGAGGCATTCTTAGAGGATTTCTGGGATAAAAACGAAAAATACATCAAACCTTTCTATAAAAAGATCCGCAAAGAAGACGACGTCATCAGCAGCGCGACTCCGCGTTTCATATTAGAACCTATCCAAAGAAGACTGGGTTTTAAGAACTTAATCGCCACTGAGCTTGAACCAAAAAGTTATAAACTACTCCATTTAAATAAAGGGGAGGGGAAAGTCACTTCATTCAAAAAGCAATATCCTGATGGCGAAATAGAGTGCTTCTATAGCGACTCCGATAATGATCTCCCTCTCGCAAAATTAGCCAAAAAGGCATTCAAGGTTAAAGGCGATGAAATATCGCCCTGGATTTTCTAAATCAAATAACCAAACCAATATAAACAATGAATGTTTATTTTTGGCGGCTATAATGATTCCGAGGTATCAATATGGACCAGATCGAAAAAATAATCGGGATGCTAAATAAATCCCACTCTAGTTTCGGCGCCACGAAAGTCATCGCCGAAGAATTAAATGACAACGGGTATGTTCTTTTAGACGAAAAGAAGCCTTATAGCCTAGAAAAAGGCAAAGGATATTACGTGATGAGAAACCAATCCTCCATCATTGCGTTCAAAATCCCAGTAAAAGAAGAAAAGATTTCCTTCCATGTCGCCGCCAGTCATAGCGACTCCCCTTCCTTTAAGGTAAAGCCGAACCCAATAACCGTTTCTTGCGGAACCATGCAGCTCCAAGTCGAGCCTTACGGAGGAGGAATCTACCACTCCTGGTTGGACCGTCCTCTTTCTCTTTCTGGGCGTTTAGTCATTAAGGGCGAAGGAAAAATCTACACCAAAATAATCGACATCGATGAAGATTTAATGACGATTCCAAGCGTCTGCATCCACTTCGATAGAAGCGTGAACGAAGGACGCGCCTTCAACCCGAAAAGCGATATGATTCCAGTCATTGGAGAGTTCCAAGAAGGATTTGATTTCAATAAGTGGTTAGCCAAAAAGGCCAAAGTCAGGGAAGACGAAGAAATCCTTTCTTATGACTTGTTCCTCTATGTCCGCGAAGACGCGAGGATAACCGGCATCAACAAAGAGTTCTTGCTTGCTCCACGAGAAGATAACCTCACATCCGCTTATTCTTCTCTATTAGGTTTCATGGCGGCAAAAGGAGGAGCCGGAGTCCCCGTATACGTTTGTTTCGATAACGAAGAAGTCGGAAGCCTCACTAGACAAGGTGCCAACAGCACTTTCTTGCAAGAAACCCTCAAACGCATCGCCTATGCATTAGATCAAGATTACGAAGAAGCAGTAGCGAGAAGCTTCATGCTTTCTATCGATAACGCTCACGCCAACCATCCAAACCACCCCGAACTCTCCGGGTCTCCGGTCATCTTAAACGGAGGCGTCGTCATCAAATATAATGCCAATCAGAAATACACTTCTGACGCCTTAAGCGCTTCACTAGTCAAATCCATCGCCAAAGATAACAACATCGCGATACAAGAATTCACAAACAGGGCCGACCTCAGAGGCGGATCCACTTTGGGAAATATCTCCAACTCAGAAGTCTCCATGCTCTCCTGCGACATCGGAATCGCTCAACTTGCTATGCATTCCTCGGTCGAGACCCTTGGCACCAAAGATTTGAAAGCGATGCTAGACCTATGCAAAGCCTATTACTCTTCCAGGTTCGCCTTTGAAGGTGAAGAGATAATCTTCTAAAAATCATTCGACGATAACGAAGTCCACCTGGGCTTCGTTATCATTATCGGGCTCATCCAAGCGAACAAAGGGAAAAACTTATATCTTTTTTCGTCGCCACTTATAATGCGAATATGGGGCAAGGCAAAGAACGAAATAAGGCAATGGACGTGGCGAAAGCCATCGCCATGCTTTTCATCATAATCACCCACGTTCTCCAAAGAACGCTTCCAGGATACGTCGATGGATGGGGATCCTCCGTTTTGCTCGTATTGGGAGTGCCCGTTTTCTTCTTTTTATCGGGAAGTAGCCACGGGCGAAGAAATTGCCTCACTCCCCTAGGACTAGTTATCGATATATTAAAAAGAGGGTTTGCCTACTTTCTTCCCATTATTTGGTTCTTGGCGTTTAGAGTTTGGTTTTATGGCCAGTGGAGTGATTTCTCCAATGCTTTTGGAGCTTTCCTCGATAATCCATCCTATGGACTTTGGGTTTTGTGGATTTTGTCATGGCTAGTTTTGCTCCTTGATTTAGGCTTAGCGATTCCGACAAAGAACAAATGGATAAAGAAGGGAATCTGCACCTCATTTATCGCAATCGGATATGTAGTAATGATAATTCTAAGGAACACGTGGGTTCTTTATAGCGATCTTTTCCTAGGATATGACCTATTTATTTACTACACGCCTTTCTTTGTTTTGGGCATATGGGTCGGAGAGATATGGGACAAGAAAAAGACTTGGTGGCTTGAATTATCTTTCCTTATCGCGGGGTTATTGATCGTTATTTTGGCCTCCTGCTTCAACGAGCCATTTATCAGAATTAACAGGTTAGAGCATTTACCAATCTATTATCTAGCTTGCCTAGGCGGCACCATCACCATTCTTGGGGTATCAGGTCTAATTTCCAGAGCTAAATGGAGCAAGCCTATTTCCTATGCAGGACAATTTACGCTAGAAGCGTATATGTTGCATTTAACCTTGCTTAA
>JAKSUL010000017.1 GCA_024409055.1 Bacilli bacterium
CGTCAGCGCCTCGTACGGCAGTGTGCGCCCCGGCCTTTCGATAACCATCGCGTAGTTCACGGAGCGATAATCAAAGAATCAAAAATCACCGCCTCCAATCCAAATAAAGGAGGCGGTGAAAAAAAGTAGAATAAAGGAAAGGCGCACTTATTAATCGAAGCGGCAATGAAAACCGCGCGGCGATTGTGATGCTTGGTACGATGAATATGAAAAAAATGTTTATTCAGGAAACGAAACTAGATCAAATACGTCCTAGAGAGTTTAAGAAAAATAGATTTTTGACTATTGAATCTTTTGTAAACGAATCAAGGAAACAAATATGCTACAAAGTATTTGCTGGCGGACATTCTGAACTGTCAATATCCGATTCTAATGAATTTGGCTTTATTTTCCCTTTCAATGTAAAAAAAGACGGATACGAATACAGTGTTGATTTAACCGTTGTTGAGAATCAAAAAGTTGGACTGGTTATTCAAAGCTTAATAAACGCTAATCAAAAAGTCGTTTATTTATATGATGGCAGCGAATGCTTCAGAATAATAAAACCGTCAGAAATCGATGGTGTTGCATTTGTTAATCAATTTGACGCTCATTTCATAAGCGTGTCCATTAATGAACTAAAGCTCGATGAGATCGAAGACATAAAACTTTTTAAGTATCGTCAACTATATAAAACGAAAGAAGACGGAACGATAGATTGCCTCTTACGCAACACAAGTTCTGCGTTAAACGGCGATTTTTATCTTCCGAAATTCAATCAGTTAAATGACCCTTTTGAATGTCTTGGATACAAAGAGAAAGATAATAATCGTATTTTTTCGTGCGCTAGGGAATATACCAATATTTTATTGTGGGTTCATTATGCCGATTGTTTGAAGGGCATTTGCTTGGAATACTCTTTAAAAAACGTCGTGAAAACCATCGATGAAACATCCACGAATTCAACGATAGTGGTCGGAGATGTTCGCTATGTGTCTTTCATGCCTTCGTCATTTTTTATTAAGACATTATCGATATTATTTAATGAACAACAAATTCCTTTACTAAAAAACATCATCTACTCCTTTGTTAAATTCAAAGATTGGTCTTATGAAAGGGAATACCGTATTTTTGTCGATAACACTTTGGCGCCTGTAATCACAGTTAAACCAGAACGATATTATTTCATTGAGGGCAGGTGTTCGGGGCAAAAGCTAATTGCTGGATCAATAGAAAACACTTCGCTAATCGAAAGCAAGGACGAATGGAAAATTTTGCATAACGGAGATGTCGCAATATTTTTTAAGAGCACATCAAAAACGACTTATGTTTGCTGCCTTTACGCTGTTTTATACCCTGGCTCTAAATACGCCAAAGAAAAAACGGTTCTAGAAGAAATGAATACAGTGGTTAAAGAAGCGTTAGACCAAAATATCGAAAAATATCTTTTGGCGATTAAACAAGCGAATAAAAATAAGTTGGGAGTTAATAGCAGTATTGCCATTACTCTCGACGAGATATTGAGTATCGTTGACGATCTTTTAATTCCGGAACATTTGAAAAGGTTAAAAGAATTACTCGAGAAAAAGCGTAAAAATTCGTGAGTTCTTTTGCCGAGGCACAAAGAATATGCATGCCTAAATATGGTATGACGCTGAAATAATTGCCGTAGCCGGTTATATAGGGCTATATAAAATCAGAATAGTGGCTTTAGAAAGACTTTGGCGGTCTGCCTTATTTGATTTGCGTCAACTTACCATTCTCCATTCGGTAAGCGTGGTCGAAGTGGAAGATGTCTAACTCGTAATGGGTGCAATAGATGATGGAAGTCTTCCCTTTTTCGGCCCATTTATCCATTAGGGCGAAACATTCTTTCTTTGTTTCTGAATCTAAAGCGGAGAAGGGCTCATCGGCTAAGAAAAGAGATGGCTCTCTTATTAAGGCCCTGGCTAATGCGACTTTTTGCTGTTCGCCTTTGGACAAATATTTCATAGGTAGATTTATGAAATTGGTGAGCCCGCAGTCGATTATGCATTGTTTCACCAAGGCGTCCTTTTCGTCTCTAGTTAGCTTATATCCCGATAAAGCCATCATGAGGTTGGCGTATAAGGACATTTTCGGATATAAGAAAGGCTCTTGGAATGCGTAGGCCACGTTCCTATCTCTAACTTGAATAGGGAGAACGTCTACCCCGTTTTCTAAGAATTCGCCTTCATCGGCGTCTAGTAATCCCGCAAGCACTTTTAGCAAAGTGGTTTTGCCGCATCCTGACGGCCCTAGAAGCGCGATTCTTTCCCCTTCGGCTAAAGAGAAGGATAAAGACGAAAGGACGCTTATAGGCCCTTCTTTTCTCGTTTTTGGATAGGAGAACGATATGTTCTTTGCTTCAAAGACACTCATCTTAATGAATCTCCATTAAATAATCCCTTCCTATAAAAATCGGGGAAGTACTTTTTGTTGATGGCTTCATCGGCGACTTTGGCGGATGAGGCGGAGGATACTAACCCTCCGATAGATAAACCCATAAAGGGATAAAAGATGGTGAAGACCACCAAGATTATCGCGGTGACTAAGAAAGATAAGCCGTCTATGTAAAACAAGATCACAAGAGGAACGGAAGTAAGAGAAGCTACCAAAAAGAAAGAAACGGGATCCTTAAACGACAAGACGTAAGACACACCGATTTTCTTGATGAAGGGATCGCTATAAAGATCGTTAAGGAAAGCGAAATACATATTGGCTGTGATGATTAGCAAGAATAAAACACCGACCAATATATAAAGGAATAAGTAATAAGAAATTGCGTCAGGCCCAAAGAAAGTCATGGAAGCGTATAAGGCGTAGCAAATTAAAGAAGACAAGAAAGCTTTACCTAAGCATCCACCCCAGTTCTTTTTGATTCCGATTATGAAATCTTCGCGAAGGAAAACGCCTTCGTTAAATAAGAGCCGGCGATAAACTCTAGACGCTCCGGCGATGCCGATAGATAAAACCATAGCTGAAGGGATCATCAATAGACCCATTAATCTTCTAAACGCCATGACGTTGGTCCATTGGGCGGAAGAATCGGAAGCGTATTGGCTTAGCAAGGCCCCTTCAAACGTCAAATAGACAAACATTGACGCCAATGCGGGCAATGCGAAGCAAAACAAAATCAAAGACAAACGGAAAAGGAGTCCTAAATTCGTTTTTAGGAAGAACCCAATCTGTTTCCTTCTAGAAATGGGAAGGAATGTTTTTTCTTTCTTAGAACTTTTCTTTGCCATCCTGCGTGAAAATCTTGGCTAACGCCTCCACGGGGACTTTCGGGTTGCGGTCGATGTCGGCTAAGCCGTTCTGCTCGTTCTCGACGTCGGTGATCTGCGTGTAGCAGAATCCGGCGACGCGATCGTTCTTGACGATGCATTTGATGATGCCGTCGACCCTCTTAAGGTATTCCTCTTCGGAGGAAACGACTCCGTATCCCCAGGATTCGCCGTCGGAATTTTTATAGGCGACGCCGCCTAATTCGTCAATCATTATCGGCTGGCCTTTGTAGGAGTGCCCTTCGGCAAAAGAAGCCCTTATCTGCATATTGACCGTGAAGTTCTTCTCGGACAAAACATCATCCATCTTTTGATAGAAGTTTCCGATGTCGTTCGGGTTTTGCGAATAGTTATGGAAAGTGCAGATATCGGTTTCGGGCGCCTCCCAGCCATCGTTAGAAACGACAGGGCGGATCGGATCGACTGATTTTACAATCTTATACATCGCTTCGGCGAAGGCCTGCTGCTTCTTGTCGGTCCTGATATCGGGCGTACCCCAAGACTCGTTGACGCAGACCCAGAAGACAATGGACGGGTGATTGTAGTTTTGCTTAACGACGTCGACCCATTCTTTGATAGTGGAGGAGACGGTCGTGTAATCGTATAAGTAGGGGGAAGGCATTTCGCAGGAGACGTATATGCCCATGATGTCGCAAAGATAATAGAATCTCTCGTCTTCGACTTTTTCGTGCATCCTAAGGCCGTTGAAGCCCATGGATTTAATGAGCTGAAGCTCTTTGATCATTTGGCCTTCGGATTCATAGGTCATGCCGGAATTCCTGAAGTAACCTTGTTCAAGGACCAAACGAAGATAGATCGGGTTATGGTTAAGCAAGAAGCGGTCGTTATTGGTTTCAAAAATACGATAAGCGGTGTAGGAGTTAACGACATCCATCTGCTCGTTTCCGGAATATAGGCGGAATTCGATTTCGTAGATATTCGGCCAATTGGGGGCCCAATAGCAGCGTTTAAATCCTTCTTCGTGGCAGGTGAGATCTAATTCGAATCTTCCTTTGTTGGAGAAAAGACGGTGCATAGACCTGGAAATCTTGATTCCGTTATATGTGACGACGGCTTCGAGAGAAAGGTTTGGACCGTATTTTTCGATCTCATATTCGCATTCGCAGGATATGGCGTTCCTATTCGGGGTGATCAAAACGCCTTTGATGTGGGTCTTTGAGATAACTTCCGCCCAAACGGTCTTCCATAAACCGGTGGTCGGGATGTACCAACAACCCCAAGGCTTTTTCCAAGATTGTTTGCCCCTTGGGCGATAAGCGTCGTTATCATCTTCAATTTTCAAAGCGATCAAGACTTCGCCGCCTTCTTGAGGGACGTAGTCGCCGATGTCGAAATGGAAACGGACGTATCCACCTTCGTGACATCCGACGAATTTGCCATCGATATAAGCGGAGGTCTTATAGTCGGAACCTTCGAAATTAAGGTGGATGGTTTCGTTTTCTTTTCTAGCACCGAAACGCACCTTTTTCCAATACCAAACGATCGGGTGATAAGACTCGTCTTCAATTCCGCTATTTTTGGTTTGATAAGCGTAAGGAACGACGATTGTTTTCTTTTTGGCCGGTATTTTGGAGCAGTAGTCCAAACTTGTTCCGACGTCATCGTCGTCAAAGGCGAAACTCCAATTGCCGTTTAGATTGATAAAAGACTGGCGAACAAACTGAGGGCGGGGGTAGTCCTCCCTGTGAAAACTAACATGATTCATATGTGATCCTCTTTGAGGAAACGATAAAACTCATGATGAAGATTCACAATAGCTTGGTATATAATCTATATGCAATTAGGCACCATTCGATATGAAAGAAACCACATTCGGAAGTTATGTAGACGACTTTTTAGACGGTAGCTATACCGTTTATAACTATGACGAAGACAACGAAGTACCATTTTTGATTTCACCTCAAATCGCAGGATTTCAAAAAGTGGGCCCTTCTTATTGGAACGAAACGAAGAATAACCTCATTTTGATGGTTAATTACACTTCCTCGGGGAAAGGACTCCTTCACCTTAAGGATGAAGAGATTGTTTTAGAGGAAGGGGATCTTTTGATTTGCTCCAATTATTACTATCACGCCTTAAAGGCAATCCCGGGTCAAAAATGGGAATTCTTTTTCATCCATATGTATTTCAACGATGTCGTGAACTCCTTTTTCAAGAACCTCACCCATCAAAAGTACACGATCATCCACGGCTTCCCTCAGTCTAAAATTGAACCCGTTATCAAAAACCTTTGTCGTTTGATGAGAAAGAAGACTTTGTCCGCCAAGGCTTCGACCAGCAATGTTTTGTATTCCTTCTTATCAGATGTTTCTTTGTTCGCCCATCAAAGACCGTCAGAACCTTCGGAGGGGCCAGTTTCCCAGCTCATTTCTTATTTAGAAAACAATTACTCGACCCCGATATCTTTGGTAAAGCTCACCAAAAGCATGCACTATTCGAAAAACCATTTGGAACGCTTATTCAAAGAAAAGACGGGCCAAACGATGCGCGAATACCTTTACTACCTTCGCTTAGTCAAAGCGGAAGAGCTTCTTAAAAACACCGATATGTCTTTCACCCAAATAGCGGTGGAAGTCGGGCTAAGCGAATATCGCTCTCTTTACCATATGATCAAGAATACGTATGGAGTTTCTCCCGAAGAGTTTAGAAATAATCCAGAGAAATTCAAAAACAAATCCGACAACCTCACAGTGACGATGGATTCCAGCGACCCTTTCACCGGATTCTTAAAAGACGGCGACAACGAACGTTAATGGTTGACTGCTAAAACTGATATTTTCCGATAAGAAAATCTTTAAGCGAAACGATCTCAATCCCATCTTCGCTTGAATAAGACATAATGGGGTCGTTCACGATGATTATCTTTTTAAATGCGTCATTGGTTTTGATTAACGACTGCTTTTCCTGGTTGTATTTTTCTTTATCGGGCATGGAATAGGCGGATTGGATATATACCCTTTTGTCGCCTTGATTAACCACAAAGTCGATTTCGATTTGTTTTCTCACATTGTTCCCGTTTTTGTTTTTGTCGTACGTTTCAACAACGCCAACATCTACGTTATAGCCACGATAGAGAAGTTCGTTATAAATAATGTTCTCCATTATGTGAGTGGCTTCTTGCTGCCTAAAGTTAAGCCTTGCGTTCCTTAAGCCCATATCTGAGAAATAATATTTGTATCCAGCGGATAAGTATTTTTTCCCTTTTACGTCGTATCTAGTTGCTTTGTTGATCAAAAACGCATCAATGAAACAGTTTAAATGATTGTCGATGGTTTGATGACTGTAGGTTATTCCCAATTCGCTTTTAAACGTTTTTTCGAGCTTTGTTGAGTTCGTGTATGAACCGACCGAAGAAGAAACGACGTCCAAAAGTAACCCCAATGACGTTTTGTCCTCGATTTTGTTTCTTTCCAATATGTCTTTTAGATAAGTTTCTTCAAACAATGTTTTTAAATATGAAGATTTTTGTTCGTTGGTCGAATACGCGTTCACTAAAGGCATTCCGCCGAAACGGGAATATTCTTCGTAAACGCTAGAGAAGTCCCCGCCCTTATATTGATAGAACTCGTTAAAGGACAAAGGATAGACGTGAACCTGATCGCCCCTTCCTCTAAATTCAGTGACAATGTCACTTGATAAGAACTTGGAATTGCTCCCAGTAACGTAGACATCAAAATTGTTTTTTCTTAGCAAGCCATTTAAGGTTCCGACAAAGTTTTCAAGGTTTTGGATCTCGTCTAAAAGAATATAAAAACGTTCGTTTTCGTTGGTTAGGTCTTTTAAATAAGCGCGAAATTTTTTGGAGTTTACCTTATAGGAGGATTTTCCTTTTTCGTATATCTTCGTCTCTTCTTCTGGAAAGTATTTATCTAATTTCTCGATGTCTTCATCAACGTCAAAGGCAAAGCGGATTATGTTGTTTTCCATCACGCCATCGCTCAATAAATATCTATAGAAAATATTGAACAGAAGATATGATTTGCCGGATCTTCTTAGCCCGGTGATGATTTTCACGAGTCCATTGTTTTTCCTCGATATTAAATCTAATAAGTATTTTTCACGTTTAATTTCCATACATTTCCTAAAATTGCAACAAATTGCATTTTTCGTAAATGAATTATATTGGATATGCCTTTTATTGCCAATCCTATTTCCTAAAATTGCAACAAATTGCATTTTTCGTAAATGGAATAATCATGGACGTCGATAAAGACGCTATTGCGGACGGCTATTCTGTTGTTACCATTGTCCTAAATGAAAATCCTTCTTCTTTATTACACCGGCACCTACAACACCCGTTTTTTGTCTAACCGCCTAAAAGCGAGGTTTGTTAACGAAGGTCATGAAGTCGATCTATATGAGATAAATCCACTAAAAATCGAACCTCTGGATTATTCGAAATACGATTTGCTTGGTCTTGGCTATCCGATATACGGTTTCAATGCCCCGTGGCCATTTTTGAAGTTTGTGAGGAAACAAAAATTCCCAAAAGGATTAAAAACGTTCATCTACAAAAACTCCGGAGAGACATATTCGGCCAATGATGCTTCTTCAAAAGGCTTGGTAAAGAAACTAAAAAAAGATGGGGCAGTGGTCTCCAACGAATACCATTTCATAATGCCATATAACATTCATTTTCGATTCGAAGACGATCTTATTCGCGAAATGATTGAAATGGATGACAAGCTTTTGGACATTCTTCTTTACGAAGTGACTGGGAACATTCCGAATATAAAGAAATACCGTTTTATTGATCGTTTCATCACCCAGATGGTCTCGATTCAATTTGCCGGAGGGGACATCAACTCTTTCTTCTATCGAGTGGATAAAACCAAGTGCGTTAAATGTGGCATCTGCGTTAAGAATTGCCCGACCCAAAACATCGCCTATAACAAAAAAGGGAACATCAAATTCAAACACAACTGCCTTATGTGCATGAGATGCTCGCTTAATTGTCCAAAAGACGCGATACGTATCGGTTTTTTGGAAGGGTGGAGAGTCAATGGCCCCTATGATTTAGAAAAGATTTCGAAAAACCCTCTTCCGGAAAGAATAATCAATGAAGACACGAAAGGCTTCTTCAAATGTTATGTCAAAACATATAGAGATATAGAGAATAGGCACAAAGAAATTTTCGGAATCTAGAAGCCGAATTTTCTTCTGGTATTTTCTATCTCTGCTTCGATTGTTTTCACTACGCTAAACGCATCTTCCAAACCATCTTCTTTGGCAATGCGAGCAAGGACCTCTTCCCGCGAGTAGGAGCCTATGATTACTCGAATTTTTTCAATTTGTTCCGCTGAGAAATAACCTTCCTTTGACGAAGCGATCGATTGGATAAGTTCGGCGTCCCAATCCCCTCCAATCTCGATTTTTTCTTCGAGCTTAGAAATTGCGATGGGTGCAATAACTTCTTTGTAAAAACCTTGCCTTACGAACGTGCAAATCTCTTCGATGTTTAGTTTGGATATCGGCTTAGCAATAGCCACATTGCATCTTTCAATCAAACCGGTCATTGGAGAAGCGGCGGTAGGCTTCTCGCCGTATATTTCCATTAAAGTCGGTTCTCTTTTCATATATGCTCTCCTCCTAATATATCGATGAACTTATTATATGTTTTTTTGAAATGTTTAAGATTTTGAGAAAGATATTTTGATATGCGCGTTGAAAGAAACGGATTATGCAACGATCTTTCGATTGATTCACATTGCTGCTTGAGCCCTTTTAGGGCGTTAACTACCTCTTGGATATGGTCATATGGTTCGCCTGATTCCTTTAAAATGTGGCCACCATTCTTTTCGATTATTATCGCTTCATATTCGCTACATCTTAGATGATCGTAGATTTGATTCCTTGCTTTTTTAATCGCGTTTTTCTGTGAAATTGTAAGCGTGTTATGGCCTTGATACTGCATTGTTCCGTTGTCTTTGTTTTCAAGCGGATAGCCGTATTTACCGTTTGATGGGTCGTATGACTGGGGGCGGTTTCCACCGCCTATTTTGCATGGCATATTATTTTTCTCCTTTCTGCTTATGACGAAACAATAAAATTGCGTGTCGGCTTCAGAAAGTTGCCTTAAAACAGAGTTGTCTCAAAAGTGAACCGAAAATTATGAAAACTTATGACAAAAACGTAAATCCAGAATTAGGCGGAAGATTAAGATTCGCAAGAAAAGAAATGCATTTTTCTTTGAATGAAGTTTCCAGGCTTACTGGGATTCAAAAAAGTCAAATTAGCGAATACGAAAATTCAAAGCGCTCGCCAGATATATACACCCTCTCAACTTTTGCCGGTCTTTATCAAGTAAGCATTGATTATTTGTGGTACGGAAATGGTTCGAAATACGTGATTTATAGGCCAAAACCCAAGGAAATGGAAATACTCGAGTCGTTAGCGACGCTTTACTATTACAAAGTTTTTAACAAACAAAATGGAAAAATAGTATTTGAATCCTTGGAGGATGGATCCCTAATCTCGTTTCTGGGATATTATGATCGGATTATTAATTGTACGCCATCACAAGATTACCCCTATGTTGAAGTAAAAATGTTGATTCAGCGTTATATGCCGATAGTCGAAAAATTTTTGAGGGAAGGGCATCCGAAAGAGGAACGCTCGAGTTTATATAAACTTGTGCTACAAGAATAATGTTTGCCACAACACCTCTAGTTATTTGTGACGAGTTTTTATGTGGGATAATGAGAATATCTAAACGCTAAAACTCTAAGTGTGGTTGGAGACAACGTCGAAAATATTATCGAAAAAGATTAGACGCGACGAGAACAATTTATACAATTGTCGAAAAAATTGATGTTATTACTAAAATGTTTGATTTTTCTTATTATCGGTCAATAATGCGTTGAGCCCGTTATTAGGGCATGCTTCCGCCAACTAGGCAACTCGTTTTGTTTCGAGGTAAAGAAAATGATTAGAATCCTAACTGACTCTGGATGCGATATTTCGCAAGAAGAGGCCGCCTCTTTGGGCATCACTGTTTTGCCTATCAATGTGCGAATCAAAGGAAAAGATTATCTAGATGGGGTGGATTTAAACCCAACCCAATTTTATGAATTCTTGAAAGACGTTAAGTCTAATAACGATCTTCCTAAGACTTCTCAGGTGACGCCCGCTATATGGGAAATCGAAATGGCTAAAGCCAAAGAAAACGGAGATCAAATAATCGCCGTGTCTTTAGGAAGTGGGTTTTCCGGTGGATACAATTCCCTTTGCTTGGCTGTTCAAGAATATGAAGGAATCGCTTATCCCGTCGACTCCATGAACGTTTCTTTAGGTGAACGCGCAGTCGTATTGCTCGCAAAAAAACTAATCGACGAAGGCTATAGTGCCGAAGAAGTCCAAAAGATATGTGCCGAAAGGGCGGCCAACCTTCGCGTCATCGCGTCTTTGGATACGCTCGATTTCTTAAAATACGGAGGACGCATTTCTAAAGCCGTCGCTTTCGTGGGCGGCATCCTAAAAATAAAGCCAATAGTCGCCGTAATAGACGGCCACGTCAAAATGGTCAACAAAGTTCGTGGCTCGAAGTTTATCAACAAAACCCTTATCGAGATGGTCCAAAAGAACGGTGGGGTGGATGAGACTCTTCCTTACTGCGTCGGCTATACCGGACTAACGACCGAATTCGTCGATTCGTTCTTAAAAGACGCCAAAGGAGTTGTCAACTCTGGTTCTTTGGCAATCAACCATATCGGTCCTACCATCGGAACCCATGTTGGCCCTGATTGCGTGTGCTTTGCTTATTGGGGCAAAGAGAACCAAGAAAAGAAAGAAAAGAAGCCTTCCGTGGTTAAGAAAGTCGTCGCTTCAATCAAAGGGAAGAGACGGAGTGAAATAGGGAAAACAAAAGCGGGCAATTTAAAGTGAATTTTAGGCGGTCCGATGCTTGATCACTTGATGAATCTTAACAAAAAATCCGTAATTCCGATGACGGTGAACCCGTTCTCTTCTACCGTTTCATTTAAAGGCATATTTACTACCAAGACTTTTTGAATTTGATCCTTTATGGCAATAAATGGCCTTATTTCTCTACTTTTGATTTCGTCCGTTGCAATGTTCGAGGCTACTTGAATGTAGTATTGTTTGATTCCTCTTTTTGCTAAGAAGTCCATTTCATATGACTTCTTCACGCTTTTTCCTTCTTTGTTTTTTTCAACCTTTTCGAACATTCCGACATTTACCGAATAGCCGTTATATAGCAGCTCGTTATATACGATGTTTTCTAACATTTGGCCTTCATCGAAAAAAGCAAAATTAAGCCTTGCGTTTCTCAAACCGTTATCGATGAAATAATATTTGCTCGATGCTCCTATGACGGTCCTTCCTTTTATGTCGAAACGTGTTGCTTCCGAGATTAAAAAAGAGTCAGTTAAATAGCCAATGTATTTTTCAACGGTTTCTTTACTTACCGTATCTTTTGTGTTGCTTTTGAATGTGTTAGATATTTTTGTAGCATTGATAAGCTGGCCACATTCTTGGCTAATTATTGTACAAATGTCGTTTAGTGCGCCGGGCTTTTCAACTTTGTTTCTTTCGAGGATGTCGATGAAATAGGTTTTTTCGAAAAGGGATTTAAGGTATTCCTTTCTGTCCTCTTCGCTTTTCGTCACGGCAAGTGGCATGCCGCCATAGACCATATATTCGTAAAGCGCTTCCGATTTCGCGCCGCCTCTATAGAGATAAAACTCGTCGAACGATAGAGGCTTGACCATTATGTTTGTTGCTTTGTCCCTGAATTCCGTAATGATGTCCGTCGACAGCATTTTCGAATTAGATCCGGTCACATATAAATCTATGTTTGGCTCTCTCGACAGCCCTAACACTACATCGATGAACGAAACGGTATTTTCATCTCCTTTTTTCGCAATGATGTATTTTCCGTTTGTGTAAATTGGGTTGATTATTGTGTCCACCAATTGTATTTCATCGATGATCACATAATTCATGACATTTTTTTGGCATATTTTTCTTACATTTTTTCCCAGCTCAATTGGATTTCTTAACGCAACGTTCTCGTCTTCGTCCAATGCGAATGTGATGATGTTTCGCTCATTAACACCGGTTGAAATAAGGTAATTTTTGAAAATCGTCGACAAAAGATATGATTTCCCACATCTTCTGACCCCGGTTATTACTTTCGGGAATCCGTTTTCCTTTGAAGCGATTAACTTCGATAAATAAACTTTTCTCTCGATCATAACTTTCTCTTTTTTGGTAGAAACTCTACCTTTTTTTCGAGTCAATTATACATTATAAATAAAGGTGAACAATCTCTTTTTTGGTAGAAACTCTACCTTTTTTGCGAGAGTGTCGAGTGGAAAGAGAGACAGTTGTTCTTGATACTGGGACTCGATATCGCTAACATATAGCCACGACGAAAAGTCGGACATCAAGAAGCGCCGTCAAGAGTGACGTACCCAGGGCGCTAGCAACTCCGCTATAGCGGTAAGTGCTCGTCACTAGCCTCCATCCCACGGAGGAGCGATGTTCGGTGGATCAAGCACGGTTTTACAAGGGTGCCTTCCAAATGTGGGAGGCCCTTTTTCGTTCCTTGTCGCAAAAAGGAGAATGAATATGAAAGAAGAACGTTTGTTTACTTCTGAGTCGGTGGCCGAAGGTCATCCCGACAAGCTTTGCGACCAAATCGCTGACGCAATATTGGATGAGTGCCTACGCCTCGATTCTCACGCTCACGTCGCCTGTGAAGTCTTCGCGACTACTGAGTACGTTTTGATCGGCGGAGAAATCACCATCGCTGGTGGCAAGGCTCCTGATTATGAAGGCATCGCTAGAAAAGTGATGCGCGAAGTCGGATACACTTCCGCTGAACTTGGAATCGGCTGCGATTCCTGCCAAGTCGACGTCAGAGTCAAGACCCAATCCCCCGACATCGCCCAAGGCGTCGATAGGGGAGATATCTTAGACCAAGGCGCCGGGGACCAAGGCATCATGTTTGGCTATGCCACCAACGAATCCAGCGGGTATATGCCGCTTCCGGTTTCCATCGCCCACAAACTAGTCCGCAGGGCGACCGCATTGCGCAAGTCCGGTGACTTCAAAGGTTCTAGACCCGATATGAAATCTCAGGTCACCATCGATTACACCAACCCAAAGAAAGCTCGCATCAAAACGGTTTTGATGTCGATTCAACATGATCCGGACGTCGATATGGGCGCCTTTAAGAAATACGTTCATGAAAAGATCATGATCCCGGTCGCTGAATCCTTTGGATTAAATAGTGACTTTGAAGTCCTTATCAATCCGACCGGCCGTTTCGTTATCGGCGGCCCTCATGGCGACACCGGTCTCACCGGAAGAAAGATCATCGTCGATACTTATGGCGGAACCGGCCATCATGGCGGTGGAGCCTTCTCTGGCAAAGACCCGTCCAAGGTCGATAGATCGGCCGCTTACTATGCCCGTTATATCGCCAAAAACCTCGTTGCCGCTGGTGCGGCTGACCGCTTAGAGGTTCAGCTTGGATACGCGATTGGCGTCGCTAAACCTATGTCTATTTCCGTCAGTACCTTCCACACGAAGCACTATAGCGATGACCTCATTTTGAAAGCCATCGAGAAATTCTTCGACGCTAGACCAGGCGCCATCATCGAATCTCTCCACCTCACCAAGCCGACTTGGAAATATCAAGATGTCGCCAACTATGGGCATTTCGGAAGGCCAGACCTCGATTTGCCATGGGAAAGATTAGATAAAGTCGAAGAAATCAAAAAATTCTTAGAAAACGCCTCTAAGCAGTAAAACAAAATTTTGCAAGCCCTTACATTTTGTTTTTTTGCTATACAATATGGATAGGCGAAAGCCAGAATAGGAGGCAGTACGATGAAATATCAGATCATCGGAAAGAACATCGATGTCACCGACGCGATCCGCGCCGCCATCGAAAACAAACTTGGGAGGATGGACAAGTACTTTGTCATCGACGACAGTGTCTTGTGCCGCGCCGTAGTCCAAAGCTACAAAGTTGGCGCCAAAGTCGAAATCACCATCTTCACCAAACAAATGGATTTCAGAACCGAAGTCCGCAACAACGACCTCTATGCCGCAGTTGACTTGGCCGTCGACAAACTCGAAGACCAAATGAGGAAACTCAAAACCCGCATGGATCGCACCAAGGAGAAAATGAGCCTTGGCAAGTCCATCGCCTTCGAAAACTTCGAGGAAGAAGAGTCCGAAGATGACGAAATCGTCAGGACCAAATCCATCTACCTCGAACCTATGACCCTCGACGAAGCCATCACCAGGATGCAGGCCCTCGGTCACGACTTCTTCGTCTATCTCGATAGCGAAGATGAGCGCATCTCCGTTGCCTATGAACGTCTCGATGGCGGATACGGCATCATCCAGGCCGAGAACAAACTTAAATAAGTATCGTTAAACAAGCAAAAGGACCAGCGGTTCACATCGCTGGTCCTTTCTTTTGCTCGACTCTGATGTTTTTGATGAAGGCTGTGTCTTCTCCTTCGGATCTGAAGTCATCTTTGGAGTATAGAATCGCGATTTGATATGTCCCACTTTTGGAGGGAGTTATCAAATCGATGGTTTGATATTCGTCTTGGATTCCGCTTGTGCTTCCTAGGTATTTACCTAAGCCGTCGTTCACTACGGTATAGAACTCTAATGCGTCAAAGTAATCTTCGCAGCTTATCTTAGCGTCTACTTTTAGAGTTTTCTCGACCTCTAATTGGCAAGTTATAATTGTCATGGCGAAGGTGCTTCCAAAGCCAGTGTTAGAAGCTTGGATCGAATCACCGTCATCGGAAACGACAAACGGCCAGATGAATTGCCCGTATTTGCTATCGTTGAAGACGTTTTTACAGAATGTTTCGGAGGGAGCGCTGAAGGTGCAGTTGAAGTCTTCGGCGCAGGCGGCGGCCGATAAGTCTCCGGAGTCTGGCGTTTCAACTAAAGCCTTGCCTGTATAAGGAGTGACGAGGCCCGCATATTGCTCTTCGACGAATAAATCGAAGTATTTTCTCCACGCATAGTAGTCAGTTTCGGCGCCGACACTGATTCTGGCCACGCGTCCATATTTGTTAATGAAGACGGTGGTGGGGATGCTATAAACGCTGAAGGCGGATGCTAGTCCCTTATCGACGGTCATCGTGAAGTCTTTGAAGAAGGGTTTCGTGGTTTCGTATGTTTTTAATTGCGAGAGGCTTATGTCGGTGTTGACCGTAATGACCTCAATAGCATCTAAATAACTGGTGTCTCCGCCTTTGCCGTGGTAGGCATCGTTGAAAGCCTGGAACTCAGACATACAGGGATTGCACCATGTGGCCCAAAAGTTGATGACGGCCACATCTTTTTCTTGGAGGATGTCGCTTAGGAAGAGCTTCTCGTCTTTCGTGGTTTCGAATTCGAAGTCATACATGATATCCCCGTTAGAATATCTTTTTGTTCTGGGCATATTTTCATAGATGACAAATGATGAGATACCGAGCGAATATTCATTCTTATCAGCGGGGAATGTGGTGTCCCCTTCGACGAAGTAACCCGCTTTCATCCCACTTACATCAAGCGTATAGGCTTTGTTTTCACCTTCGAAGGTGTATTTGCCGCTTTCGTTAGTTTTACCCGTCGAGATGATGTTAGTTCCGTCTTTAACGGCGATGGTCGCGTTTTTGACTGGGTTTCCATCAACGTAAGTTAGGGTTAGCTCTTTGCTGGTTAACGTACCTTGGGAACTCATCGAAGAAATAGTCGAGGAAGAACCTCCTCCGCACGAAGTTAGCCCGATGAGCAAAGTGCTTAACACGGCGACACAGAATGTGTTTTTCTTCATAAATGAACCCCCTTTTTTGGTGAGGTGATTTTAAGGTCGAGAAAAAAGAATTCAAGAGAAGAAACGCATATTCTTTGTCGGTGAACGTTTAGATGAACAAAACGGCCCCTTTTTGTTATGTTGGAAGATACAATCTTCCTAAAAATTGTTTTTTGGCTATTATGTAGCCCTAAGTATGAGAAAACCGCTGATTTATAAAATCATGACTTATGTGACTTCTAGTTTGGCGGTCATTTTATCTTTCGTCTTCATCGCTTTGTCGATAAAGCTTTTCTATTCCCCTGAAAAATACACCCAAAAGGGAGCGGTTGAGGCACTTCTAATGGCGCTTCCCCTAATCATCGTCTTCGTTCTTGATGTCGCCGTCGTCGGCGTTTATTCGGTCTATAAAGGCTATGCGATAAAAGATGGTGTCTTGGTCGATGAAAGAAGCAAATATCAGGCTTTGCTAAAGATAGTCGGCCCGCAAGAAGAAAATAACGGAGTTCTTTTAAAAGAAAAGAAGATACGTTTATTAATCTTGTCGGTCACGATCGCTTTATGCGTTTTCGGATGCGTTCTCCCGTATTCGATATATTTTCTCAATTACGCAATACACACCTTGGACGGAAGCAAAGACCCGACCGTTCAGGTCATCGATTTATTGGTCCACGCCCTTCCTTGGCTGGCTATTTCCTTATGTTTAGGCATAGCAAGCGTTTTCCTTCGCGCCGCTTCATTTAAAAGGTCGGCGAAAGAACTGACTAAGGCTCTTGGCGATAAGCAAACATCCATCTTAAAAAAAGAAGACAAAATAGCCCTCAATGTTGTTAGAGGAATCGTAATCGCTGCCGCGATAGCTTTGATTGTCGTCGGATCGATAAACGGAGAAGCATCGGACGTGCTTAAAAAAGCCTCCGCCATCTGCACCGAATGCATAGGACTGGGTTAATGCTATGGAAAAAGGAGCGGTTAAGAATTTCTTCGCTAAGATAAAACCTTCGAGAAGAAGGATAATCCAGGTCTATGCGGCCCTTCTTTTCAACTGCAATCTTCAAGGATTTGTCACCGGGAAGATATTTGAAGGCGCCACGAAATCCGTATGCGTCCCTGGCATGAACTGCTATTCCTGCCCTGGAGCGATAGGGGCTTGTCCGCTAGGATCCTTGCAAAACGCTTTAGCCGGCGCCAAAACAAAAACGATCACTTATGTTTTGGGAATAATCCTCCTATACGCGATTATGTTTGGGCGCGCCATATGCGGATATTTATGTCCGGCTGGCTTGGCCCAGGAACTTCTTTATAAGATCCGCACTCCCAAACTAAAGAAAAGCAAAGTCACCTATGTCCTTTCTTATCTTAAGTATGTGATACTCGCCGTCATGGTAGTGGGTATTCCCCTCATTTTTGGCTTAACGGCTTCTTCGACTCCGATTCCTGCTTTTTGCAAATATATTTGCCCGGTCGGCACCGCCGAAGGGGCGATAGGTCTTTTGTCCAATCCGAATAACTATGATTTCTTTGGAATGCTAGGTGAGTTGTTCACTTGGAAGTTCGGGGTACTATGCCTCTTCTTGGTATCTAGCGTTTTCGTCTATCGCGTCTTCTGTCGTTTCTTCTGTCCTTTAGGGGCTTTATATGGCTTATTCAACAAGATAGCGGTCCTTGGCATTCATGTCGATGAGACGAAATGCAATCACTGCGGAGCGTGTGTGGCCAACTGCAAGATGGATGTTAGAACGGTGGGGGACCACGAATGCATTTTGTGCGGCGAATGCCGTGAGTCCTGCTCCCAAAAGGCTATTTCTTATAGGGCCCAGGACATGATCGAATACTTCAAGACCAAAAAAGCAGATGAACTCAAAGAAGAAAAGGCCGTTGAGGAAAAGACTGTTGTTATTGAGGCTAGCGAATCCCCAAAGAAAAAGACCAAAGCCAAAAAGGTGATTACGTGGTCTATTGTCGTAACGTGCGCGGCTGTTCTTGCCGGGGTTTCTTGTTACGCGGCTTTATCCCAAAACAAAACTAGATTCGCTTTAAACGACATCTGCAACGATTTTTCTTATGTCGACGTTAAAGGTAATAGATACGACATATCGACGGATAGCAGTGCCAAAATCGTTTATTTCTTCTCAAGCCAAGAAGACCAATACCTAGAAAAGCTTAACGGGTACGCGAGCACCTACGTAGGAAAGCTCACCGTAACCGCCGTGTCGAACTATGCCTTAAAGGACACCCTCCCATCTTTTGTTGAATCTCACTATCCCTCCTCTTTGATTCGCTTCACAAGCGACACCTTAAACGGAGACCTTATCAATAGATTCAGCGTCGCGAAGGAAGAGAAATACTCTTTGACCTTCGCTAAAAACAACAAAGTCGTTCTCTCTAATGTTGGCCCGATATCCGACCAAGACTTCAACGACGTGGTTTTACCGGCTATAAGCGGCGCCAAAATCGGAAACGAGGTCGGTGACCTTTGCCTTAGCCAAGACGTTAAACTAATCAACGGAGAAGAAGGATATTGGTCGGTGAACGCAAATAGGGGCAAAGTGTCGATCATAAACTTCTGGGGCACTTGGTGTGGACCTTGTTTGGACGAACTTCCTTCCTTTAGGGAAGTGTATGAAGAGCATAAAGAAGAAGGCTTAGAATTCATTGCCATCCACCAAAAAGGCTATAGCGAAGAAGAAGTGAACTCCTTTATCAAAAGCGATCCACGCCTTAATGTTTTCACATCCCATTTCGGTCTAGATGACGAGAATAACGAATATTACGCCGCTTTAGGCGGAAAGGCCGCTTGGCCGATGACTCTTATCGTTGGAAAAGACGGAATAATTAGCGCCAAGCACCAAGGTGAAATATCCAAGGAAACCTTAGAAAGCGAAGTAGTGGCCGCTTTAAATAAATAAGCTTTTTCTATATCGTTTTTTTCTTGTGTTTGCATAAACTTGAATTTTCTTGAATAAACTTGAAATACGTTGCAAAATATAGCCATGGAAATCAAATGGTTCACTGAAAAAGAAAAGGAAGGGGTGGCCTCTTTATATCAGACCAACCTTGACCTAAACATCGTCGCCACCAAGCCGATTGAATACGCTTATATGGTTCAAATCGGGATCGACGAGCTAGGCAACCTCATCGTTAAGCCTCTTACGAAATCAAAGGTCGAAACGGGGGACTTGGATGAGTATTCGATTTATAAAATCGCCATCAAGAAAAGCTATAGCCGCGTTTCCTCGACTTCCCTTATGAAACAAATCGGGTCCGCTCTTGGAATCGATTTGGATAAGAAAACCGCTAAGCGTTACAAGACGGTTTGGAACGATGATGAGAATGTCTTGATCATCAAAACGGGAAAGGAGAAATAGAACATGGAAGCTTATATGTGGGCGATATGGTTGGGGGTGTTTATCTTAGCTCTCGTCATTGAAGGCATCACGACAGAACTAGCTGGAGTTTGGTTCGCCTTTGGCGCATTAGTGGCGATGATAATCTCCTTCATCTCCGGAGTGCCGTGGTGGGTCCAACTAATCGTCTTCATCGTCGTTAGCGGTGCAACCTTGGCTTGCTTACGACCGGTCGTGAACAAGTTCTTGAAAAGAGACAAAGTCGAGACCAACGTCGACGAAATGATCGGTAAAGTAGGGGTCATGGTCAAAGAATGCGATGAGCTCAATAGCGGAGAGGTCAGAATCAACGGCGTTCTCTGGACCGCGATAAACACCGATGAGAAAAAGCCCTTATCAAAGGGCGATAAAGTGGAGGTTCTTGCCATCAAAGGCAATAAACTCATAGTCAAATCAAAAGAAAAAGGAGGCAATTAACATGCCAGGTTATGCAGTTGCGATTCTCGTTGTTTCGATTGTCGCGTTCATCCTCATCATCATCTTGATCAGCTCCATTAGGATCATCAAGCAAACAGAGAAAGGGATAGTTGAGCGTTTAGGCGCCTATCACACCACTTGGTCGACCGGAATCCATATGCTTGTCCCCTTCGTCGACAAAATCTCCCAGAAGATCTCCATGAAGGAGCAAGTCAAAGACTTCGATCCGCAGCCGGTCATCACGAAAGATAACGTCACGATGCAAATCGATACGGTCGTCTTCTTCCAAGTCACCGATCCAAAGCTTTATGCCTACGGCGTTGAAAACCCGATCATGGCCATCGAAAACCTTTCGGCCACGACCTTAAGAAACATCATCGGTGAACTCGATCTCGATAGCACCCTTACTTCTAGAGACATAATCAACGCTAAAATGAGAGCGATTCTCGATGAAGCCACCGACCCGTGGGGAATCAAGGTCAACCGCGTCGAAGTCAAAAACATCCTCCCTCCAAAGGACATCCGTGAGTCCATGGAACGTCAGATGAGGGCGGAACGTGAAAAGAGGGAAAAGATCCTTCTTGCCGAAGGTGAAAAGCAAAGCGCGATCCTTCTTGCCCAAGGCCGTAAAGAATCCATGATTCTAAACGCCGACGGCGAAAAGCAAGCCGCTATTCTCCAAGCCGAAGGTAAAGCCGCTTCGATTCTAAAGATCAAAGAGGCCGAAGCCGAGGGACTAAGGATGATCAAGGAAAGCGCTCCTGATTCCGCCGTCTTAACGCTTAAGTCTTATGAGGCCTTGGCTAAGGTCGCCGATGGACAAAGCACCAAGATCGTTATCCCAAGTGACTTAGCTAACCTTTCTAGCTTAGCAACCGTCGTCAAAGAAGTGACGAAAGACAAATAACTCATAAAGGATCCGGTATAAACAGCCGGGTCCTTTTTCTTGTTAACCTATAAACACAACTTGAAAAATAGGTTAACTTTTGTATACTGATTTCATGGGAATAGAAGAAATATTAAAAGAACTCGAGAGCCTGCCGAAAGGCTACATTTCGGTCAAGACGATCAAGGGGAAACAATATTACTATCTCCAATGTCTAAAAAACGGAAAGATCGTCTCTACCTACGTAAAAAGGAAAGACCTCGATTCGCTTAAAGGAAAAATCGAAAAAAGAAAAGAATTGGAAAGACTTTTGTCGGAGCAAAAAAACTCCAATTCCTTTAAACTTAGCCCTCGCAGCAAAAAACTAACTGGGTATTTGATGCATCAAGATGAAATCGTCGCTAAATTCGATAACGGAGTTTTGGATTATCTAAACGAAAAGAAAGCCCCCTTATTCATCGCAAGAACAAAAGACCTAGCGACTTATTTGTCCAGCCGTACCTTAGATTTGGACCGGCCGAATGCCAGATTTTTATTGAAGCAACTCGGAATAACCGATAAGGAAGAATATGTAGCCCTCTATGCCTACGGGGCCACGATACAAGATAGCTTTTGGTTTAAGCCGCTTGGATCTAGGAAAAAATATGCCGACATAAGATTCGATAACGAGCTTTACGCCGATGTTGCCTTGAAAGGGAAAATACTTCAACTCAAAGGCCTTACTTCGCCTTCCCCCGAATTCACGAATATCGGAAGCTTTGAAAAATGCTGGAAAAAAATCGATGGTGAGTGGTGGCTCTATAAGGCCGGAAAACGCGATGAGATATTGTCGGAATATTTCGTTTACCTACTAGCTCATGAATTGGGAATGCCCGTTGCGACTTACGCTTTAGATGGTGAGTACATAAGAAGCAAAAACTTCGCCTCTAAATATGATTTCGAGCCGATGTTTTCTTTATTGGGTGATAACGAAAGCTACGACAAAGTCTTTGAGATATTGCTAAGGTATGACGAAGGAATAGCCGCCGATTACATTCGCTTAATATGGTTCGACTCAATCGTTTATAACGTTGACCGACACAACCAAAACTATGGTCTATTGCGCGACAAGAAAAGCGGGCGCGTTGTTTCTTTGGCCCCGAATTTCGATAACAATCTAGCTTTATTGGCCTATAACAAGACTCTTGAGCAAAACGTGGATAAAGATGGCTTGATGAAATTGTTCGTGTCTTTCGTGTCTTCAAACGAGGTTGCAAAAAAGATGTTCAAGGAAATGGCCCTCCCCGTGATTAGCGAAGAAATCTTGGACTGCGTTCTCGAAAGAATCGAGGAGCTGAAGGAAAAAGACAAAATAAAACAATTCGTTTTGGCTAGATATGAACACCTAGACAAAATAAGAGTTAACCTATAAACACAACTTGAAAAATAGGTTAACCGTTCTAAAAGAAAAGGCCCGAATGAACGGGTCTTTTATTCGACTGTAGTTGAGACCTTGACGGTGAAGGTCGCCGGGTATCTTGTGGCGCTTCCTATTATCGCAAACGTGTAGGATTTTCCTTCTAATGCGTTTAAGGCGTATTTGAAGTTATCGCCTATGCCTCCGTCGTCTTTTTCTTCGATCGGAGAGGTCGGGATAGCGGTGGGATCATCTCCGTAATAGAGGAATTTTGGATTGGTCGGATTGGTGGATTGCTTGTCGACCGCCCAGGATTCTATCTCGTATTTTCCCGAGGCTTCGGCGTTGAATCCAAAGAAGATGATGTCTCCCTCTTCTTCCAATGTTACTTCATAAGCTTTGTCGCTTTCGTAGATATAACGGTTATCGCTTCCCGCCGGAAGACCCTCTTTTTCTAAGGTAGCGATGCTTAATGGCTCAAGGAAGATATCGACGTGTCTATCTTCTTCGTTTGGGGTGTAGATGTTGGGGTTATACGTGTATCCTTCCGGGATCCTGGAGATATGGACGTAATATTGGTTGTCGCCAATAGCTTCGTTGACGGAGGTTCCGTTTTCGTCGGTCCTAATCGGCATGAAGCATTGGGAGCTGGTGCACCACATAACATCGACTCCAGAAACCGGGGTGCCGTCTGGGAACATGACGGTGGCGCTATAAAAAGACGGGTCAAGGCTTGAGACTTGGCTCTCTTCGCTTGTAGGAATGCTTTGGGGATTGCTATTAGAGGAAGCGCTAGAGGAGCCGCCTCCGCAGGAAATTAGAAGCAATGCCGATGCTCCAATGTAGAAGTAAGCGTGTTTAGTCTTCATGCGTAAGCCCCCTTTTCATAAACACGCATTTTAATGCGGATAAAAAATTAGGCAACATATAGAAATTGGCGGTTTTCGCCATTTGATAAAAGCGACAAAGCTGAATATTTGTTTCAAGAAGAAGAAAAATGTTTGTATATTCACCTTTGGTGTATATCCTAATAAAGCCCTATGGTCAAAAACAGAGTAATCGCGACGGATTTAGACGGAACGTTCTTCTATCCGAAAACGGTAATTAATTTCATTCCCAAAAGAACTAGGAAGTTCGTGAAACGCTTCATGGATGACGGCGGTCGTTTTATGGTCGTCACAAGCAGGGGACCTTACATGGGAAGAAAGGTTGCCAAAAGGATCGGCGGCAATGTCGACATCGTTGGTTCAAACGGAGCTTTCGTCATCTGTAATGGCGAATTTATCCGCGAGACTTTCTTTGAAAAAGAAGTTCTTAAGGAAATCATCGATTACGTCAGGGCCGAAATCGACCCAGGCCTCATCATTTTGACCACCCACGATCAGAACCAAGTCTTCACAAGGACCATGGTTTCCAAATGGACCAATTTCATGTACATGGTCTATTACTTCTTCCAAGGCGTTTATCGCGATCCTTTCGTTAGAAGCGATAAGGTTTTCTGCAACGAACTTGAGAAGGGCCAGGTTTACAAACTCATGTTCTTGAATGGGCTCTCCAAGAAGAAAAAGGAGAAGGGCAGGATCCTCAACGAGGAGCTCAAAAAGAAGTTCCCTCAGGCTGAATTCAGCTGGGTAGGGGAGTTCATTGAGGTCACTCCAAAAGGGTGCACAAAGAGCAACGGCATAAATTTCTATCTTGATTACAACGGATTATCAAAAGATAATGTTCTAGTTATCGGTGACTCCGGTAATGACATTTCGATGTTCGACGCCTTCAAGGAACAAAGCTATTGCATGGAACACGGACCCAAATCCGTCAAAGCTCACGCCTCTCACACGATCCGTCGATTCTACGATTTAGAAGAAGTGCTATACCCATCGGAGGATAGCAAATCCACCGCGAAAGAAAGCAGGTAAAAACAAATGAACCAAGTCAGCCAAGTCCTCGCCACCCTCGTTCACTACGAAGTGGCCGTCCGCGACACCCTCGAGTATTGCTTGAGGAAACCAACTTACGACATCGCCCTCTTCAAGGACAAAAAGAGGAGCGTCCTCATTGAGGTCGACGAAAAGACCCCGCTCAAGAACATCATCGACAATTCTGGCGAAAACGGAGAAAAGCTCGAAAAAGCCATCCGCGAATTCTACGCCACCGTCTACGGCGATGAGAGCACCATCCTTAAGCTCGCCACCTCCGCTGAAGGCGTTGAAGAACTCCGCGTCGATCACAACCAGCATCTCCCGATTTATGAAGGAACCCTTCCGATCCACGAGAACGTTGCCAATATGATCCGTGGCATCATCGCCGATGCCCACAACAAGCAGCTCGACTGCCAAGAGATGGAAGAACTCGCCAAGTGCGAAGAAAAGATGTACCGCGGCGTCGCTTATATGACCCTCGTCGGCGATCTCATCCGCCTCTTCGATGAATTCAACAAAGCCATGCAGGAGAACAAGGGAGTCGCTTCCCCGGCCTCCAACTTCATCGGCAAAGACATCGAGACCATCATCCGCCATATCAATTACGTCCGCGCCAATGGCCGCCTTACCGACCTTGTCTATAAGGGAATGGAAGACGAAATCAACGCCCTCGTTGAGAACATGACTGGACGTCGTGACCTCCCGGCCGGCAAACGCTTCCCGGACGTCATGAGGAGCACCCAGGAAACCATCGGCCGCTATGTCCGCGACGCCGAGACCGAATTTAGAGCTAAGTATGGCCCGGCCATGAAAGAACTCGTTGAGTCCGCTCAGGCCAATGGTGGCAACACCGCCGCTGCCTAATAAATAGGAGACCCAATCATTTGGGTAAAGTTACGATATGAGTGAGAAGAAGAAACTCGGCAAAGCCGAATTAACTTGGTATGTCATCGGGGGAATCGTCCTCCTCGCCGGTATCGTTTTCTTCATCTTCGGATGCATCGGAAACTACTACCCGGGAAAATTGAGCGATAACTTCGTCAACTCCAGCGAATTCGTCATCTGGCTCCGTGGTTGGAGCAAGATGGACCTCTACTGGTGGGGACTCATCTTCATCGGCGTGGCCGCTTTGATCTTCGTCATTGCCCTCTCTAACTTCGCTAAAGAAGGCGATCGCGATGCCGAACGTGCCGCTAGACGTAAACAAAGACAGCTCTCCTTCGAGGATGAGCCGGTCGAAGTCACCGTCACCGAAAAGGCCGTCGAAGAAGCTAACGCTCCTAAGGCTGAATAATAACAGCGAAAACAAAGCCACCGTGAGGTGGCTTTTTTGATACACAATCTTACTTCAATTTGCTTTTGACCAATTCTTTATACGGCTCTTTAAGATCGTCCATATGGTTGATTAGGAAGTATTTTAAATTGCTTGTTGATTGAAGAGAGTTGATTCCCTTTTTGATGTAATCCCAGCTTTCTTGGTAAGATGTGGTGTTAGATGTGTCTACTTCAAACATGAGATCAATGAATCCTTCCAGGTTTTCACGATATTTGTTGTACATAGTGAGGGCGAAGGAGCGTTTCTGTAACCTAGATGGATTGGGTGTTTTGTTAAAGGCGTCGTCGATATTGCAGGAATTGTAGAACAATTCTATTTCTTTATTTTTTAAAAGCCGCTCTATATTTTCTCTTTTGTTTTTGTCGATTACGATTTTCGATTCGGCTTCTTTCACTTCGATGTGATCTCTAAAGTAATGGATTTTCTCGGATTCTTCATTTTGGTAGATGAGATTATCCGGTATGAAACAACCGTCAGTGTCGCAGACCTGAGCGATAAAATCGAAATCTTCGTACGAGTATGTCGATTCCCTGTCTAAACATTGTTTGATGATGGAGGCGTAATTGATGTAATAGTCTTTTGTGGTTAGTTTGTCGCCGGAGAGGGCGAATATTTCCAGTCTGCGCTCGTCAAAGACGGATTTTAAAAGGGTGAGCCTTTGCATGTCGTAAGGGCCTTCCACGAGAAATAGACATCTATTCATTTTCTTCGTCTCCCTTGGCGCTGAAAGCCGAAATGATGTTTTCCGTTCTTATATCGCTATAAAGCTTATATTTGTCCTTGTAGCCGTTGGCGATGTATTTGTAATACAGGTTCCTTAAGTTGTTTGTGTCTCTCACTGAGACTATTTGAACGAATCGGTCCTCCCCTTCCACGGTAGAGAAGAAGATATTTTTTGGATCTATTTTTTCCAATATCCTCATGTTGTGCGAGGTGAAGAACAGCTGGCCTAAGGCAAAGTTATCGAACGCATATACCAATTCGCCTAATAGGTATTCGAATATTCCGCTGTCGAATTCATCGATGGCTACGAAAGACCCTTCGTTATTGAACACATCAATTAAGCCGCTTAAAACAGATATTATTTTTTTGGTTCCGTTTGACTCATAGTTCAATGGGATGTATTTCTTGCCCCTTTTTGCCATGAGGCGGAAATTGACGATGTCATTAACAACGTTTATTGACGGCTGTTTTGTCTTTATCACATCAACGATTTCGATTTGACATTCATCTATGATGGATGGCAAAACTTTGTTGATAGAAGAAATCGTTTTGGAAAGGAGTCCAAAATATTCCGCTTTTATTGAAGTTTGGCCAAAACTGACGAAAACATCGCCGCACGAAGGCGAAACGTCATTTTCCTCATCCTTTGTACGTATTTTGATCCCGACATTTGAAATCTCGTTGAAATAATTGATTTGATAAATGGCGAACCTGTATTTTGCAAAGTAGGAGAGTTCATTGATTATTGCGAGTAACGTCTTGTCCGTCGAACTGCTTGAATTTAAGAATTGAAGCAGTTTGGAACTGAAGATTGATGAGGCCAAATAAAAGTTGGAGTAATCTCCTTTTGTTTCAAGCGAGGAGATCGTTTTGTATATCTCACTATTTTTTGTGCCTAGCGTTTCTTTAAAACTCAAATTTAAGATATCGGGAGACTTAAAAGAGAAGGCATTAACTTTCTTCCCATCTTCAAAATTGCGGTAAGAAAGTTTTTCCTCTTTTATTTCTAAGCCGGATTCTGTTTTGGAAAAAAGGCAATCGTAATTTACGAAGTATGAGCCATTACTGTTTTTCACGAAGAAGTCAGCTCCTATGGACGATTCGTTAGAATCGATTTTCATCAAATCCGCCATAGCGAGAGGGACGGAAAGTCCACTCAAAAGAGATTGGAGGATCCTGAGACCCTCAACGCATGAAGTTTTTCCACTTCCGTTTTGGCCGTATAAACCTAAAACGTTAGAAAAGTCATCTTCGCTTAAGATGCCTCTTTCCATTTTTTTGGCTTCGGAAAAACATATTTCGCAAACGTCGATGTTTTTGAAGTTTTTAAGTCTCAATGACTCAATTCTTACGATTCCTTTTGACTTCATATTAATTCCTCAACTAAATTTTAGTATAAAAATAAAAAAAGTGTATAAAAAATACATATTTTATTAAAACACTGATTTTTTATGTTATAAGCATCATTTTCTCATTTGAGAGAATATGAAAGGGCTGATGCATTTATCGTAAGATTCATTTGCCTCATCCTATTTATATAAATAAGGAGTGCGCATATGAATCAAAATATAGAAGAAAAGTATCAGGAAGTTGTCGCTAGTTTGCCGAATAGGAAGAACATCTCGCTGAGTGTTATTCAAAGAGAATACGGCGTAGGCTTCCCAACCGCCGGAAGGATCTTGGAGAAGCTTCAAGAAGAGGGCTATGTCGCCAAAGAAAGAATCAACGACGATCCGAGATACGAAATCATTTCTTTGAAGAAAAAAGTCGAGAAGGACGTATCGCTTCGCTTCATGGCTTTCAGGGATAATTTGATCGATTTAGAAAAAGATGCCAATATCGCCATAAATGAAGCTCTATGGAAAAAAGACGTTTTAAGGCGCGTTGCTAAATCGATTGAAGAATATAAGGGTGAAAAGGTCAGAGTGATCGAGGACGCCGAAGAAGACGTATTGGAGACCATAATAGAGACAATGGACTCTAGATATAGAGAATTCGCCGAGAAAGAAGTTTCTGGCATCGATGAATATATAGAAAAAGCGGGGGACATGGATTACATCGTCGTTAACGTTAGAGCAGGGTGCTTAACGAACAAGTCCGCGTTGGCGAGGTTGTTAGCTAAAGGAAAGCCGTGTGGAATACGTGTCGTCTATTCGTTTGGAACCGTGATTGAACTAACCGATGTGTTGGAGAAATTCACCGATAAGATTATTGACCTGCCTATATTCAAACAAGCTCATTAGAATTGGCCTCCCCCAGGATATAGGTCTATAGTTCAATTGGCTAAAGGACCACTCCAAATGAGGATGTGTGACGGTTCTACGCATCGGCAAATACAAAAAATGACCGAGTGAAATATGCAGGGTTGCCACTTAGGTAATCCTGCTTTCGTTTTCTTTGCAAAAGAACCGTGCTTGAGAAGCCTTTGTCGGTAATGTGTATAATTAGATTAAGGAAAGTTATATGCCGTTAAAGCCAGAACAGCTAAAAGAGCTAGAAGACGACTATCACTATTGGAAAGAAGACGTCCCTAGAAACGGAAGGATTGCCGTTCATGTAACTAGGGATCAGCTTTTAGCTAAATACGGAACTAAGATGACGGTGAAATCCCTCGATACAGCCAAAGAGTTAGGAATAACTGTGGATTCGAAGAAAAACATGATCATCGGCAGACCGAAATCCGTTTATTTGTGGTTATCTTTGATCAATCTTCAAAACGACAACGCCGATTTTTGCATCGCGGAAGCCCTAAGGAAGTCTCGTTCTAAGTGGACACTTGAGTCACTTAAAGAGGCAGCAGAGAAAGATAAGCAAGCCGAATAAAAACGGCTTTTTTCTTTCACGCGCGCACGTAATTTAGTTATAGTGCCGAAACATTTCATAGGAGGAAACGCTTATAAGTAAAGAAAACCTTAGACGAATCATCAACGAAGCCTGCTTCAGAAACAAAGTTTC
>JAKSUL010000018.1 GCA_024409055.1 Bacilli bacterium
ATGAAAGAAGATACCGAAGAAAAAGTCGAGCCAATGACAGTTGACGTTGAAGACCGAAACGAAAATAAATAACAAAAAAGGAAGAGGCACGCGCTTCTTCCTTTTTATTTGTCCAATTTGTCTTAGCGCTGAACGCGGCCAGATCCACCGCTCTTAACGAGCTTGGTGACTTCGTCGACTGTGACTAAGTTATAGTCGCCTTCGATACTGTGTTTCAAGCAAGAAGCGGCAACGGCAAATTCGATTGCGTCTTGTCCGCTGTAATTATTAAGGAGGGAATAAATAAGTCCGCCGGAGAAGGAATCACCACCACCGACACGGTCGATGATGTTAATTTCATATTCTTTGGCCTGATAGAACTCTTTTCCATCGTACAAGAGAGCGGACCACTTATTGACGGAAGCGGAAATCGAAGTTCTTAAGGTGATAGCGACCTTTTCGAAACCAAAGGTTTCCATAAGCTGCTTGGCGACGGAATGATATCCTTCGACAGAGAGCTTTCCACCATAGATATCGGTCCCGGCGGCCTTGATGCCGAAGACGTCAGAAGCATCTTCTTCGTTTCCGATGCAAACATCGACATACTTGGCGAGTTTGGTCATGGTCTCTTTAGCTTCGTCGCGCGTCCAAAGCTTTCCGCGATAGTTGAGGTCGCAAGAAACTTTGACTCCATGTTCTTTGGCTTTACGGCAAGCGGTGATGGCGATTTCGCGAAGAGCCGGGGCAACGGCTGGAGTGATGCCGGAGATATGGAACCAATCAGCTCCCTCGAAGATGGCGTCCCAATCGTAATCTTCCGGTTCGGAGAAATAGAATGAGCTCCATTTGCGGTCATAGATGACTTTGGAGGCCCTTTGAGAAGCGCCTTTTTCTAAGAAATAGACGCCACAACGATCGCCTTTGCGTTTAATGAATTTGGTTCCGACTCCATATTTCCTGAGGGAATTGACGCCGGCCTGTCCAATTTCGTTGTTCGGGAGGATGGAAACGAATTCGGTGTCGATTCCATAGTTAGACAAGGAAACGGCAACGTTAGCCTCTCCACCACCGTAAGTGGCTTCATAGGATTCGCTCTGGACGATGCGAAGATAATTGTAGGGTTGAAGACGAAGCATGAGTTCGCCAAAGGTAATGACTTTCATATTAGTTCTCCAATTTTGTTTTTTAATTATTGATTCAATAAGGGATCAAACTCCGGAATAGGAGGAGAATCCACCATCGATCGGGACGCAAACGCCAGTCACGAATGAGGCGCCTTTGCTATCCAAAAGAAATAATGTCGCGCCGACTAGATCATTGACGACTCCGAATCTTCCCATCGGGGTGGCGGCCAAGATCTTTCCAGTCCTAGCGGTCGGGGTGCCGTCTGGATTCCACAAGAGTTTCTCATTTTGCTTCGTGGAGAAGAAGCCGGGGGCGATGGCGTTAACACGAATTCCAACGTGGGAGAAGTGAACCGCAAGCCACTGAGTGAAGTTGCTAACGGCGGCTTTGGCACCGGAATAGGCTGGAATCTTAGTAAGAGGGGTATAGGCATTCATAGAAGAGATGTTAAGAATGCTGCAGCCTTCTCTTCCCATCATATCGGCAGCGAAGACCTGAGAAGGAACTAAGGTGCCGATGAAGTTCAAATTGAAGACGAATTCGACGCCGGCTTGATCAAGACCGAAGAAGGTTTTCATGTCTTCCTGACCATTCAACTCCGCATATTCATTATCGGTAGTCGCTCTCGGATTATTTCCGCCCGCTCCGTTGACGAGGATATCGCACTTGCCGAAATCCTTGAGAATAGCTTGGTGGCAGGCCTCAAGAGAAGCTTTGTCGAGAACGTTGGCGGCATATCCTTTAGCGACATAGCCTTCTTGAACGATCTCTGCGGTGGCTTTTTCGGCGGCCTCTAGGTTAAGGTCTAAAAGAGCAACCTTCGCTCCGCAGGCGGCAATGGCTTTTGCTAAGTGGGAGCAGATGACTCCGCCGGCGCCAGTAACGACAACGACTTTGTCTTTCAAATCAACATGAAATGGAAGTTCCATAAAAATCTCCTTAGATTTTTGATGATAATATTTTACTCACAAGATTTTATATCAATAAAGTACGACATATAGTTCCTTGTCGAATAGATACAAAAATTTGAGACATAGACAAAACAATAAGTTTAGCGGAACTCCTCATGGCGATGCGATCAGTTCAAACAAAAAGGATGCTAAGCATATACCTAGCATCCAATAATGTAGAGACCCTAATTAGGCAACACGAGCATCGAGAGTTAACTCTGTTGTGCAGCCGACTGGGTGAGCGCTATATGGCGAGCCTTGGTCGAGTTCGTAATCGAAATCGGTTTTAGAAAGCGGGAACATACCCCAAACAGTCAAGAATTTCGTCTTATCGACTTTCTTTTGCATGTAATGGTTAGTTGTATCTTCGAATCCTTCTTCGCCATTAACTTCTAGCGTTCCGTGTCCGCTGATGGCGGCATAGGGGCTCTTAGCTTGAACTATCGAGTTGTTAATTTTCACGAAAGCTTGTTTGTCCGGGCCTTCTTCAGACACTGGAAGAGTCGAGCATCTAATGCCACTTAATTTAGGATGATGGTTTTCCGCGTAAACTTTTGAGCCAGAGATAAGCATTCTAAAGGCTTCGATACCATCGCCAGACGCTTTGCTAACGGCTTTTACTTCAGAATTGTAGAACCTGGTGGTTCCTTCCGCAGAACTGATGGCGGTTCCATTTGTGCATTCAACATTCAAAACGCTATATTGCCATTCTTGTAAGTCGAACGCTCTGATTCCCGCCAAGTGAGCCTTGACGTTCACGTATGTCGTAAAGTTGTTGTTGATAGGCATTTCGCCATAACCATAAATCCAAGCGCCGTGAATACCGATTTGCGACTCGATGAAGAGCTTTGAGCTGAAAATCCTTAAATTTGTGGCGTAAACGCCATTCACGAAACCATTGACATCAATGGTGCTTCTTGTGATCGAGCAATCGATGGCGTCGATGCCTTTTTCATAAACGTCCAAAGCTTTTTCGGTACCGGAATAAAGCGAAATCGTGCTGTCGACAATGTTTAAGAAACGGGAAGCGATGCCGTATTTTCCGGCATTTGAACAGCTGATGAAGCAATCTCTCAAATTGACATTTCCGTCGGAGTAGATGAAGCCTTGGCCGGCGCCTTGGCAATAGTTATATCCAGGGCCAAATATATTGAGTTCTCCCGCATTGAGGGAAACGATAGCGCCTTTTGTGAACGTTGTTGGATCGGCCTTGAAGACAAAGTGGTTTTCGCCGAAAAGATTGATCGTTAGTGGTTTGGTTCCCGTATAGGAAATCAAATAACTGGCATTAACTCCACTGGCATTGGTGTATGTCATAGAGCCAAATACCTCTTCAGAGATAACGGCATCTCTTAATGTAAGTTCATTTGCCTCTTTTGAATAATAAACCGAAACTGCCCTACCGTTTGGATCAATGCTTGAATAATCTCCGGTTTCGGTGATTTTGTGATTGCCGACATAAACGACTTCCATGTCTTCAACCGCAGTAACGGTGACTTCGTATGACTTCTCCATTTTGATGACGAAGTCTGCGCTCTTTTTGCTCTCACTCAGATTGTATGTGTATTTTTCCGGCATGATGATTTCGTTGCCAGAATAAACACGAATAGCTTCCGGCAATGCATATTCATCATTAGCAACAATAGTGAACGACGCGTATGTATTAACGGCATATTCGGCGGTAAGTTTGCTTTCACTGTTGACAGTGCAATTAATCGCCGACATATTCATAACCTTTGTCGGCGTCGGTTCTACTTGATTTCCGCAACCAGCCATCAACGGAAGCAAAATCGATAAATACAAGATTCCAGATTTTTTCATGAAATTCTCTCCTTTTTGACGCTTACAATCATAGCAAGGAGTGTAAATAATTCAATTTTACAAATTATATAAAAGGCCAAAAAATCAAGCGACTTTAAGTCGCATTGGCACTTTTTTGGCGAACAAAAAAGCCTCCTTCCCATTTGGATAAGAGGCTTATTTCCTTATAAAGAAGGATTAGCGACCGGCTGAGTCAATTCGATGAAATGCGGAAGTTTTTCGCACCAATCGCAGAAGACGTGCCATTCTTTGAGTTTGTGGTATCTCCTCTGCTGATACATGGTCTTTAGTTGCTGATAGTTGGTAACCATGGTGGCGGCAAGAACGAATCCGCACGGAAGAGATGCAACGAGGACACGCCACTTCGCTTTCTTTTCGACGCGGTGTTCTTCGTCATCCGGAATCTCGTTGTATTCGGCGATGAGGGCTCTCATTCTTTCAATGATCACAGGGTCTGTTTCTTCGACGCATTGAGTTCCAACGTCGAATTTTAAAAGGCAGTGCATCGTGCTTTGGCTGGAAACAAAGTCAAACCAGTGATAGCGTTGCGCTTCTTTCCACCAATAAAGAGGAGCCGCGATGTCGACGTGAACCAAAATGCCGTGGAGGAAATTGTCGTGGCCTTCGCCGCTATGGCAGGTTCCAAGACGTCCAGCGCGGACAAAGTCCTTTTCGGTCGGGTCGGTGACATCGATGACGGTTCTCATCGGGTTGCCGGAAGCTTTGACGGCTCTTTCTAAGCCGTATACATATTCATTTCCAATTGAGAAATTCATTTCTTATAAACCTCCAATAAATTCTCTAACAAAGTTAATCTTGTCAAAAGGCCAACCCCGCCAGGAACGGGGGTCTGAAGTTTGACGGGAAGGTTAGGAACGCAATCGCCGTGAAGTTTTCCATCCTCTCCCCTATTGATGCCAACATCAACGACATAAGCATCTTCTTTAAGTTTGATCGAACCATCGAGGAAACCGAGCTTTCCAACAGCGACGACGATCAAATCGGCGTGGCTGAGGTAATACTTCATATCCTCTGGTTTGGTTTTGCTATGAACAATGGTGACATTGGCGCTTCTAGCGGTAAGAAGGGCACCCATAGGCTTTCCAACAATGTTGCTTCTTCCGATGACTACGGCGTTGCTACCAGCGAAAGGGAATCCTTCAGCGGCCAAATAATTGATTATTCCTTTTGGAGTGCATGGATCACATGGCGATAACGGATGGAAACCGTCGACGTCTTTTTTGGGGGCGACCGCCAATTTGATTTTTTCTTCGCTGATGTGCTTCGGCAAAGGAAGCTGGACAATAAGTCCGTCAACATCGTCGTCTTTGTTGATCTCGTCGATCAATTTAAGGACGTCTTCTTCCGGAGTTTCCGGGGGAAGCTTTTTTAACTCAAAATTCGCTCCAACTTCGGTTCCGTCTTTGATCTTTCCACGAACATAAGCGTCCGAGGCGGGATTGTCATTAACCTGAATAATGACAAGATGGGGCTTTCTTTCCATGGAAGAAATGAGAGTTTTCATCTCTTCCTTGCGCATTGCAACGTAGCTTTTTATATCCATATGTGGCGTTAATATACCATACGTGTGCGTTTGCGCAACTGGACTATTGTCCCTTTTAACAGAACTGTTTTCCAATGTCTAAAAAATCGAGAAGAAAAAGCGATTTTTTGCTTTATTGTTTTGAGATAATCCTAACTAGCATTCTATTTCTTGCCTTGACGACAATCAAAGAGTAAACCAATAGACGTATGAATAAGAAAAATTGGATAACCACTCCGTGTGAAGTGACCACTTGCACTTTTTATCGCGCTTTTGAAAGCGAAAAAGAAATCAAAAACGCCACCATTCGAATTACTTCGATGGGTTGGTACAACCTCTTGTTAAACGGACAAAGAATCGATAAAACGGCTTTCGCCCCAGGCTGGACGGATTTCAACAAGCGCGTTCAGTATCAGGAATACGAAATAAACATCAAAAAAGGATTAAACGAAATCAAAGTAGACCTTGGCGAAGGATGGGGAGGATCAAAGCTTTTTGCTTGGTCCAACTACAAGCACTACACCTATTTCCCGATTTCTTTGAATCTAGAAATCGAAAAAGATGGGCAAGTTTTGTTGGTCAGCGACACTTCGTTCGAAGTAAGAAGCAACGAGATTGAGCTCTCTGGTGTATATCAGGGAGAACGCCAAGATTATCGCCGCGAAGTCACAAAACTCGGAATGGCCGCCCCAATAGAAATAAGCTCAGACATCATTCCTCAAGAAGGGGCACCGATCGTTTTCGCGGAAAGAATCCCAGGCAAAGAATTAATCATCACCCCAAAAGGTGAAACCGTAATCGACTTCGGGCAAAACTTCGCCGGCATCATAGAAGCAACAATCACGGCGAAAGAAGGTGAAAAACTAACTTACGTACCCGCCGAAGCCCTTGATAAAGACGGCAATTTCTACCGTGATAACTATCGCGCTTGCGAAAGCACATTTTCCTTTGTCCTAAAAGACGGCGAGCAAACCGTTAAACCTCGTTTTTCCTTCCTCGGTGGAAGATACATAAAGCTCATTGAATGTCCGAAAAACGTCAAAGCGGAGGACTTCACCGCCGTATTGATTCACACCGATATGAAACAAACATGTTTCTTCGAGTGCGAAAATCCCAAAATTCAGCGTTTGTATCTAAACACTTACTATGGAATGCTTTCGAATTACATCGATGTTCCAACAGATTGCCCTCAAAGAGATGAACGTCTTGGATGGACCGCCGATGCCCAAGTCTTCTGCTCAACCGGTGCCATTCACTTCGATACCGAGGTTTTCTTCAAAAAATGGCTTCACGACATGATCCTTGACCAAAGAGAAGACGGCGCCGTCAATGCCATCATCCCTTTGATTGGCAATAACTGCGCCATTTACTCCATCGGATGGGGTGATGCAGCCACGGTCGTGCCATGGGAAATCTATAAAGCGTTCGGAAACAAAAAGCTGTTGGAAGAATGCGTGCCCATGATGGAAAAATGGTGCAAATTTCTTTTGTCCAACGAAAAAGACAACGGGACTATCGAGTTACCATTCTGTTTTGGCGACTGGCTAGGACTAGATAAAATCCAAAATCGCGATTATCCAGGCCTCACTAGATTCGATCTGCTTTCCACCGCATATAACACCCATTCATTAGACTTAACCATAAAGGCAAAAGAGGCTCTTGGCTTAAACGCCTCGTTTGAAAAAAAACAAGCGAAAGATCTTAGAGAAGCCTATAAAAAGGAATTCATTATCGATGGCCATATGAACGGGAAAAAGGCCACGATGTTCTGCGATCAAGAAAGAACGGCTTATACCCAAACCGCTTTAGCCATAACCCTTAACTTCAATATGTGCGACGAAAAAGACCGCGCATCATTAGCGAAAGACTTGGCTGATTTGGTGCACGAATGTGGCGATCGTTTATCGACCGGATTCCTCGGAACACCAGAGCTTTTATCCGCTCTTTCCGATAACGGATATAAAGACGTTGCCTATAACGTTTTGCTTCAAGAAGCATACCCGTCATGGCTATATTCCGTTAATCGCGGCGCAACAACAATGTGGGAGCATTACGATTCCATTCATGACGATGGCAGCTTTGCCGACCCGCACATGAACTCATTCAACCACTACGCTTATGGCGCAGTCTTCTCTTGGATATTCGCCAATTCGGTTGGCATCAGATTAGTAGAACCCGAATATCGCAAAATACGCATAGAACCAATTGCCGATAAGCGTTTAGGTGGCATTGACTGCACATATAAATCAAGGCAAGGCGACATTCGCGTTAAGTGGCATTTCCAAGGCGAAGAAATTGTCTATAAGATCGACGTTCCTTCAGGTATAAAAGCCGAGATCGTCCTTCCAGGCATGGAAAACATCGTTAGCGAGAACGGTTGCTCACTCACCCACTCATATAAGCAAAAGTAAACGAAAAAAGGATGCCTGCTGCGATAAGTGTCGCTAAAGGCATCCTTTCTTTATTAATTAATGAACGTCGACGAGCTTTCCGCCATTTTTGCGGGACTCTTCTGCGGCATACGCCATCAAATGGGACTCGATTGATTCTTCGATCGTTGTAACAGGCTTCGCTCCATTGACGCAGACATCATAGAGGTTATTGATAAGAACGCTGTCCCCTCCTCCGTGTCCAGCCGTGACATCACATAAAGATTTGAACGGAATTTCTTCGCTTTCTTGGCCATAACGTTTTACGGTCATCTTTCCGAGTTCTTCATCGAAAACAATCTCGCCCACCGTTCCATGGAAACGATATATACGTCCACCGCTGCCGGTGAAGGCGGTCATGCAAAGATTGACCGTAACGCCATTTTCGAAGAGAAGATTGGTTTCCTGGTGGTCGACAACGTCGTTATCGCAAGCGAACACACAGCGGCCATATTCGTTATTTTCGTAAGATCTAATAATTCCTTCTTTGGTCAACACCGGGTCGATGCATACAACATTTTGAGGCCACATATCAGCTGGGCATCCTTCGTGCTCCCACTGCTCAACGTAGCAGCGATATGCGCTATATGGGCAAGTGTGTAGACGTGGGCAATCTGCGCAGCGAGGCGTAGCATCAGATGGCATATTTTCCTTATTGAAGAAAGTTAATCCGCCCATGGAAGAGACAGATTTACAACGGGAGCCGACCCAGAATTGAATAAGGTCCATATCGTGGCAGCATTTTGCCAAAATCATCGGGGACGTCTCTTCTTCTTTTCTCCAGTTACCGCGAACAAAACTATGGGCTTGATGCCAATAAGCAACTTGCTCGACTCCTTGGATATCAACGAGGCGACCGATCGTTCCATCGTTAAGCAAGGAGGCTAACTTTAGATACGAAGGAGCATAACGGAGAACGTGGCAAACTAGAATTTTCTTTCCGGTCTCCTTTTGGACCTTCAAAAGTTCCAAACATTCTTCTCTAACTGGGGTAATTGGCTTTTCTAGCAATAAATCGTATCCGAGTTTTAATCCTTTGATGGCGTGACGGACATGGTCACGGTCCTGGGTGGCGATTATCAAAGCATCGGCGCGCTTTTCTTTGAAGAACTCATCCTCGTCCGTGAAGCACTGAGACGGATCGACTCCATATCTTTCTTGGAACACGTCGATGCGAGCTTTGCGGATATCGCAAAGGCTGGTGATCTTATATCCTCCGTGAGCCATCATTCGAGTGCCGTATGAATAAGCGCCACGGTTTCCAACGCCAAGAATAGCGACAGTGAGTATTTTTTTCTCCATGTTTTTACCTCTTATAAACCTTTTGAATTAATAACATAGTAAAGCATGCGGACCAATTGTAATCGGAAATCGAATGCACGTGCTTTCTATAATCCGGAGGATTGATCGGATCGCCTTTTCGATGGCAAAGCCATGGGGCGATCTTATCCTGAGAATCATAGAACTCGAATATGGTTCCGCACTGTTTGTACCAATAATCGACCTTGGTCAAGATTCTCTCGGTCACTTGGTCGGCCAAGTCCTTATATCCATATTGATAGAGGCCGGTGATGATGAAGTAATCGAGATTCAACCACGAAGCACCGCGCCACATATCGGTTGAATATGTCGGATGACTTTGCGAAATCGACGCAAACGGGAATGGAGTGTTGAGGAGTTTTTCATCCACCAAGACCTTGGCCATCCTATCCGCTTGTTCCTTCGTTGCGATTCCGGCCCATAGAGGCAAGAACGAAACTGGAGTCAAAACTCCGGTCAAATTTCCGTCGAAAAGGCGGTCGCAGTAATATCCGCCCTCTTCATACCAAAGAAGATCGTTTATGGCTTTCGATGTTTTCTCATAGACTTCCTTCCAATATGAAGCCTTTTTGGATTCGCCGAGTTCATCCAAAATCCAAGCCAAAGACTTTGCATCATTGGCGAGATATACGGAGAAGTCGATGCAGTCCATTTTAGCGTCAAAGTCAAAACGAGGTGAGTTATCCAATCCGGATTCTCCGCACTTGCAAATGTCGTACCAAGGATCGGTAGCCCACTCCAATAAACCATTATGATTTTCGTCACGGTTATTCATATCGAAACGAAGATAGGATTCAAGATAAGGCAAAGCCTCCTCTAAGAATTTCTTGTTTTTGGTGACTTGATAAATTTCTTTAACAGCCCAGGAAAGAACAGCCGGTTGAGTGACATCGGAGCGATCAGTCGGATTGGCCATGTGAGGCATGAAGCCATCTTTGCGCATCGAGGAAAGCATGGCTAAGACAATCTCTTCGGCATGCTTTGGGTCATATTGGGACATAGCGATTCCATGGAACATAGAATCCCACATCCACATATGGCGATGAGGCACGCGATCAGGCGTAGTCCACATATAGCGAATCTTTCCTTCCGGGGTATGGACATTCACTTTCTGAACCGAAAGGGTTTTGCAATAAAGCTCCTCATATTCAGGGGTATTGCAAGAAGGCATTTGCTCATAATAAGCCTCAAAATGTTGGATTATCGCATTCACGTCATCGTTAAAATGCTCATCTGCACCGGCCTGAGCCTCAGATGCGGAGAAAGAATGGTGAATCACAAAATAAATACCGCAATCGGTGGTTTTTGTCTTAATGGCCAAATAATGGTTGTCTAGCGAGAAGACATCCACACCTTTATAAAGTTCATGGCTAAGCTCGACTTCGCCTTTTATAACAGGGGCGACCGGAGAGAAGCCAACCAAAGTGTCGTTATCCGCAAAAGCGATGCAAAAAGGCTTATCGTTCAAACTAGCCTTAACGAAGTCGGACATAACCGCTTCAAACTCAACGATGTTATTGGGAAAGGACAAGGTGGCCGTATTCTTTTTGAATTCAAATCTAAACGATAATGGCTGTGCCATCGTCATCAAAATGAAGTCGTCGTAATAACGGTTTGGTCCTTCTAGACCCGAGTAGCCAAATAGTTGGCCGTAGTTCCAAATCTTGTGCAATTTCATGAATTAATTCTAAACCGATTGTTTAGGATTTGAGTGCCTTTTTATTATTGAAAAATGCCTTTTGAGCAGAAGATCCTTTTGCGTCAAACATTAGTGCATTTGGCGCTCAACTGTTAATTTTTTATAAAATTACGCTTTTTCCTTAACTCATTTGTCTTATATTGAAGTAGACAGTTGTAAAGAAACGGCGTCAAAACAATACTTATAATGAAAAAACAGAACACCCCTAAAGATATCTTTAGGAACACCATTTCAACCCTCAAAGGAGTGCAGTTATGAAAAGAAAGCATGCCATTCTTGTCTTGAGCCTCGCTTTTTTAGTCGCCACCACAGCGGCACAAGCTACAGTCGGGTTCTTCAATGCCCCCGATGCAAAGCAAGCGGTAAAAGCGGATGCATCAGCATTCAACACTAAGAGTTTTGAGTTCACAGCAAACGAACTTGGCTGCTGGTACGTCAATCAGCCAAGCACTTCCAAACGTTACGCTTTGGCGTTCAGGCTTCCGGACGACGTCAGCGACTACGATGGATCATACGTCGATATAAGGGACGACTCCGTTCTCGATTTGAATATATGGAACAACCAAATATCGTTCATGCTAAGCGACGGAACCGAAGAGGCGTTTGTTCCGCAAGATGCCCAGAGGACTCGTATCATCATCACTAACGACCGCCGTTTCCAAATCGATTTCCTCTTACCAGGCGATTACGATTTGGGCTCAATCGTCGGCGTGCGCATAAAAAGCGGAACTCATATACCAACCTTAGCGTTCGCCAAAAAGACGGCCACCAGCAAATACGCCGCCGATACAGTTCTTGTGACTGCTAGAGACGCAGTATTCTCCGTTTCACCAAATCCGTCTTATAGCCCAACTACTCCAGGCTCTAATCCATGGGTATTCTCCGATTACACCGGATACGCCAAAACAAACGTGGATTTAGACGGTTTAGGCGGAACTTATTCGATCTTAAAAAACGGTTCTCAGTCCAACCGCTACCGTCTCTACATGCGCTTCCCAACCGAGGGACTCGACTTCCACGCTATCGACCCGACCATCGTAGATGGCCGCGTCGAAAACACCTATGTCGCTTCTCTTAACTGGAAGAGACAACATATCTATTTCGATGACAGGGACGCGAAATGCCAAGAGAATCACGAGGGCTGGATCTCCTTCGCAAAAAGCGACGAATTAGCTCAGATATCCCTCGACCTCAACTGCAATCTAAGCGGCGTTAAAACGCTCACCATCCTAGAAGGAACAGAGTTGCCGTCTCTAGCCTTCGCAACAGGGGTGACCAATGAATTCAACAACGACGTGACCAAAGTGTTCACTTTCGAAAAAACGGTCACCCTCGAATTAACTCCAAACCCAGGTTACACGGGAAACTCTGGATCAGTCCCCTACTTCATCTCAGCGCCGATCGATTTAGAGGCTAAAAAGCAAGAAGCAATTGATGAGCTTGAAGCAATAAACGTAGACGATTACCGCGAGGAAGACCAATCGACAATCCTCGCGATTATCCAGCAAGGAATTGGCAAAATACAATTCGCAACCTCCGTCGTCGAAATCAAGCAATACCTCGATGAAGCCAAACAGCATCTATCCGAATATCACACAAAGAAATATTGGGAAGATCTCGCCGCGGCTAACGAAGTCATCGCATTAATAGACGCCATCGGAGAAGTCACCGTAGATTCGGGAGAATTGATTGCGGTAGCCAGAGCCGCTTATGACGCTTTAAACAAAGAAGCCAAAGAGCTAGTCGGACCGGTCAAATACAAAGTCTTAACCGACGCCGAAAAGACATACATCGATATCGTCGAAACAGCCGCCGTTAATGACGTCATCGAAAAGATTCGTTCCATTGGTGAAGTCACCCTCGCGAAAGCGGAAGCAATCGCCAAGGCACGCGAAGCTTATGATGCATTGTCCGAATATGGCAAATCGCGCATACCGGCCGAAGACTTAGCCACCTTAGAGGCAGCCGAAGCAAAAATCAAAACCATCAAAGAAGCACGCGAATCCGCATTGGTGGTCGAAGACAAGATTTGGAACATCGGAGAAATTAGCCTTGAAAGCGAATTGGCCATTGTGAGCGCGCGTGAGGCTTATGATGCTCTCAATGATTTGGCCAAGAGTTACGTATCCGTTGAAGCGTTAGAATCCCTCCTCGCTGCGGAAAATACCCTCCAAGCCTTGAAAGAAGACCAGAAAAACCAAGATGCCGCCAACGACGTCATCGACTTAATAAACGCCATCGGCAAAGTCGATATAAATTCAGAAGAAGCCATCAAAAACGCCCGCAGCGCTTATGATGCCCTCTCCGACGAGGCCAAGGCCAAGATCAGCGCCGAGACCTTAAAACTCTTAACTGACGCCGAAGCAAAACTCCAAGACATCAAAGATGGTAAAGGGCAGAGCGTGAACCCGGGCCTTATCATCGGAATCGCTGGAGGTGCCCTTCTCCTTGCTGGAGGAGCGGCAGCTCTCATCATCGTTAGAAAAAAGAAAAAGCAAAAATAAATCAAAGTAAAAATAAGGAGAATCTTATGAAAAACGTCAAAAATCTCGTCTTAGTCGGCCTCTCGGCCCTAGCTCTTGCTTCTTGCGGAGGCGGAGGAGGTGGAAAAACCGACGAAAACACTATCTCCGTCAAAATGTATTTAGGCGGATATGGATCCAGCTGGTTATCCAACCTCAAAAAGCAATTCGAAACTGTCTACAAAGATCAAGGATACAAAATCAACCTCCTCACTCCATCACCGACCAACGAAGGCTCGACCACGATGAACGAGTTGAAGCAGGGGTACGCCAAAAAGAAAGTCGACGTCTATTTCAGCGCCAACATCGCTCCTCAGCAGCTTTTCAACAATGTCGATCGTGACGCTGTTATCCCGCTCGACGATCTCGTCTACAACCAAAAAGCCATCAAATACGATGGAACGGAAGAAGAGAAGACCGTCGCCGAGAAACTAGACAAATCATTCGGCGAACAATGGTACAAATATGAAGGCCAGTCCTATGGATTCTTCTACCAAAAATCCGTCGGCGCCATGGCCGTCAATAGACGCAAGCTAAATTCCCTTGGAATCGAAAAACTCCCAGTCACATCCAAAGAGCTTCTCGACGATATCCATGAGATCTACAAAAAGAGGGTGAGCGGGGAAACGACTTATTCCCCAATCGTCGCCGTTGGTGCTAAGCAAAACGGCTACCCGGCCGTCATGCTCTATGACTTCATGACCCAATACGAGGGTATCGAAGGATGGAACACTTTCTGGAGCCTCAACAAAGAAGACGGAACATACAACAAAGAAGCCGGAAACCAGGAATTCCGTAGAGAAGGTATCTACAAAGCCGCGAAAGCCGTGTATTCCGTTTTGGATTCCCGCAACATCGTGGCCGGCTCGACCGCAACATCATTCGACTTGGCCAAAGCCCACTCTTCCTTGATGAACAGCAATTCCGGCGGTGTCTTCATGTTCGACGGCGACTGGATCCTCAATGAATGTGCCACCGACTTCGCTTCCAAACTCGGAGACTTAGATTTCATGAACGTCCCGGTTTTGTCCGATGTCGGAACCAAGTTATTCGGCTCCATCTACACCGATGAGAATCAATGCGACGCCGTTTTGGCTCGCGCCATCCGCTTAGCCGACGCCAAAAAGAGCGATGAAGAAATCGCCACCACCATTGCCTCCGAATTCGGGCAAGCCGTTCCAACCGAGGCTATCGCTGCCGTTAAGAAAGCCCGCGGTGTCTATTGCAACCGTGGTCAGCAAACCGGAACCGTCTATGTGCCGTCTGGTCTCCCGGACACCCACAAAGACATGGTCGGAAAATTGCTTCGTATGCTCGCTTCCGACGATTTCGCTAAGGCTTACTTCACCGACGCCCGTTGCTTCTCCCCGTATGCCGAAAGCTCGGTTTACGACCAGTCTTCTCTCTCCGACTTCTCCAAAGCTCATATGAGCATCGTCACCAACGAAAACGCCGAATCCATTTGGCCGATCACCAGCGGACTCCGCAAACAAATCTCCGCTTTGACCACCACCTTCCCGCTTTGCTACAACCTCCTCCACTATCAAGCCTGGTCATCCAATGCGACCGGATACGATGATTACGGAAACTTCCTCGGCTACGAACCGTATAGCACCGCTAGCAAAGCTAAGATTGACGAAGAAGCCGATTACGTTGATAAGAACTGGGCCAGCTGGACCAAAGACGTTGCATAATGAAACTGACGAAAAAAGGACAAATATCAAGATATTCACGTGCCGATAGGAACAGTTTTCCTTTCGTATATATTTTGATTGCCCTTCCGGTTCTCCAATTCTTGGTGTTCTGGGTGTATGTCAACGCGAATTCCTTTGCTTTGGCTTTCACCAATGACACAACTCACGCTTTCACGCTAGAGAACTTCCAAAACGTTTGGGCCAACGTGACTAGTTTTGGCGATAAATTCAACATCCCAACAATGATGTTGAGATCGCTAATCCTTTGGGCAACATCAAACATTTTGGCATTCCCTTTAGGCATTCTTTCGACTTACGTTCTTTACAAAAGGGTCATCGGCCACTACGCCTTCCGTATCATTTATATGGTTCCTGGCCTTGTCGGCGCGGTCGTTTGGACAACGATGATCGCCAACATTTGCTCAGCCAATAACTCGCTTCTATTCATACTTCAAAAATTCGGTTTCGATAACCAAGACGCCATCCGTATGGGTCTCCTCTCTTGCAAAGAAACCGCCTTCCCGACACTTGTTATCATGGCCTTCGTTACCGGATGCGTCGGTGGCTCCGTCATCGCGACCGGCGCTTTCACAAAAGTGCCGCCGGAGCTAGTCGATGCCGCCAAGATCGATGGCCTTGACTTCTGGGGAACATTCTTCCATGTATCCCTTCCTTGCTCTTGGCCGACAATCTCCACCTTGCTCACCTTATCGCTTTGCTCGATTTTCGTAGCGGACGGAAACGTCTTCCTTTACACATCAGGAACTGGCGAACCCGCCATGGCGACGATGGGCTTCTATCTCTACAAACTCGCAGTCGACATTTCTCAATCCACCGCAACCGTCTTGCCATATGGTTATCCGGCGGCTCTAGGCATCTGCATCTCTTTGGTGACGGTCCCGGTTGTTCTTTTAGGACGCGCCTTGCTCAATCGCATCGTCCCCACAACGAAGGTATAACGTATGAGACGCAAGCAAGACATGATGAAGCGCGAAAACCCAATCGTTCGCTTCCACCACAAAACAGTATCGGAAAAAATCACCTATTCGGCGTATTTCGTCTATTACGTCTTCATGGCGTTAGTTTTCCTTTTCCCTGTTTACTCAACAATTCTTACGTCCATGACGACGATGGAATACATCATCACGGATCAACCTCACAAATCCTTCTTTGAATTCTTGGTCGTTAACGGACCTGTCCAACTCGAGTCCTGGAAAAACATCATCGATTATTTCTCCATCACTCCGCCTAATGGCGTTACCTACAACTTCTTAGCAATGTTAGGCAACTCCGTTTGGTTCACGGTCGCAAAGGTAACGTTGTCATTATTCGCTTCCGCGATATTGGCTTACGCTGCGGCCAAATTCAATTTCCCCGGAAAAAGACTTATTTACCTAGTCGCCGTATTCGTTCAGACAATCCCGATCTTCGGATCAGGCACCACTTCTTATAAGTTGTTCGACTCATTGAACATGCTCAATAACCCAACGCTATTCTGGGTCGCTTGGGTCACCGGCTTCGACTTCACGTTCATCATCATGCACGGTGCCTTTAGCGGAATTTCGGACTCTTATTCAGAGGCCGCTAGAATCGACGGAGCTTCGAACTGGAAAGTGTTGATAAAAATCATTTTCCCAATGGTTTTGCCGATTCTTCTCGCGTTATGGATCTCAAACTCCGTCACCGTTTGGAACGACTACACAACAATCATGGTCTATCTAAACGACTTCCCAACGCTTGGATACGGACTTTATCTATTCAATAACGGTTATGCATCGTATTGCCCCAACGCGCCAGCTGTCGCTGCCGCGGCGACAATCTTATCCATGTTACCGATCGTCATCATTTACGCAGCCAGCCAAAAACTCATTTTGACAAATATTTCAGTAGGAGGTCTAAAAGGATGAAAAAAACCAGACTATTACCTTTGCTTGCGTGCCTATTTTTGGCGCCCGTCACGCTTACTTCATGTGGAAACGGGGACAACCAGGATTACGGTTCATTCTATCTAAGAGAAGCCGGAGTCTACGAAGGAACTTATCAGGTTGGAGATCCAATCGATACCGACTATTTCTTTTATGTCGCCGATCCATCAAAAGCAGAAATTAGCGTTGCCTACAACGTCGGCTCTGAGCGTTTCGTCGACCAGGTAACCGGACATACCTATTATCCAAAGAAGGCCACTACATACGTCTTCACTTGCAAAGTCGGATCTAGGTCTTTATCGAAAACGGTCCGCGTTGAAGATGGCATCCCAACGCTAAACATAGACGACATGCCTCTTGTCGAAGTGGTTAACAAATACCTCTACTTCGATGACATCATTGCCAAAATCGCGCCTTCCTATACCCCGGTAACGTCCTCCATCAACGTCGAACGCGTTGAATTCAAGCCTCTTCCGAAAAACATTTCCGATGAACCGGCTTACCACATCATCCAAACGAATTCGGATGGATTCACCGCAAAAGAAATAGGCAACTACCGCATTTATTGCTCAATCCAAAACGGCACCAAATACGCGACAAGCGTCATCAATTTGGTCGTTGCTGGTTCAAAAACCGACGGCAACGAATACGTCGAGATGGGTGACAACGGGAAATACCTTTCCAACAACGTCCTCATCAATCAAAAGCAAAAGAACATCTTTACCCTTCCAAAAGCCCGTTATACCGAGGCTAGCTATGTCCCTCTTGCGAAGAAATTCGAATTAGGCGACCAAGTTGCCGTCAGGTTTAAAGGAAAGAATATCCCTATGGTTGGCCTTCAGATGCAACAATCTGCCATGGGAGACTATACGGTCGCTAACGCCAACGGATGCTATTTGACCTTCGAATATAACGGCGTTGATAATTGGAACCTCAAGAGTCCGACTCTGACAAAAGGCACCAACTGGAAAGGCTCGGTCTATGACGAAGCTTCCAGGCGTTTTGAAAAATTCGGACGCGCCGATTTGGAAGATGAAAAATACTATTACCTCTCCTGCAACCTCACCGAAAACGTCGCCTACACAGAAGAGACAACGACCAACCCATCTCTTTGGGGCAAATACCTCCACTGCATCACTTGGTCTATCTACGAAATAGAAAACTACGGAACGCCTTATGAAAATATCGGACACCCGTTGATGGATATTTTCCATTCCGGATGGCTAGACGAATATTCGCTAGATGTTGGAAGTGTCGTCTTCTATTCTTCCTTCTACCAAGACATCACGTTCGAGGTTTTGACCGTCGATAAAAATATCGGCAACAACATGATCATCAACGATGGCGCCATATTGAATGATGGAACAGCCGTTCTTGCTCCGGCCTTGAAGACCAGTTCAGGCAACTACGCCAACGACGTTGCTACCGGCTATGTCGGATATATGGGGCAATACGGAAAAGGCACAAGCGTGGCCTTTGAATTCGAAGGAGCCAACGTTCCGGACGTGTGCCTTTTTGCCGATGAGCCATCCAGCATGACCGGCAAGGGAAAAGGTATGCTCATCGGGCAAGGAACCGAAGACCCATCTCTCCGTGGAAGAACTACCTTCTACGCTCCATACCGTTTGGATTGCTTAAATAAAAACGGACACGGAAGCGGAGAACACGGCGATGGTGGAAGTTCATATAACACCCTCGGAAATAACGACCGCATCCTCACCGCCCATAGTGACTACCGCGTCACCATGGATAGCGAGGGACATTACGTCCCGCAGGGCATTCCATCTCCGTTTAGCCGCGTCGCATTGGACCCGACAAAAACCTATTTATATCGCGTGAGCATCGATAACATCATGAAGAACGCAAGCGGGAAATTTGACGTTTCCGTTGGCTTGACCATATACGAGAAGAAAGGTGAAGAATATTCTTTCATCGCCTTTGAACCTCTAACGGTCAAGAATTACGACGGACCGACTTCCGGTAACATCCTCGTTTATCCAGAAATCCAATACCCTCTCCTTTTCCCGATCATGAAAGATTATTCTTCGATGGAAGCTTTCGAAAAAGACTATGCAGCTTGGGAAAACAAGAAACTGGCCAGACACACCACCGTCTTCAAACCATATGCGGTCAATTCCTCGCCACTCGACGGCAAGGCTTTTGAAAGCAGTGCTGAAGGCAACATCATAACGCTTAATGGCCGCATGGCTGATGAAACAGCCGCATCCGAGCCTTCCGAAGATCGTTTCCGCATCGCCTACTATGGTATCGAAAACGCCATGGACGTCGGCTCCACTCTCAAAGTCCGTTACAAAGGGCAAAATATCCCGAACATGTGCATCCTCGCAGATTCGGCGACCGGACAAGCCGTTTGCGGAGGCCAAGGTTTCTACCTCGCCACCAGCTTCGTCGTCGACTCTACCGAAGCCACGCGTTCAAAGATTGGATCAGCCAATTCTCAATGCTTAACTCCATTTGGGCCATATCGTTGGTCTGACGATTATGGCCATGCCGGATGGGATACCAAGTATCGTTACATGGATAAACGCTGCTATCAGCTCGGATATGGCATCGTTGAACAAGACGAGAACACCAATTACGAATTCAGCCTTTCTATCAAGAGCCTCGAAAACGGCGTCTTAACGTTAGACTTCTCCATCAAAAACACCGACACGAACGTCACCATCGATAGTCGTACGGGTTATTCGTTCGATCTAACCTCCCATTTGAACGAAGGCGATTCCTTACGTTTAGGTAAGAACCTCATCTTCTATGGGCACGGACGCACCGTAACCTTTAGCTACGAAATCATTAAATAAAAGGAGGCAACGACAATGAAAAAACAAATTAGCAAACTCCTCTTAATCCCGACCTTTTTAGGCCTTGTCGCTTGTTCCACCAATAGCGGGGCGATCGACCTCACGAAAAACGCTCCCGATTTTTCAAATCGCGAACGTCAGTTCATGACATTCGGTTATTCTTCTACCAACGACGGAACCTACACTGAAAACGGCGTCAAGATCAATACAGGCGTCGACCACCGTACCGCCGCCAATTTCAAGGATTACAAAGACGCCGGCCTCAACGTCATGATGATCCAGCAGAATTATGGATGGTGGGATGGCGATTTCAAAAATTCCGACCTCAGTTGGATGATGGATCTATGCATAGAAGCCGAAATCGATCGTTGCATCATTTCGGATATGCGTATCTATGAACTCTCGATGAAGGAAACCCCGATCGTCGGGCCAGGATGCCTTTACGAGACCCAAGAGGACCTCGTCGAATACGTCCGCGACCGTATGAGTAATTACATGGACCACCCATGCTTCTATGGCCTATTGATCCGCGATGAACCGTTCCATCAAATGCTCCCTGCGTTCGGCTCTGTTTACCGCGCCATCAAAACCGTTAAACCAGACGCCTATATCGAAGCCAACCTTTTGCCATACGACTCCAGTGAGCAAGCCCGTTATCGCTACTGCCCGGATTATGCCTCTTGCACAGCCCCGGAAGCCTATAACAAATATCTCCATAGTTTTGTGGAAAATGCCCAACCGGAAAAACTTATGATGGACTCTTATCCAATCCTAGTGTCCGGTTCGTCGACTACCATCAAAACGGATCACCTCATCGGCTTGCAGATGCTTTCTAAATTCTGCAGCGAAAACAACATCAGATTCGAAGCTATCGCCCAAACATTCGCCGGCACCATTTCCGGAAACGAAAAATGGGCCACTCAAAATGTCGCAACCATGAACTGGCAGCTAAACGCCTATCTTGGCTTTGGCGTTAAAACCTTGGGATACTTCACATATTGGCGTAAAGCCGATAATAGCAACGGCAACGGCGGTGAATGGTTCACCGACGGAACTTCTTTCGTCACCTTAAACGGACAAAAGACCCCTCTTTATTACACGATGCAGACATTGCACAAAGAGATTCAGGACTTCGCACCTTGCATGTATGACTTCCAGTATCAAGGCGTGAAATGCTTGTCTTTTGAACCGACTCCATACGACACCCGTTTCATGTCAGACGTTCCGGAAGACGACTTTACGTTGCTTGACGATGACCACATCCATGCGGACGAAGGATCCCTTATGCTTACCACTGAGCTAAAAGATCCGACAACCGGCCAATACATGTACATGGTCGAAAACATCGTCAATCCGCTTCTTAAGAAAAGTGAATACGAAGACATCGCTATGCACTATTCATTAGATTTCGGCTCCAAATACAATGCAGCCGAAGTTTATTACCGTGGCGTCAAGAAACTCGTTCCGCTTAAAAACGGCGTCTATTCCGGATATTTGGATGCCGGATACGCCGACTACATAATGCCTTACGTCGCCTAATAACTATGAAGAACAACAATCAAACCAAACTAGACTACTCCAAACAAGAACGTCAATTCATGACGTTTGGCTATTCCAGTCCAACGGACGGGATGTACCTAATCGATGACGTCGAGTACCAAGTAGGGAAAGATTTCCGCACATTGGAACATTATCTCGAATACAAAGAATGCGGTCTTAACACCATGATGCTTCAAAGCTATTTCGCTTATGAAGGAAAAGAACCGTGGGAAGAAAGCCTTGCTAAAAGAATGATGGATTTATGCCTCCAAGCCGGCATTAAAAAATGCATCATAACCGATAGAAGGCTCCATCAAATGTCCGCCAGCTCCGAATCTTTGGTCGGAGAAGGCAAACGTTTTGCAACTCAAGAAGACCTCAATGCTTACGTTGCTACGTGCATGGAGGACTACGTTAAGCATCCCGCATTCCTCGGCCTATTGATAAACGATGAACCGCGTCACTGGACGCTTCCGGCTTTTGGACAAATATATCGTGCCATCAAAGCGTATTGCCCAGACGCCTACATCGAAGCCAACCTCTTGCCTTATATGACTTATTGCCAAGTTCGTGATTTCTATTGCGATCACGAAGAGGGCGTGGATTTGGAAGAGGGCTATGAGCGTTACATGAAGAAATTCTGCGACTGTTCAGGCGCCGATAAACTATTGACCGACGATTATCCCTTCATGGCCGATAGAATCCCATTCCGCATGTTAGACGAGCATATCCGCTGCGTCCAAATCATCGCCGATTATTGCGCCGCCCACAACCTTCGCTTCGAAGCAGTCGCCCAAACTTTTTCAGGCAGCGCGAACGGAGGCAAGAACCCTTGGTGGGCACCGCAAACATTCGACACAATGCAATGGCAATTGAACCTATATTTAGCCATGGGCGTCAAAGTGTTTTCCTATTTCACATATTGGAGAAAACAGTGCAACCGCAGAGACGGCGAATGGTATTACAACGGCACCAGCTTCATGACCCAAGAAGGCGAAAAGACATCCCTTTGGTATGTCATGAAAGAAATACATGAGGAGATGCAGAAATTCGCACCGACCATGTATGATTTCAAGTATCGCGCCTCGACTTACATCGTTGGCGAAGACGCAACCAAAGAACTTTATTATTTCAAAAACGTCAAACAGGAAGAACTCGAAATCATCGATTGGAAGAAGGTCACCTGTAACGAAGACGCCATCGTCGTATTGACTGAATTAGTTAACGAAGAAACTGGCGACCACATGATTGCCGTCATGAACGCCAATAATCCATATCTAGCCACAACCGGTAGGGACGTGGATACCAATTTCGAAATTGATTTTGGAAAAGAATTTAAAGGTCTCACCGTCCATTACCGCGGTGAAAGCAGAGTCGTCAATCTCGAAGACGGCAAATACCGCGGTCATCTAAAAGCCGGATACGCCGAATATTTGATTCCATTTAAAAAGTAAAATGCCAAAGGTCGAATTTTCTCACGTCAACGCTTATTACTTCCGTAGCAGGAAGGAAAGAACGCAAGCTCTTTTCGATTGCTCAATGACGTTAGAATCCGGCAAAACAACAGTGCTATTGGGACCCTCCGGGGCTGGCAAATCCACTATCTTAAAGATTGTGACCGATTCCGTTCCATACGAAGGGGATATCACCTTAGACGGGGTCGATATCGAATCAAAACCTCTTCAAGAGCGTGATCTTTCGTATGTTTCTCAATCTTATGCCCTATATCCAATGATGACTGTCTTTGATAACATCGCTTTCCCTTTAAAAAATAGAGGGGCGAAAAGTGACGAAGTCAAAGAAAGGGTATATGAGATCGCAGAAGAGCTTGGCATCACTTTCTTGCTCAGCAGAAAACCTTACGCTCTTTCGGGCGGGCAACAGCAAAAAGTCGCCTTAGCAAGAGCGTTGGTCAAAAAACCTTCGCTTCTCCTTTTGGACGAACCTCTAAGTAACTTAGATCCAGAGTCCAAAGAAGAAGCCAAACATTTCGTTAAGCAAATTCTCTCCTCGATGAAGCTTACTTCCATCTATGTCACCCACGATTTGATGGAAGCTTCTTTCCTCGGGGACAAAATCGTCGTTATCGACGAAGGGAAAGTCGTTTTCCAAGGCACGCCTATCGAATTCGCAGATTCGACAAACCCAACAGTAAAAGCCATGTTAGAGGCATATCATGGACAACGTTGATTTAAAAAGAACTATATCTTCTTATTCAAAAGGCCGAAAAATAGGTTTGACCTTTTTTATTGTTTTCGCTGCTTTTGACGTAATCGCAATAGCTTTATTTATTGCCTTTGCTTCATGGAAAACGCAATTGGAAACATGCCTTATCGGAAGCGCTACTTGTTCGCTTTTATCAATCGTTGCATTGGCATTTTTCTTTTCCATATATCAGCCAAACAACGAGCGTTACCGTTTTTATAAAGATCTTCTCATGTTAGAAGAAAGTGAAACTGAAGAAAAAATCGTTACCGCCAGTGAGCATAAACAGACGCAGCGAAAAGGAATCGTTTGTTTTTGCGTCAAAAGCGAAACTAGAGAATATTGTCTTTTGCCAGAAAGCGCAGAAACCCTTAAAGAGGGGGTTAGTTATAAACTCACTACGCGCGGAAAATACATCGTGAGGGCCGAAATTCATGAAGATTGATTGGAAACGTTCAGCCTCACATTGGTATTTCTTCTTAGCCGCTACCGCCATCAGCAACTTCGTTTTGTCCTGGGGTGTTTCGATTCATTGCAAGCCAAGTCCTCAAGAAAGAATTCGATATATGGTTTTCACGTATGGCGTCGAAGCCCAAAAGCTCGTTGAATTCACAAGTAACAAAATCCCCGGCATACGTGAAGTCAAAATCGAATACAGCAACCCCGTTCAGGAAAAAGACGCGCAACGTCTATTCACTTATGTGTACGAGACGGTCGACTTCTATATCGTCCCAACTTCTTGGATGAGCATGGCCTCCGGCTATTCATGTCATTTTGATGAAAACTCAATACATCAAGCCGTCCCATCAAGTTCGAACTTTGAACTATATTCGTTCGAAGGTTCCTTCTCAGGCATAAAGATTTACGATCACCAAACAAAGCAAGGCGCCGCAAAAAGCTACTTTACCTATGCTAGCAAAGATGCGCCGGAAGAAGACTTTTACCTTTGCTTCCCCGCCTCTTCTTGCCACACTGGATCATTGGGACACCAATCTCTTTCCGAGGGGCTCCTTATAGCCGAGGAGTTGCTTAAGCTATGAAAAACAAGGTAGCCAAAACAAGTTTTGTCGAAAGCTCGCTCCCACAAACTAGGAGACAGCTTTTTGCCGACATCATAAAGAACCACTGGCGGACTTTGCTACTTCTGGGTTTATTTCTTTTCGTTGGATTGTTGCCATTCATGGGCTGCCTTTTGTTCCGTGATTTAGCTTCTCTTTCTTACTCAATGGCGTATTCAAGAGGCGATATCGACGCTAATACAAGAGAATCGCTTGTACGTACCGTTCATTTCTATGCAAGCATAGGCGAAGCTGCGTCTTTATTCGTATTTTCCATCCCCTTATCAGGATCATTAAGGATAATGCGTCAATTGGCTTGGCTTGACCCAATATTCTTCAAAGAGGATTTCGGAAGCGGAATCAAGGACAACTATTGGGGATGTGCCATCGCATCATTCTTTTCCGGTCTCATCATGGTTGGAATCAAGGCAATGATGTTCACGGCGTTCAATAACGTCTTCGTTATCGCGATTATCATTGGATTCTTCATCGTGCTCGTCCTGCCGCCTCTATTCTTATCGATAGCCCAAGGCACGGTCTATAAAGGCACATTCCGCCAATTCAATAGAAATAGCATTGCCCTATATTTAAAGCACGCCCCACTCGCTTTGTTATTCACCTCAATGCTAGTTTGCCCGTTCCTACTAGAAATGATTCAAAGCGCGATCGTTATTCGTTTTATCACAATGGCAATCGTCGTCTATTTCGTTCCGCCGTTATCAATCTTGGCGTTCTTGCTATTCTCGTATTTTTTGTTTGATGAATATATCAACAAAGAACAATTCAAAGACATCTATAAGCGAGGGTTATACACGCCAACAAAAGAAGACAAGAAAGCCAAAAACCACAAATAGCCATCTTGCATAAGAAAAGAGCACAACGATTTCATAGAAATCGGTGCATAATAAAAAGGAAGGAGAAGACTATGTCCACATTATCTCTTCAAAACATCAACAAGGTTTATCCGAATAAGGTTCAAGCCGTATTCGATTTTAATCTCGATATCAAAGACAAAGAATTCATTGTTTTCGTAGGCCCTTCTGGGTGTGGTAAATCTACAACGCTCCGTATGGTCGCAGGACTCGAAGATATCTCGGCCGGTGAACTATATATCGACGGCGAGTATATGAACAACACCGCTCCTAAAGACCGTAATATCGCGATGGTTTTCCAGTCATATGCCCTTTATCCTCATATGACCGTTTATAAAAACATGGCCTTCGCCCTCCAACTTCGCAAGACATTGCGTCCTTTATATCACCCAAGCGAAGAAGTAGATGCAATCATGGCGGAAAGCAAATTGCTGATGGCTGAGGTTAATAGAATCAATCGTGCCTTCAAGAAGAAGCAAAACGCCAATGAACTTTTGCCGGCTCGTGCCGATTTATATAAGCAACTCTTCGCAAATCAGGCAAAGATCGAAGCCATAAGCAAACCCGTGATCGGAATTGACGAATACGGAATCAAGACTTTGCAAAAATCCATCAAAAAGATTGAGAAAGACATTAAAGGTCTTAACAAAACTCTAGATAGAGAAAACGCCGCAACAGGCAAAGACCGCGATGAAGAATATATCCACATCATCGAATCCGCTATCGAGCAAAAGAAAAACCAAATCGAAAAGGAAACGAAGGAGCTTGAATATTTGAAAGCCAATGAAGTCCCTCTTCGCAAACCTCGTCATCTTTCTAAATACGAAATCGACCTAGAGGTAAATAAGGCTGCCGAATCCATTGACTTAGTCCGCTACTTGTTCCGCAAACCAGGAGAATTATCTGGTGGCCAACGTCAGCGTGTCGCTTTAGGACGCGCCATCGTTAGAAAACCAAAGGTCTTCTTGATGGACGAACCTCTTTCCAACCTTGACGCCAAGCTCCGCGTTCAGACTCGTGGAGAGATTCTAAAGATTCACGAAGCCGTAGGCGCGACCACCATCTATGTCACCCACGACCAGACCGAAGCCATGACCATGGCCGACCGCATCGTCGTCATGAAGGATGGCTATGTCCAACAAATCGGATCACCGGATGAATTATACGGAGATCCAGACAACCAATTTGTCGCTGGATTCATCGGCTCCCCTGCTATGAACTTCATCATCGGAACGATTACCGAAGAAGGCATAACATTCAAAAAGGAATTAACCGATGAAGAAAGAGCGGAAGGCAAAGAAGAGCCAACTCCTATGCCATTCAAGCTTAGTGATAAGCATAAGAAGCTTCTTAACGAATACCTCGGAAAGAAAGTCGTCCTCGGCATTCGTCCTGAACATATCCGCATAAAGAAAACAGGGCAGAAGAGCGATCCGATCAAAGTGACATGCGAATATTGCGAAGTCCTTGGATCAGAAGCCTTCAGCTACACGTTTATCGCAGGACAGCGCATCTGCTTCAAAACATTCGACAAAGTTCGTTTCAAACGCGGAGAAGAGGTCGACATCTACCTCGACGATTCGTCCTTATACTTCTTTGACGCCGAAAGCGGAAAACGTATTCGTTAATAATAGCGATGGCCAAAACCATCGCTTTTTTTTGAAAAAGAGCCTTGCTAAGCAGGGCTCTTCTTTATGCCATTTTGACGTTGATAAATAAGAAATCGGGGCGCGCGTCCTCGTTTATAGTGTTAATGGTAACGTCGTCTAAGACCAGCCCATCGATATCGGCAAACACAATTCCTTTTGCTCCAAGCGGATGACCCGAAGTGTGAATCTCGGGATATTCGCCTTTTTTGGCGAATGGCTTAATCTTCCCGGAATAGCCGCCGTTTAACGTAAGATGGACATGACGTAACGTCATATTTTCTATAGGATGACCTGGCAAACCAGAAAGGTTAGAAATAAATTGGGATCCTTTCGGGTTCGGCTTATTTGGACCGTGTGGGGTGTTTATCCATAAATACTGGTGCTTATCTTTCGCCGCGTAAGAAAGGTAATTCCAGTAAATGGTGTCGTATTCGTGATATGGGCCGGTGGCTTCAACGTTTTCAATCAAAACGTTTTTCATCGTTCCGATTTTTATTCCTTCTGGGCCACGGAGACGATCACCTATGGTTGCATAAAAAATTCCATTGCAGTTAGTAGCGTGAACATTGGCGAAGCGGAATCCGTCGATATTGGAACCATCAACGGTCTCAATAGCCAAAACGCTTAACCTCGTGTCATATACTTCAATATCGTGAACGTCGATGTTATAGAAGCCACCATTGGTTTCAGTGCCGATTTTTACGGCATTGCAGCGACTCGATAAGCGGCAGTTCTTAACTTCGATATTGCGGCAGTCGCCAAATTTGTTGAGGTTATATGTGCTCTTAAACACGATACAGTCATCGCCCGCAACGACATCGCAATCGCGAATCATGACGTTCTCACAGTTATCAGGACTGATGCCGTCGATATAAACGTTTAACTTCAGGTCGTGTATTTCTACGTTTTTTGAATCCACGAAATAAACAGCGAGGTCTGTCGCGTTTTTCATGGTTAAATCCGCAATCTCGAAATCCCGGCATGATTTGATGGCAAAAATTTTCGGTCCACGGTGTTTGATTTTGCGGACATCATCCAAATCCCAGACATCGCGCATATCGATTTCGCCTTCACCGGTAAAAGAGAAGTCCTCGATGCCTTCAGCGACAAACATCGAGCAATGGAAGTTGCTGTGACTTGAATCTTGGTAAAGAGGGTAATCGTATTTTTCTTCAGGCTCGTAGTCATAAAAAGACAGGGCGCCTAAAATCTTTACGCCTTTATTGGTTTTGATATGGACATGCGAACGAAGGTAGACGGTCGAGAGAACGTATTCACCCGGAGCAAGCTCAAGTGTTCCGCCACCATTAACAGATAAATCATCAACAGCTTTTTGGAAGGTTGACGTAAAAAGACGATTCTTTGAATCGGGCGTTAAAACAATCGTCTTTTCTTTCATGATTGTCATTATAAGAAAATAGAGACGTTATTAAAAGAAGACTAATGGAAAATCCTCAATCTATTATGATTGAGGTTATGCTTTTTTG
>JAKSUL010000019.1 GCA_024409055.1 Bacilli bacterium
AGAGATAAATCGACTATCAAATTGTGAAGTTCGCCTATTCCTACGATTATGGCATCTCCAGGTTCTAGCAAGTATCGACGTCCTTCGATTTGATATGAAACTTTCCCGTTTATCAGATAAAGAATCTCATATTGGTCGTGCGTCTCAAATGGTCTAGTCAAAATCCTTCCGTCGGCTGGAGTCATCGTGTGATGAAAGATCGAACCGTTTGGACTTTTGAATATTTTTTGGAACCTGTTATCCATGATAAACAAGATTTTAAATGTAAACGGCAAAATATCAAAGATATTGATGTTTTAGCGTGTTAAAATATTTCCATATGGAAACTATTAGAATCGCTCAATTTGGAGAAGGAAACTTCTTAAGAACTTTCGTCGATGCTTATTTCGACACCTTGAACAAAGAAGGAGCCGACTATCGCGTCACGATTATCAAGCCGATTACGTTCGGCAATCTTGAAGCGTTCAAGAAACAAAACAATAAATATCACATCGTACTTCGCGGCATGGATGATGGGGAAGCGGTGGAGAATGTTTATGAGATTTCCTCCATCGAAAACACCATTGATCCATTTGCTGATGAAGAGTCCTTTTATTCGCTTGCGGTGGACCCGACGCTAAAGATGGTGGTTTCGAATACCACCGAAGCTGGAATCGTGTTTAAAAAAGAAGATAAGATGGATGACGAACTCGCAAACATCTCTTACCCAGCCAAACTCACAAAGTTCTTGCTCAAGCGTTACGAAGCCGGACTCCCCGGATTATATTTGCTCCCCGTCGAATTGATCCCCGATAACGGAGAGGCTTTGGAAAAAGCCGTCTCCTCCTACATTGAACTTTGGGGACTCGATAAAGGCTTCAAAGAATGGAACGAAACCAAGAACCATTATTGCAGCACCTTGGTCGATCGCATCGTTTCTGGTCATCCAAGAGATGAAGCTACTCAAGCCCATATCAACTGCTTAATTGGTGAAGACGACGCTTTGTCATCAATTGGCGAGCCGTTTGGCCTGTGGGTCGTCGAAAATAAAGGTGACGTATCTTCGTTAATCAAAGACGGTCGCCATAACATAGATGTCGTTATTTCCAACAACGTCGCTTATTACAAGAAGAGAAAGGTTCGCGTCCTTAATGGCTCTCATACCAACCTCGTTCCGCTTGCTCTTTTATCTGGAAAAGTCACGGTTTATGACTGCATGGTAGATAGCGAATTTTCCCGTTTCGTAGACGACACCCTTAAGTTTGAGATCGTTCCTTTCGTGTCTGATGATATCGCGGAGACCACTAAATTCGCCGATAGTGTCAAAGACCGTTTCATGAACCCATATCTTAATCACCAATTAACTTCGATTTCCCTCAATAGCGTGTCTAAGTGGAAAGAAAGAGTTCTCCCTTCCTTCAAAGACTATTACAAGGCAAACGGAAAAATCCCGAACAACATCGTGAAGGGTTTCGCCGGATTGGTCGCTTTGTACTCTAGAATTCGCAAAGACGGCGGCCGTTATGTCGCTAATGTTCCCGGAAGAGAAATCGAGCTTAAGGACGACGCTCGTTATTTGGAATATTTCGCAAATAAGGGATCGATCAAAGGTTTCATGGAAGACACGTCCATTTGGGGAGAAGACCTCACCGAATATAACGACTTCCTCGACGCTGTTACCACCCTAGTGGAATTCATCAACAAGGGAGATGCGCAATGAAAAAGATCGTTATCAACCCAATAGATAACGTCGAGATTCTTCTTGAACCGTCCGCTGACGTTCCCGCTGGCCATAAAATCGCTAGGGGCGAAATTAAAAAAGGCGAGTACGTTTACAAATATGGGCAAATAATCGGAAGGGCTACTTCTGACATAAAAAAGGGCGAGTGGGTCCATACCCATAACGTCAAATCCCATCTCGATGAAGATCCGACTTATACGTATTCTTTCAAAGAAGAACGCCCAATTAAGAGAAACGATACATGGATGGGATATGTTCGCGAAGATGGTTCTGTTGGTGCTAGAAACGACATATACATCATTCCGACGGTCGGCTGCGTCAATAACGTCGCTAAAGAACTTGAAGAAGCTTGCAGATCTTTGCCAAAAGGAAGCATCGATTCCATCGTAGCCTTGACCCATCAGTTCGGCTGCTCACAACTGGGGAATGATTTGGAAAATATCGCCCATCTTCTTTCCTCTATCGCTTTAAATCCAAACGCCACGTATGTCTTATTTGTAGGCCTTGGCTGCGAAAACAACAGGATTTCTGAAGTTAGGAAGTTCCTTGATCCGCTCGATAGGAAAAACGTGTTCTACATGAATTGCCAGGAACACGATGACGAAATCGAAGAAGGCATGAGGATATTGAAACCCCTCATTGCCAAAGCTTCCAAATTGGTCAGAACCGAAGTTCCGTTCTCGAAACTGAATATTGGCGTCAAATGCGGCGGATCGGACGGATTCTCAGGGCTCACCGCCAATCCGCTTGTTGGCAAAATGAGCGATCGCCTTGTTGAAAACGGTGGAATCTCGGTCTTCACGGAAGTCCCTGAAATGTTTGGGGCTGAGCAGCTCCTCATGAATAGATGTGAGAGCAAGGACGTTTACGAGAGATTCGTCAAACTGATAGTCAATTTCAAAAAACATTACACGGATTTAGGATTCCCCGTCTATGAGAACCCAAGCCCAGGGAACAAAGACGGCGGCATAACGACACTTGAAGAGAAGTCCCTTGGGTGCATTGAGAAGTCGGGAAAATATCCTCTTGTAGACGTTTTGGGGTATGGCGAAGTCGCCAAAAAGCCAGGAATTAATGTCTTAGACGCCCCAGGCAACGACTTAATTGCCGCGACGGCACTGGGCGCCTCCGGATGTCAGATAGTTCTCTTTACAACTGGAAGAGGAACCCCGTTTGCCACGTTTGTGCCGACTCTAAAAATCGCCACGAACGCATCTTTAGCGAAAAGGAAAGCGAATTGGATAGATTTCGATGCTTCGACAATTGACGAAGAAGGCTTATTCAATTTGATCAAAAAGGCTGTTTCCGGCGAATATCGTTGCAAGAGTGAATTCTCGCACGAAATCGCATTCTATAAAAAAGGAGTCACGTTATGAGCTTTATAAATAAAGATTTGCTATTAAGCAACGAAACGGCGAAACGCTTATATTTTGGCTTTGCCAAAGATATGCCGATTTTCGATTATCACTGCCATTTGAGCGAAAAGCAGATTTTGGAAAACAAACCCTTCGACAACGTTTGCCAGATTTGGCTTTATGGCGACCATTACAAGTGGAGGCTTATGAGAGCCGCCGGGGTCAGCGAGGAAAAAATCACGGGAAACGCCAGCGATGAAGAAAAATTCATCACTTATTGCAGTGTCTTGTCCAAATGCTTTGGCAACCCTCTTTACCAGTGGTCGCAAGTGGAGCTTGAAACGTTCTTTAAATGCGATTTGGAAATCAACGAGAAGAACGCCAAAGAGATCTATAAACGCTGCAATGCCTATATTAAGGAAAATAACATCACCCCTCAGAAGTTGATTGAGGAAAGCAATGTTGCCGCTCTTTTCACGACGAATGAGGTTTTTGATGATCTTTCAACTTTTGGAAAAATCAAAGAAAAGGGCTATAAGTTCAAAGTCGCTCCGGCTTTCCGTGCTGATAAGATAATGAACATTGAAGCCACCCGTTATAACGAATTCATCGGTTGGCTTGAAGCGATTGAAGGCCCAATTAAGACGCTAGACGATTTGGAAAAAGCTATCCTTAGTCGCCTAAAGGCTTTCAAGGAAGTCGGCTCAACCGCCACGGACATCGCTCTTGTTTCCGTTCAAGACATCGTTTCTAAAGAAGAAGCCGCCAAGATTTTTGCTAAGAGACGTTCTGGCGAGGAATTGACCGAGGAAGAAGCGAATCAGTTCAAAGGATATATGACATACTTCTTGATGTGGAATTACGCCGAGAACGATATGGCTACTGAGCTCCATCTTGGCGCTATGAGAAACAATTCGACTCGTTTGTTCAATAGGCTTGGCCTTGATTGCGGCAACGATTCGATTTCCGACGAGAACTCCACCAAGAAAATGGCTCGTTTATTTGACGCTCTCGATAAAGACAAGCATTTGCCGAAGACCATTGTTTTCTGTCTCAATCCAAAGATGAACGAAGAGATAGTCACTTTGATCAACTGCTTCCAAGAAGAAGGGGTCTTTGGAAAAATGCAGTTCGGCCCGGCGTGGTGGTTCCTCGATCAAGAAAACGGCATGAGGGAACAGCTTAAGGCTTTGGCTCTTAACGGAAACATCTCGACCTTTGTCGGAATGCTTACCGATAGTCGTTCGTTTTTGTCGTATCCTCGTCACCAATACTTCAGAAGAATCCTTTGCGATTATTTCGGAAGCATGATGGAAAGCGGAAGAATGACAAAAGACGAAGCCTTTGTTGGCGAAATTGTTAAGGATATTTGCTACCGCAACGCGGTAAAATATTTATTAGGAGAATAAAAACATGAAAAAACTTATTCCAGTTGTCGTATTAAAAACGGTCGAAGAGACCAAAACCGTCCTTGAAGCTTTAAAGGACAACAACATCAATTGTGCTGAGATCTGCTTCCGCACCGAATGCGCCGCCGAAGCCATCGCTCTCGCCGTAAAAGAATTCCCGGATATGGAAATTGGAGCCGGAACTGTCATCAATGCTGAGCAGTGCCGTGAGGCCCTAAAAGCCGGTGCCCAATTCATCGTTTCCCCGGGCTTCTCCGCTGGAGTCGCCGACGTTTGCAAAGAAGCCGGTATCAGCTATCTCCCTGGATGCGCCACCCCGACCGAAATCATGATGGCTCTTGACCATGGCATCACCACGGTCAAATTCTTCCCCGCCGACGTCTATGGTGGACTCAAGGCCATCAAGGCTATCTCTGCCGCCTTCCCGCAGGTTAGGTTCTGCCCGACTGGCGGAGTCGACCGTTCCAACATCGACGAGTTCCTCGCCTTCGACAAAATTGTCGCCGTTGGCGGCTCATTCTTGGTCAAAGAGTCTTTGGCGAAGAAAGCTGCTAAATAAGCAAAAAGCATAAAAGCGGTGCACGTCATCGCTTTTTTTTGCGTTCCAATTCGTGCCCAACCCTCAAAAAAGAGGATTTGTTAAATATTTCTTGTTTTATGCTTTTTATATAGAATAATTTTTGTTATGAATCCATCGGATAACTTCGTTTCTGAATTTGATCAAGGGTATCGTTTTGGTCACCAAGTCTCCACTGTTGCGGAGATGAAGGAGAGGCCGATTTCGATCAAGCACTCTCATCCACGTTATGAGATATATCTTTTGGTGTCCGGACACGTCGAGTATACGGTGGCCGGTACCGTTTATCGCATCAATCCAGGTGATGTAGTAGTAATGAATGCGTATGTCCTCCATTCCGTTGAGGTTGCCCCCGACGTCGATTACGAGAGATACGTACTCGAATTTGCCGCCAACAACATTCCGATCATCAACGGCATTAACCCGATAAATCGTTTCTTTAACACCAACGAGTTCATCAGGGTTATTCCGAAAGAGCAGGTAGATAAATCCAATTTGCCGCACATTCTTCGTCGAATGGAGCGCGATTATGACCCCTCTGACATCTACTGCAAACACATCTTGTATTCCAACATTACCCTCTTTGTTGTCGAACTTGCCAAATTCGTCGAAAAAGAAGAAGGGCTTACCTCCAATTTGATATTGGAAGAAGGGCCGAATAGGCAGGCCATCAACGGTGTTATTCAATATATCAATTCCCATCTTGCCGAGGATTTATCCATTGATTCCGTGGCCAGGGCTTCTGGTTTCTCGAGAAGCTATCTTCAGCATTTGTTCACCAAAATAGTGGGGATGTCCATCTCTAAATACATCCTTGCTCAGAAAATGCAGGTGGCGAATTTCCTTCTAAGGAATGGAGAATCTCTCCAAAAAATCGCCTCTGATCTTGGATATAAGTATTACCCGACGTTCTCGATTGCCTATAAGCGTTTCTTCGGATATTCGCCCAAAGAGAACAAAAAATAACCAAAAAACACTGAAAGAACCCTTTTTAAGGGTTTTCTTTTTCTGTCACTAAAAAGCACAAAACAATAACACAATAACAACTTGCACTATTGCGAGAATAATAAGACAAAACTACAATTCACCTATAAATAACATTTATAGAAACGGGAAGCGTATCCAATTTGTCGAATTAATGGCCGCCTCACCCGTTTGTTGATGTTTCGGAGGGAAACCATGACATCCAAGAAGACAATAACGATATTGACGCTTGCTGCTCCATTTTTGTTTGCCTGCGGCGGACAAGGTTGTCCGGTGGAAAGTTCACTTCCGGCAGTCACTTACAATTTGACCTTTCATCAAACTGAGCAAGGCCCCGTTGAAGACAAAGTCGTTAAGGTGACGGTTGGAAAAACGAGGATCGAACAGGTTTGGGGGCAAGAACCCGAAATCAATGAGAAGGACGGCTACGAGTCTGAGTGGGAATCTTATACCATCGACGACAAGACATCTGACTTCTCGGTCGAGCCGGTCTATAAGCCGATTGAGTATATTGCGACATTCATAAATCGCGTTAACGGCGAGATTCTCGGAAGTCAACCTTACACGATGGAAACCAAGGAATTGACCCTTCCCGAGCTTCCGACCGACTTTGGATATACATACGAATGGGAAAGCTATGTGATAACGGCGGGTGGTATGAACGTCTATTGTGATAGAACCGCTAACATCCATACCGCCAGATTCTTCCAAGACGAAGAAAAAACCATTCAGGTCGGTGAAGACGTCAAATTCTCCATCGAATCTGAGTCCATTCCCGAACCGGAAGTTCCGGCCGTTCAAGGTTATGACGGATTCTGGAGCGAGTATTCTCTCAAACTCGATCAAGACATCGACATCATCGCCCGTTACGAGTTGCACGCCTTCTACGTCCAATTCGTCGCTGAAGGCGAAAATGTTGGCGAACCGGTTCCGTATAACGTCGAGCAGGCATATGCCGATATCGAAAAACCCGCAGTCCCGGAAAAGACGGGATATACCGGCAATTGGCCAAGCGAAGTCACCCTTCAGTATAAAGATAAAACCGATCCGCAGATCATCGACGCAGACTATGTGGCGAACAACTACACGATTACATACGTTGGCGCGGACGGATCTGAATTAGGAACCTCCACGGTCACATATGACGCCGAATATACGCTTAGAAGCGAAGAAGACGGCTACACTTGGTATCTCGAAGACGAAAAAATCTCCAAAACAGGTGTGTGGAACATCGCCAAAGACGTGACGCTCACCTCGAAGTCCAAATACCTATACGTTGACTTCGAAGACGGCGAAAACGCTGACATATTAGTCGCTAAAATCGGAACCACCCAAAGCAACATCAAAATTGCTGATGACGCTTTGCTCGGTAAATGCCTCAAGGTCACTTTGACTTCTAATTACACGATGCTCGATGTGAAGAGTGGCGTCTTCGATTCAATGTTCAAAGATCCAGCGGTTATGGAAGTGTGGTTCGACGCGAAAGGCGACTGGCAGTCCAATGACTTCCGCTACATGCATAACGGAGGCAAGGTCACTTACGAACAAAACCTCAACGAATACGGACTTTCCGATGGGTGGAAGACGTTCGCCTTCACCAGAGCGATGTATGAAAACTACAAAACGGGAACCAACGAAGCCTTCATCTATGCGGCAGGCGCCACAAGCGGATTGTCCATATACTTCGATAACATCCGTGTTTCTTATAAGGCTCTTGATTCCTATGGCTTCGAAAACGGCCGCTTAGTCTCCCAGACCACCAGCGGTTACGAGAAGATAGCATCCTATAGGGCGTTTAACTCCACTTCTGAATTGTTCGTCGCTAATGGAGCTTCGATAACTTCCTATGGCTTCGATTACGAGAACAAGACGGAAGGGAATAGATCGCTAAGGATAACGAAGGCCAATAACTACATCGCCTTCTTCTACAAAGGATTCCTCTCGGCGGTTGATGATAACCACGTCATGAAGTTCGACCTTTATTCAACTATTGGCGCGAATGCCACGGTTGGTAACTTCGTCGATGGGAATAACAGCAGAGAAACGTACGGAATCTCGTCTCACCCCGCCGATAAGTGGTGCACATACACGGTCACCAAGAACATGATGGACGGAAACGGACGCTTCCTCATCGTTCAAGGCTCAACCGGTGGCGACTGGTTCTTCGATAATTTCCGTTTAGTTGAAGTCGAATAAACAAAAATAAGGAGAAATGAATATGAAAAACAAAAAATTGCTTCCGCTTATCTGTCTAACTGGCGCCGTTTTGACCGCCTGTGGTGGCGGTGGAGGAAAGTCTTCCAACAAAACAGTCATCAAACTTTATAACTTCTCTGGCGGTGTCGGAGACGCTTGGCTAAAAGGCGCGATCGAAAGATTCACCGCCGCCAATGCCGAAACCTCATTCGAAGAAGGCAAAAAAGGCGTCAACATCACTTTCTACGGAAACACTGACTGCGCTTCCGCCATCAACTCTATGAAATCTTCGAGCGAAGCCATCCTTTTCACCGAAAAGGGCGACTATCCGTACACTTTGGCCAACAAGGGTCTCGTTTATGAACTTGATGATGTCCTTAAGTCAAACGCTCCGGGCGAGAGTGAAACCATCGAATCCAAGATCGACGTCGATTACCGCGACTCCCTCAAGGGCGAAGATGGCAAATACTATGCCTTGCCTCACTATGAGTGGTATCCGGGCCTCGTCTATGATCGCGATGCTTTCAACAACGCCAGGAAGCCGTATTATTTCGCGGCTCCGGAAGAAGAGAACGTCACCGTCTTTGATGCTTCCGTAACCTCTGGCGCCAAAACTTATAGCTTTGGAACCGGACGCTTCATCAAAGGCCCGACTGGAAAGAAGTCCTGCGGAAACGACGGCATCTATGGAACCGAAGACGACGGCCTCCCAACCTCTTTGCAGGAATTCCTCGTTCTTTGCTCCTACATCTCCAAAGACGTTTCTCCGCTCGCTGTTGCCGGAAACCATCACGACTATACCGCTTATCTCCTCGAAGGAATTCTCGCCTCGATGGTCGGAAAAGAAGGAATCCAGAACTACTATGATTTCGATGGCTCGGTCGATGTTGTCACCGGATACGATATGGACAATCAGATGTTCTGCTCCAATAGCGGAATCCCAACCCCGATCTACACCCCAACAACCGTTACCGAAGCCACTGGCTATTTAACAAGAAAGACGGTCGAAAGATACGAAGTCGCCAGCTTGATGAAGATGCTTCTCGATTGCAATTTCTTCACCAATAAATCGGTCAATTCCTCTACGAACAACCTCCTCACTCAAAAAGGATTCATCCTCGGCAAAGATAACGGTTATAGCGATTACGCCGCCGCCATGCTCGTCGAAGGTAACTACTGGTACAACGAAGCCAATACCGAAGGATATTTCGAACAGTATGAAAAGGTCGCCAAAAAGAGCCGTAACCTCGGCTGGATGAGCCTCCCGTCACAAGTCTTGGGTACCGTTGAGCCTTTGGAGGATCAAACCCAAGAAGGCCGCAAGACCCCGCTTCTTGATACCGGCGCTTCCTATTGCATCGTCAATAAAGCCGTCATGAACCGCGGAACCGAAGGCTTCCGTACCGCCGTCAAAGATTTCGTCCGTTTCCTCTATAGCGATACCGAACTTGAAAACTTCACGGCCACTTCCGGAACCTGCAAAGCCGCCATCAAATACGATTTCGACAAGGAATCCGTCACCTCTAAGCTCGGCGCGTTCCAAAAAGACGTCCTTGCCCTTAAGAAGAGCAACGGAGTCGTCTACACCAAGGTCTCTTCTTCCGTCTTCCGCCGTCATCAAGGCGAATTCTCCTTCGCCATCGATGCTCCGATTTGGAAAGGAAAGGTCGGAGGAATCAACTACGAATCCTATTTCGATGCTTTCAAAGCCACCGGAAAGAACATCACCGTTCCTCAGGTTTTCGAAGGCGTCTTCATCGACGAAGAAACTTGGAAAAACAATTATTTAAACAAATAACTTTGAGATAAAGCGCCCCGCCTAAAAAACGGGGCGGTTTGAGCGTAAAGCCAAAGAAAGGACTGACCATGAGAAAAAGATCGCTAATCATTCCATTGATAGCCGTTCTTGGACTTGGAACGGTCGGCGCCACAATCGCCATTACTAGTGGTGTAAGCACCGTCGAAACCAAGGCCGATGAAGGTATCTTTACTCCAAGTGGTTCCTTACCGGAATCATATAAATTAAACGATCGTTTTGTTGCCCCTTCTGGCACGATTTCCTATGAAGGGGAAAGGCTTCCAGTTGAGGAATCTTTTCTCATTTTCCCTGACGGAAAGACATTTAAGAAGGGCAATTACGTCCTCGATGTAGCCGGCCAATACGACTGCACTTTCCTCGCCAAAAAAGGCAATAAAACCATTTACGCTCACTACAAATTCAAAGCTCTTTCTGGCGTATATTCGGTCGGCGATTCATCTTCGTCGGTCCGTTTTGATAGTCAACTTCCGACGACCAATGCCGAAGCCAGCGGATTGACCGTCGATCTAGCCGAAAACGATATGTTTACTTTCAATCAGGTCGTCGATTTGTCGAAATCTGATTCGAGTACGCCCATCATTAAATACTATCCGCACGCGATGACCATTCGCGCCAATCCCGAAAATGAAGGGAAGAACCTTTCTAAGGTTTGGGATTTTGACGATCCCGAGAAGCCGAGGTGCAAAGCTATCGACTGCGGCATGAGCGTCGTTAGAATCACGGACGCGTACGATTCTTCGAATTACATCGAGACCTACATTTTCTACCGTACCGCCAATACGGCTAATAACCGTCAGCAGCAATACGCGGTAGGAGGTGCTTCTTGCCAAAGCAAAATTGGTCTTGAAATCAACACGACTGGCAAAAAAGGATCGGGCAGCAAAATAACCAAAATCGACGGCGTCGACTACACCGTTTTCATTGGTAACGGCGGATTCGGCACCACGATGGACACAAGATCCGGCCAAATATTTGAAAATAGACCTGACGCCAGCGGAAAGGTTACCAAGAGATGTATCGGAACCACTTTGGACGCCAATACGACCGCCGATATTTCCAATGCCGACGATTTCGGATATTCCGTTTATTACGAAGCCGAGTCGAAGAAACTATATCTCCAACACGCCGGACGCCACTTCCTCAACGATTTAGACGAACCCGCTCTTTACGCCGACAATGAACAATTCAAAGGTTTCACGACCGGTGAAGTCTACGTTTCTTTATACGGAATGGAATATAACGATCTGTCCGCTAAATTCAGCATCGAATCGATCGGCGGATTCAGCGGTGAAGAGCTCAACGCCCCGGCCGCAGTGGACACTAAAGCGCCGGATATCGAACTCTCTTCCGAGCTTGATGATTTCAATATTTCCGTAAACGAGAAATTCCCGCTTTTCGACGCCAAAGTCACAGACGTCAATTATGCCGGCGACCTCAATGTTGCCGCTTATTACGAATATGGGAACGCCCAACAAGCGCAAGTCCCCGTGGTGGACAACGCTTTCGTTCCGACAAAACCGGGAACTTATTCGGTCATTTACACCGCCAAAGACACATACGGCAATGTCGGAGTAAAAACGTTGACACTCCACGCCGTCACTACGCCGCACGACCAGATAGTCGATTTCTCGGTTGGAAAAATCGGTGACGTCGAAGCTGGAAAGACCGTCATTCTCCCAGAGCATACAGCTGTCTCTTATAACGATTCGCTCCGTCTAAAATGCGTTGCCACTTATGAAGACGGCACCGAAACCGAAATTAATACCAACACCAGAGAATTCTTTGTTGGAAGGGTTGGCGAGTACACACTCACATATACATACGGCGACGGCTTGTTCAGCTACGAATATTCTTACAAGTTCAATTCTCTTGCCTCCAAGAACGTTTATTTGGAGAAACTTTCCTTACCTCGTTATCTCATCAAGGGCGCCTCGTACACTTTGGATGAAGCGATGGTTGTTAAATGCGAATCCAAAAACATCGATGTCGTAGAACCTGATGTCTTTGCAATCGAAGACGGCGGAAGCGAGAAGAAAATCGATCGTAGAGATTATGCGGTCGAAGCCTCAACCTCGGTTAAGTTCGTTTATAAATACGGCTCGACCCAAGTGTTTGAAAGCGAAGAGATCAAAGTGGTGGACGTCAATTTTAGAACCGAATTGGTCCGCAGTTCCTATTTCGTGAACTATGGAACCGAGGTTTCGTCTACCGACTCCTCTATTGTTTTGTCCGCCGAATCCGGAACCGTGGAAGCGCATGCCGATTTCGCCAACGCGACATCATTCTTAGATTTCTCGATGGAATTCGACTTTGCGACCGCTCCGCTTGATGCCGAATCTTTCGATATCGTCATGAGCGATTACGAAGATGAAAACAACACGTTCGTCATCTCCTTCTTCACCGAGTTCGGTATTCGCAAAGTCGATATTGGCGGAAAGGCTGTTTTCTCGACCTCCGACAACTATTCGTTGACCTACAACCCATTAAGCGGATACATGTACGATTCGAGCGATTCAAAAGTTTATTTGGATAATCCTTTCCCAAGCGGAAGGATGAACCTTTCTTTCTATTTCCGCGAGGTTTCCTCGAATAGTGGCGTCGCCATTAAAGCCATTGGCGCCCAACGTTTATCTAACTCATCTTATGATGACTGCCAGCCGACGATTATCGGGCAAAGAGTTGATGGCCTCCATCAAATGGGCGAAGAAATCACGGTCGATTTTATCTATCCGGACGATACCTTCTCCCCGTATTTGGAGAAAAATTACACCCTCAATGTCACTTATTACCAAAACCCTGAATCGGAACCGACATATGTCACCTCTACAAACGGAATCCTTTTAGACGGCAGTGAGAACATCAATTCCTCCTATTCGTTTAAAGCCGAAAAGATTGGCTCCTATGAAGTCAACTATAGGTACACGGATCAAGCTTACGTCCAAGGCTCGTTAGATTATGCTTTCACAGCCAATGACATCAAGATTGTAGACATCGCCGACAATGTTCCTCCGACCATTACCCTTGATCAGGGATACGGAATCTCCACGGTTATCAGTGCTTCGCTTAATTCCGAGCACAAGATTCAAAGCTATAAAGTCAGCGATAATTCTGGAAAAGCAAGCGTCAAAGTCTACGTGATGGACCCCACCATGAAGACCACTCTCTTAGAAGGCGATAAAGTTCGCCTCGATAAGAAAGGCCTTTGGACCGTCAGTTACTATGCATATGACGAAAACGGAAATGCGTCCTCGGTTTACTACCGCATTTTGGTCGCGTAAGGAGGGTAACGATGAAAATGAAGAAATTATCCATTCTTGCTGGTGCTCTCGCCACTTTGATGCTCGTTGGTTGTTCTAACGGAAATGGTGGTGGGCAAGTCACCTCTTACGTCTCCCCCGGAACATATATCAACGAAGACGGTGTGGTTACGACCGGATACGAAGATGTCCACGTCGATCCGTCGACGACCGTTTTTAAGGGCGTTCATGATTTCACTTATGACAAAACGACGCACCCTTTGGTGAAGAAGGGAAAATCCAAATATAAGGTGGTCATTCCCGAAAACTCCAGCAACGTAGTCATGACCGCCCGTGATGAACTCATCTATTTCTTCGAGAAAGCCACCGGCGTGGTTCTCGAAAGCACTTATGACTCAAACGTTTCGTACACCAACGAATGCGAATACATTTGCCTTGGCGAAAACTGGTTCAATAAAAAAGCCCACGTCAGCGTCGATCCTCTTGAGCTTGGAGCCGATGGCTTGATCATCACTACACGCGGAAACTCAATTTTCTTATTGGGTGGCAGCGACTATGGCACCTTAAACGCCGTCTATGATCTCCTCCATCTATATTTCAAACTCGAAGTTTATTCCCCCGACGTTTATGAAATAGATAAAAACGTCAGGAATCTCGCGTTATGGGATTTCGCGGTTAAGGATATCCCTGATATCGGCCACCGCGCCCAAAACTATGGTTTTGTTAGAAACGGCAATGGCAACTACGACCAATCTCACGTCGGATATCGTCTCCGCGTCAGCAAAGACCGTGGTCATTTCTTCATGCCGGTTTTCCGCGAATTTGCCCCAACCGGAAATACGGTTAAGTCCACCAACACCAATACCTATATCCCTTATGACATGTTCGCATCCACGCATCCAAAGTGGTTCTCCGACAACTGCGAAACCGGAAAATATCAGCTTTGTTATACCGCTCACGGGGATCCTGATGAATATAAGGCCTTAGTCGAAAAGGTTGCTTTGAAGATCACCATCTCGTTGAAACACTTCACCCCTGACCTTTATCCGGATATGAACGTCATTACGTTCACGATGGAAGACAACTTCAACCTTTGCGAATGCGAAGCATGCAAGGCTGCTGAAGCAAAGTATGGCGCTCAAAGCGGTGCACTAGTCACATTCGTCAATCAGGTTGGCGATATTATCGATGCCTGGATGAAAGATGAGGCCAATGCCCCTTATAAGCGCGATGGTTTCAAAATCATTTATTTCGCCTACAACGGATTCGTAGACGCTCCGGTTAATAAGACGGCGGAAGGCGGATACGCCCCGACGTGCGAAGAAGTTAAACTCCGCGATAATACCGGCGTATATCTAGCCATCATCGACCGCTGCGATTTCCAATATGATTTCTTCAATAACCCCATCCATAACGGCGGAAAAGACCAAGATATGAGCGCCAAAGAAACCCTTCTTTCTTGGGGCGCTTTGACCGACTCGATCTGGCTATGGCTCTACGAAACGAATTTCGCTTACTTCACCTATTTCTACGATTCTTTCTCTTATTTCACGCAGCCTTTCTACGATTACATCGCCAATCAAGGCGTGCGTATGTATTTCTCCCAAGGCCAAGACACCATGGCTAGCGGTTGCACCGGAACCAACTGGAACAACCTCAAGGCTTATTTGAACGCGAAGATGTCCTGGGATTCGTCCTTGGATCAAAGCGTCTTGATGGACCGCTATTTCAACGCGATGTATGGACGTGCCTCTGATCAGATGAGGGCCTTGTTCAACCTTTGCCGCGACGTATATCGCTCCAATTTGGAAGAATTCCCCGAACTTACGGTTTCCCGCAGCATCTATAACCGTCTTAATAGGCGCGATCTCAATAAACTCAGCGCCTTGGAATCGATGGTTTCTTTAGGAAATGAAGCCCAGGAAATCATCATGAATTCCAATGACTACGACGAAGCGACGAAAGATAACCTTCTAAAGAATGTCGAGGCCGAAGTCTTCTGCCCGTTCCTCCATATTCTTGAACTATACGATATGTCGATTTCCATTCCTGAAAGAAGGGAGATCACATCGAGATTGCTCAACGATATCCCTTGGCTGAGGTTGGACAGCATGATGACCCGTGAAAGCGGCGGAACAAGCGTCTTGGACTTCGTTCAAGGATACGTGATTTAAGGAGGCAAATATGAAGAACAAAACATTTATATTAGCTTTATCTTGTCTCACCGCTTTCTCGCTAATGGGATGTGGCTCTAACTCCAACCAGTCTTCATCTGAAGTTTCGAAAGCCGGAACGATCGTCCTCAATGCGAACAGCAAAAACTTGCTTGCTGGCGAAAGTTTTAACTTAACTATCGAATATAGTGACGTCCCGGGCCGTCCGAGTGCGGTTTATAGCGCCGATAACGACGTCGTCGAGGTCACGGAAAACGGTGTTGTTACAGCCAAAAAAATCGGAACCTCGATCGTGACTGTGACTAGTGGTGGCGCAACTGCTTCATGCCGCTTTGACGTTTCGTTTGGCGGGCAAACCCCAATCATCAAACTTCCGGGCACTAATGATGGCAACTTATCCGTTGATTTAGCTACCACATACGCCCTTAATCCTTTCGTTTCTTTCAATGGAATCGGACAGGAATTCACCCCGGCTTTCTCAATTGACAATGAGGATGTTGGAGTGATGGAGGGGAACGTCTTTAAACCTCTATCCGTTGGTAACGCCGTTATCGAAATCGGTGGCACTTTCTTCGGCGAGGCCTTATATCCTTATTATTTAAATGTCACCGTTAAAGAAGAGGTCATATTCACCATCTATAACAAAGAGGACGAAAGCCGCACATTCGATAAGATTTCACTTTTCACGGCTGAGACATTTAGAGGAAAGAATTACCTCAATTCCTTGACTTTGGGATTCGGATTAAGCGTCGGCGGCGTTGATAAATCAAACGAAGTCCAGTATTCATTAGTTGACGAAGGCGGTGCCGTCACAATCGATCCTGCTTCCATGAAGATTTCCGCCTCGAAAGCCGGGAAGGCTTATATCGATTTGACTTATCTAGAGTATTCGAAGCGATTCGAGATCACCGTCAATCAAGTCGTCGCTGATTACGAAGGAAAGCCATTCACGATTGATGCCTCGATCGGAGAATTCCCGTGCGACAGCATCTTCGCCGAATTCGAAAGCGAAAGAACCATTGTTAAAGCGACGTCCATAGACGGGAAAACCGAATATGAGGTCGAGGACGGCAAAGTCAAAGGCATTCTCTCCCATAACTTAGCCGAACAATCGATCATCGTTTATAACTCAAAAGTAGGCCTTGTTGTTACGTTTAAGGCCTATGCCCGAATTATTAAGACGGCTGAAGATCTAAAGGACTTCACCATCAACTTCGGCCAAGGACCTGATGCGGTGGAAATGGTAAAAACCTATAGAAACGATGGGTATTACCTCCTCGCGAACGACATCGATTGCACGGACGTCGACTTTGAAGCTCAGACCCGTGTGCTCGGCGTTGGGTCTACCTCGATTGACGGTAACTGCGGCTTCGTCGGAACCTTCGACGGCCAAGGCCATGTCATCTCGAACCTTAAAGTCGCCAAAGGTGGTCTATTCCTGATTATCGGAAATGGGGCCATCGTGAGAAACGTCGGCTTCAAGAACGTCATTTTGGACACCAAATCTGATAACGATAAATTCACCCTTTGCACCTATGCCTATAATGCCGATATAAGAAACGTGTATATCGAATCTTCCTCTACCTTCTATTCGGTCAACAACGCTTTGGTGGCCGCTGATATAAGCGGAGGATGCACAATCGTCAACTGCCTCTTCCAATACACCGGAGAGGTTAAGGTGACTAACTATTATGGATCGTTCACCCATCTAAACGGATCCTCGGTGAACCCCGATAAATTCTTAGTCGACTGCTTCGTCGTCTCACCTCACGTCATGACGGTTGCGGCGAAGTATTATGCCGATACGAAAGAGATCGAAGAATTCTCGTCCCTCGAATTCAGGCAGTATCCGAATGTGATTCATTACACCGACCGCGAAGAAATGGCCTCGTCTGGCCAAACCTTCTCTTCCTTCGACCCGACATATTGGACGGTTAGCGATGGGTGCCTAACATTCCGTGGAATATAAAAAGGAGCAATTGATATGGCTACGATGAAATTTAAAAACGTTAACAAAATCTACCCGAATAACGTTCAGGCCGTTTTCGACTTCAATTTAGACGTCGACGATAAAGAGTTCATAGTCTTCGTCGGCCCGTCTGGGTGTGGAAAAACAACCACGCTTCGTATGGTGGCTGGTTTCGAAGAGATTTCTTCCGGCGAAATATGGATTGACAACAACTGCGTCAACCTTGTCGCTCCGAAAGATAGAGATATCGCCATGGTTTTCCAAAACTACGCCCTTTATCCGCATATGACAGTCTACGAGAACATGGCCTTTGCTTTGCGTATGCGCAAAATCAGAATGCCGGTTTTGGATGTCGATGAGGATAATCCGGAATACAAAGAAAAAGAGAAGGCGATAATCGAAAAAGCCAAAAAAGAAACTGAAGAAGGCGTCCAAGCCCTCAAAGAGAAAAAATCCAACAAGGCCGCTATCGCCCAATTTAAATTCGAGAAGCAGACCGAATGCTCAAGTGCTTTGGTCAAGCTTTCCGAAGAATACTCCAAGCCCGTCATCACTCATAACTCCGAAAAGCTTCAGGAATTAGAGAGCAAACTTAAAGAACTAAAGAGCGAGAACCCGAGGAACGAAGAAGCCATCGCTAACGTTAAAAAAGAGATGGAAAAAGTCCTCAATACCAAAGACACCCCGGCTTACACATACCGTCATTACACCGAAAAAGAAATCGCGGACAAAGTGTATGAAGCCGCCGAAATCCTTGGCCTTGTCCCTTATTTGAAACGTAAACCGGCCGCTTTATCTGGTGGTCAGCGTCAGCGTGTCGCTTTAGGGCGCGCCATCGTTAGAAAACCAAAGGTCTTCTTGATGGACGAGCCTCTTTCTAACTTAGACGCCAAACTCCGTGTCCAAACCCGTGCCGAAATCATCAAGATTCACAAAAGAGTCGGTGCGACGACGATCTACGTCACCCACGACCAGACCGAAGCCATGACTATGGCGAGTCGCATCGTCATCATGAAGGATGGATATATCCAGCAAATCGGAACCCCGGAAGAAGTGTATGGGTCTCCGGCCAATATGTTCGTTGCCGGCTTCATCGGAAGCCCGAGCATGAACTTCCTTTCGGGCACAATCGAAGGCAATAACTTTGTTGCGGAAGGCGAGGAAAAAGTCGCTTTCCCGCTTGAGAAAAAAGTCGCCGAAAGCCTTAAGGCCTACGAGGGCAAGAGAATCATCTTCGGTATTCGCCCAGAGGACATCTATGTCGAAGGCGATGTCTCCGTTGAACATAAGTCTTCTCCATTTGAGGTTGCTTGCGATGTCGCCGAGCTTTTGGGATACGAAAGAATCATCTATGGAAATGTCGATAAGCAAAAACTCACGATCAAGATCAACGCCAAATACGGTGTTGCGATCGGCGAGAAGAAAAAATACGTCTATGACGTCGACAAAATCCATTTCTTCGATCCAGAAACCACAAACGCCATCAAATAAAGAATATGAAGCTGTTTTCTAATTACGTCTCAACCAAGGATCCCTCTCAAACCAGAGGGGGAAAACAAGTCATCAAAGTGGTGGATGCCCCTTTTCACGTCGTCGATGCACTCAAGAGATACATGAAGGAGAACGACTACGTCAACATCTCCGTCCAAGAGGAATTCAATGACATATACGGGGAGAGATTCGGATATGAGGTTTCCTTTGTCGTCGCCCAGTCCGATGGATGCAGCTTGATTCAAATCTCGGTTTACGACGAATCCAAGAGATGGAGAGTCCGTTCCGAGTTCAAAAAAGTTTACGAAGAGATCGAGCGCCTTTTCGAAGGAAAACTCGCGAAATGAAATATGAAGAAAGGAGAATGAGCCAATGCAAAGCGCAGTGATGAAAAAACCGTTGTTCAAAAACCCGCGAAAAGCCAAGCGCGCCCTCTTTTATTGGTGCATATTGGCATTGCCGTTAATTCAGTTTTTGATTTTTTACGTCTACGTTAATTTCGATTCAGTCATCTTGGCCTTCCAAAGCTATGAACAACCGATAGGGGAGGTCGGATATACGGTTTCTTTTGCCGGACTATCCAACTTCAAAAACGTCTTCGATATCATCAAAGCGAAGCCGTTCCTACTTACGAACTCCCTCCTTTTGTTCGTCGTGGATTTCTTTATCGGAATACCTTTAGCCCTTCTTTTCTCTTATTACATTTATAAGCGCAGATTCTTCTCGAGCTGGTTCCGCGTCCTTCTTTTCCTTCCTCAGATCATCTCGGGAACCGTATTCGCCATTTTCTTCAAAGAATTGGTTTCTTTCGCCTTCCCTCAGGTCGGATTGCCTAACCTTTTGGCAAGCGACCCCAATACGACCAGAATGACGTTAATTCTTTTCTCGCTCTGCATGACATTCGGCGTTAACGTCATATTGTTCACCGGCGCGATGACCAGCATCCCGCCTTCATTAATCGAAGCCAGCGAGCTCGATGGATGCAATCCGATTCAGGAATTCTTCCACGTCACGATCCCATCCATCTTCCCGACTTTGGTCTCTTTCATCATCATCGCGATTTCCGGCATCTTCGTTAATCAGATGTTCTTGTTCACATTCCATCTTTCGACGAACGAATTCGACACCATCGGCTACTTCATTTATAGCCAATCGCAGTCCAGATATGGCGGCCTTGTTCCGACGGATGGCCAAACAGCCAGCTATAGCACCTTAAGTGCGTTCTCTTTGATGATCACGTTGATCTTGTTCCCGTTGACTTTGACCATCAGAAAACTATTGACCAAATTTGGTCCTTCTCCGAGGTAAACGATTATGGCATTCATTAAAAAACCTCGCGCAAGGCGCTCCAATTATTCTAAATCGGTGGCTGGTTCGTTGTTCTTCGACGCCATCTGTTTAATCCTCATCCTTTTGTCGATTATGATGGCCTGTATTTTGCTATGGGCTTTGGTCAACTCTATCAAACCGGGCGAAGACTTCGAAACGGGAAACGTCTTTCTTTGGCCGAACTTCGGCAAATTCCCCGATTTTCGCTTCTGGGATAACTTCCTTGAGATTTTGACTGGATTCGGAATTCGTGTTGACTCCGGCTCCTACTATTCTTCGATCTTCGGAGAAATCACATACGAAGCCAAAGAGGTCTATTTCCCGGAGATGCTCTTCAACACGATCATCTACGCTTCCGTCGGTGCGATTTTTCAATCTTTCCTCCCGGCTATCGTCGCTTACACTTTGTGCAAATATAAATTCAAATTCTCCAAGTTCTTCTATGGCTTGGCCCTTATCGTTTACATCATCCCGATCGTTGGAAACTTCCCGGCTATGATCACTTTGATGAGGGATTTGGGAATCTATAACACTCTGTGGGGCTCGTTCATCCAGAAGTTCAATTTCTTCGGAATGTACTTCTTCGTTTTCTATGCCTATTTCGAGAACTACTCCGACTCTTATTTGGAAGCCGCCGAAATGGATGGAGCCAATCAGTTCGTAATTCTCTTCAAGATCGTTTTGCCGATGGCTTCCAAATTGATATTGACCGTTCTTTTGATTTCGTTCGTATCGCTTTGGAACGATTATCAGACTCCGCTTCTTTATATGCCGAGCTACCCAACATTGGCTTATGGCATCTATAAGTTGGTCAACTTCTCTAAGGGCAATGGCCCAATCTCCCATTTCGATTTGACCGTCCCGTTAAAGATGGCCGGCGCCATCACGGTCGCAACCCCGATCGTTGTGCTCTTCATATTCTTAAAAGAGAAACTCATGAGCAACATCTCTTTGGGTGGTGTCAAAGAATAACGCCGAATAGCAAAGGAGGATTAAAGTGTTTCGCTTCGCATCTTTACCAGATCGAATAGTAGCCTTCCACCTTAGGGAGGGCTTACGTTTAGGCACTTCTTTTGCCTTCTTTTTGAATGGCAAAAAATGCGGTGAAACAAATAAATCCGACTTTACGTTCAAAGGACTTGACGCCTCTACCGAATACGAAATTAAGATCGTATCTTCGTTTGAGGGCGACGTTAACGAAGAAACCCATTCAGTCAAAACCAGTTTCGTCAAAAAAATAGTAGACGTTTATCCGGCCGATTCAAATCGCCTGCAAGAAGTGATAAACGACATGGAAGACGGCGATATGCTCCTTCTCCATAAAGGCATTTATGAAATAGGCGCGATTGACTTAAAGCCCAACACTTTTATTAAGCTTGAAGAAGGAGCTGAGATTCATGGCTCCAAGAAAAGAGAAGATTATCTCCCGTTAATCCCATCTCGCTTCGAAGGAAATGAGATGCTTTGTTATCGTTCTCTTATCAACATGGGCGAATTAGATTCTAATAAAGCTCCTCGTTTCCACGATGTCGTTTTGTTCGGAGAAGGAAAAATCTATGGCGGTGGAAACGCCTTGGAAGAAGACATAATCTCCGCGCACAAAGAAGAATTCCAAGGCAGCGACTATCAAAAAAACATTCAAGCCGGCAGACTCCGCGGACGCTTGATAAACGTCTCCAGCGCCAAGAGGATCGTTATTGAAGGCTTGACGCTTGGCTTTTCCCCTTCCTGGAACGTCCACATGATTTATTCGAGTGACATAGTGACGGCCAATTGCCGTTTCGAGTCAGTCGGAATCCATAATGGAGACGGTTGGGATCCTGATTCGTCCTCCCATTGTTACCTATTTAACTCCGTCTTTGATGTCGGGGATGACTGCGTGGCCATTAAATCCGGAAAGAACCCGGACGGCAATGTTATTGCTATACCTTCTTACGACATTCAGGTGTTTGATTGCCGCGCCGAAAACGGACATTCGTTGGCGGTAGGTTCGGAAATGAGCGGTGGAGTTGAGAAAGTTCGCTTCTTTGATTGCGATTTCATGAAGACCCAATTCGGAATCCACATCAAAACAACCAGGAAACGTGGTGGATGGGTCAAGGATTTCGAGGCCGAAAATTGCTCGTTCTCGTCGATCAACATAAGAACCGTTACATATAACGATGACGGCGAGGCTTCCCCCGAGTTACCTAGGTTTGAGAATTTCCTTTTCAAAAACATCGAACTCGATGGGTTAAGGCATTACGACAACGGCACATCGGAAGATGTTCACCCAATAGAAGTTAGGGGATTCGCGGATGCGCCGTCCAACTTCAAAAACATGAAGTTTCTTGGAATAAAAATCAAAAACGCAAAATTAGAGCAACTGATAGAAAACGCGGAAGAAGTGAAAGTTTCTATCGAGGAGGAATGAAAATGAAAGTAAATGCAGATCTATTCTCGGACATCTTAGTCGAAGAGGTTAAGCCGATTCTTACTTTCGATCCCTCAAAAGACCTTGATGAATATAAGGCCGAGTTAAAAGAAAAACTCATCGAGCTTCTCGGAATTAAGAAAATCGAAGAAAATGCTTGCCCCGTGACTTTGGACAAAGAATATGAGAAAGACATGGGGACGTATATTAAGATTCGTTTCACCGTCGAAACCGAAAAGAACAACAACGTCCCTTGCTATCTTTTGTTGCCGAAGCTAGGAAAAGAAAAATATCCTCTTTGCATCGTTTTACAAGGACACACGAATGGCATGTATCACTCCATCGGTGAGGTGAAGGAACCGGGCGATGAAGCCGGAAAGGTGAATAGAGCGTTTGGTCTTCAAGCTGTTGAAGAAGGATACGCCGCTTTATGCATCGAACAAAGAGGCATGGGTGAGCAGAAAGCCTTTAAGGAATTCCGCCAATGGGAAAACGGAGGAAAGTGCAAGTTCCTTGGTTTCTCCGCCCTTATTTTAGGTCGCACTTTGATTGGCGAACGCTGCTGGGATGTCTCCAAGGTTTTAGATGTCGTTTCTACATTTGAACAGCTCGATATGAACGACATTATGATCACTGGATGCTCAGGTGGCGGTACGGCTTCTTTCTATGCCGCATGTTATGACGAAAGAATTAAACTTTCGGCCCCCGATTGCGCTTTCTGCCCTTACAAGGAATCGATATTGGCAATGTATCACTGCATCTGCAACTACATACCTCACGCGTATGAGTGGTTCGATATGCAAGACCTCTCCGCTTTGATCGCCCCGAGAAAGCTTTTGGTCATGGCCGGTGTCAAAGATAGAATCTTCCCAATAGACGCCGTAAGAAGAGGATATAAAACCGCCGAGAAGATATATGAAAAAGCTGGTGTCTCTTCGCACTTAAGACTTTTGGAAACCCCTCTCGACCATCATTGGTGCGAGGACATGACTTGGAAGGCTATCGCCGATTTTAGGAAGGAGAAATAGAATGAAGAAAATTTCCCTCTTTGCAATCGCCTCGATATGTGGCGTCATAACAGTTGCCGTTTTGGCGAACGCGAAAGCCGAATCTTTCGCTAACGCCGCCGATAAACACGACGCCAATTGCGTATGGCATCATTACGAAGAAACGAAAGCTACGTATAACAATAACGGAGTCAAAGAATACTGGATTTGCTGTACTCATAGTGGACTTGGCCCTGTTTTTAGCGAGCCCTCTTCAGGAAGCAAGGTTGATGTGCCTCATACCTCCGGATTCAGTTCAACCATCACTCAAGAAGATCCTAGATATATCGCCCCGTACAAAGACGTGATTACATTTGAAGACGGCGTCGTTCCTTCTTTTATCTCCCCGAAGCAAAACATCAAATCCATTTCGGTTGCGGATGGAGGAAGCGAAAGCGACAAATCGCTGCACGTTGTTATTAAGGGCTCGGATTTTGGCGTCTATTTCTCGAAGTATTATCTTGATCAAGTTTTCTCCGACCCAGAAGTGGTGGCCTTGAATTTTGAGGCAAAAGGCAGCGCCATTACTAGCAACTTTAGGCATAAGACGAACGGAGCCAATGTTTGCTATGAGATTAACAACACGGGCTACGGCTTAACGACTGAATGGAAGACTTTCACTTTCACCAGGGCTTTTTATAACTCCTATATCGAAGGCGACGCCGTAATTTTTGGAGGCGCCTTAGCTGGAGATAACTACATCGACATCGATAACATTAGACCGGTTAAGAAGAATTTGGATTCGTATGGTTTTGAAAACGGAAGGCTAAATGCTTCTTTGGTATCTACCGCCTATTACAAATATGGACCTACAACCGAGGAGAGACTATTTGCTCAAACTAGCAACTCCGGCATAGTCACCTCCGTTTCCTTTGATTACAACAAAAAGAGCGAAGGCCTAAGATCTCTGAAAATCAGCAAGGTAGACGGATATGCCGCATTCTTTCTAAATAGTGCCATATACAATTCCCTTGGCGACAATGACGTCGTTACGCTTGATATTTACAGCACTTGCGACGCCATCGGAACAGATCAGTTATATTTCATTGATGGATTGAATGGCAAAACGCTCGGAAACAAAGAAGCCAACAAGTGGGAAACCTTCTCCTTCGGCAAGAAACAAATGAGCTCCGATGGCCGTTTCTTAATCCTTCAAGGTCCGACCGCTGGTGATTGGATGTTCGACAATATCCAGTTCAGTACTCTCGAGGCCGTTAGTGAAAAAACAGTGGACCTTGGCGAAAAGACGATAGCCGATGTTAGCGCGTCGACATCCATCGCCATGAGCGAATCGATTGATTCGGTTTTCTCCGTTTCTGTTGACGGAACTGTGATAACCAATAAAATCACCGGTTTCACAAGCGGAGCTATTACGATTCCGAATTCTTATTTAACGGAAGGCGATCACGTTATTTTGGCCAGATACATCCACCAAGGAAGGATCTACACCGAAAGAATCAAAGTCAAAATCACCGTAGTGACACCTTCTCCGGTTGAAAATTTGACTTTGGCGTATTTGAGCGATTCTTACTACACGTTATCGGGAATTAACGGAATTTATCGAATCACGTGTGATGACAAAGAAGTGCCTTTTGAAGAAAACGGAACTTCATCCGTTTTGATTCCGGAAGCCGCTTTGATCGAGCTTTGTGGCAATGCTTCAAAAGACATCGATTTAAAGGTTTATACGATTGGTGCGACCTATCTAAAAACCTTGTCCATCACCGTCACCGGCGCCACCTCTCCGAAGAGCATTCCTTCCTATACCGGAAAAGGAATCTGGACGCACGCTTATAGTTCCACCAACTCTTTGGCCACCGGCTCTAATTACACGCAATACTACAACGAAGAAAAAGTCTCGGAATTTGCCGATACCGGCCTCGATGTTATGTATGAGCAGGCTGGTGCTATTGGATATTCAGATACATCCTTGCCGGCAAAGTACCGCTATTTGCTTGATAACGCCGCAAAATTCAACAAAAAAGTCATGTTCGTCGACCAGGCCCTTGGAGCCTTGTCGCGTCTAACCACTTCTCTGATTGGAATCGATATTACATTCGCAAACGGAACCACCGTCCGTTTCAACACGACCGCTGAGCTCGATAACTACGTTGAAGCCAGATTGGCCATATTGCTCGACGAGCCTAATTGCTTCGGGATCAGCGTCGGAGACGAGCAGACTTACGCGATGCTTTGCGGAGGATTCGGCGATGTCCTTCAATCGATTCACAGGGTTTTGAACAAACTCAACAGGAACGATTTCTTCGTTAACTGTAACATGAACCCGATGAACGCTAGATTCGAAGATTTAGCGGGCCCAGATAACGTCGGATCGCCGGAAAAAGACTGGACCACCTACATGTATAAGTATCTTGAGGTGTCTGGCAACAACTACATTCAATACGATGCTTATCCGTTAGTTGATAAAACCAAAACCATCGGCGGCGCTTTGTATACCGACGGCGTTTTGACGAAAGAGGGATACGGAATCTCCAACTTCGGAATGAGAAACATCATTTTGGCCGCGAAGATCGCTGCCGACAAAAATGTCGATCTCCACGTCGTCACCCAGGCCCTAACAAACGACAATGACCGTATTTGCAATAACTCCGACGTCTATTTCCTCAACAACACGTTGATGGGGTTCGGTGTTAAGCACATATCCTATTTCGTTTATTGCTGCAGGGCCTATACGGGAACCGAGACTTGGAACGAAGAAGGAAGCATGCTCCGTGTTGACGGATCTAGGACTAAACTCTATTACTATATCGGCGCCATGGCCCATCAGATCAAAGCTTTTGCTCCGATGCTTTCCGCCTTTGATTACAAGTGGTGCCATTTGTACAAAGGAAGCAACGCGGCAGACGCATGGTTCTATAACGGCGCCTGCGATAACAGCACATTCGCCGATATCTATCCATCATCATCGACGTATGGAAACGTCTCTAAGTACACGGTTGATAAATCTTGGGGCTTGATCACCGGTCTAGCCGAGTCGAATGGGGCAAAGATGTATATGATCCAAAACCTCCATAACGAATTTGGGGCCTCTATTATCCAGAATCACACGATTACGTTTGATTCTAATTCCTATTCATACGCCGTTATTTTCGAGGCTGGTTTGCCTCGCGTTGTGAATCTCAAGAGCAATGATGCGACCTTCTCTTGGAACAAGAGAAAAATATTGTCTCTTACCTTATCCAGCGGACACGCCGCCTTTGTCATGATTTTCTAAGGAGCTTACATGAACCCTATTAAAAAAATAAGAACCGACGGTGGAGATGTTTCCATCTTCAGAACGATCGGTTTCATCGGAGATTCCCTTTCTTCCGGGGAGCACGAATCAACCAAGGAAGACGGAACCAAAGGATTCCATGATTACTATGAGTACTCATGGGGCCAATATATCGCCAGAAAGTGCGGATTGACCGCCTATAACTTCTCTCAAGGAGGTCTTCAAGCCAGGACGTTCTTAGAAGACTACATTCAAAAGAACAGCCCCTTTGTTCTTGAGAAAAGATGCCAAGCCTACGTCATTGCCTTGGGCTTGAACGACATGACACACATCGCCGATTATCCGGATGGATTCGGAAGCATGGCCGATGTCGATTTATCCGACTATAGAAACAACAAAAAATCCTATGTCGGCTGCTATGTCAAGATTATCCAAATGCTCCGCGAATTCGCTCCGAAATGCAGAATCTTCGTCATGACAACGGCGAGGGAAAAACCGGAGTCCGAGGAGAAAAAGAAGAACTTTGACGCGATACAGTCTTTCCTCAATAGTCTTCCGTCCGTGTTTGACTTCCTTTATGTTTTGGACATCAGGAGATACGGGCCGACATATGATCCTGCCTTTGGAAAGAAATACTTCCTTGGCGGCCACATGAACGCTCTTGGATATAAGTTCACCGCCGATATGGTCTCCACCTACATGACATATTACATCAATGAATATCCGGAGCAGTTTGCCCAGGTTGGTTTCTTGTATACCGGCTTAAACAACGCTCATTGTAAATACTAAGTCTCAGCTGATACGGACTCTCTTTAAAGGGAGTCCGTTTTTTCTTTTGACAACAGTTCAAAAAGACACGCCTTTTAGCAAATCTTTTGACGAAAAGAAGATGTTTGCTAAAGCGGTTTTGCTTATTGAAGGAGATATTGCTTATGGCCAAGTTATTCATCTATTATTCGTATTCAGGCAACGGGGACGCGGTTGCCAAAAAGCTAGCTGCAGATGGGTTTGAAATTAGAAAAATCGAAACCGTCAAAGCCGCCTTACCGAAGAACAAGTTCTTCGGAATATTGGTGGGAGGCTTCCGCGCCGCTAGAAAAGCCAGAACTCCAATCAAAGAGTTTGACGCAAATCTAGAAGGTTTCGAGGAAGTGTATATCGGATCTCCGATTTGGAACGGAACATTTGCTAGCCCAACGAATTCGTTGCTCGATAAGTTGAATCTCGAAGGCAAAAAAGTAACTTTCGTTTTATATAGTGGTGGAGGCGATGGCAAGGGAGCCGCCAAGGCCATCTCTACGAAATATCCAGAAGCGAAAACTGTGTTTTTGAAGGAACCGTCAAAGTATCCGGAAGAACTGGAAAAACTGATTTGACGGGCAAGAATCTGTTCACATTAATTCCACAACTAAAAACATTTTATTTTTTCAAATAATTCACATATAATCTTCACGCTGCCCGAATGGTGAAATCGGTAGACGCGTTGGACTCAAAATCCAATGGATGCGTAATCCATGCCGGTTCGAGTCCGGCTTCGGGCACCA
>JAKSUL010000002.1 GCA_024409055.1 Bacilli bacterium
GTAGACCGGGATTTGGAATCCAGTAGCGGACAAGATTTCCTGCCCTTCCCTAGATGCGATGTATTCGACGAGTTTCCAAGAGGCGAGCTGATGCTGAGAGGTCGTGGAAACGGCGTATCCGACAGATCCCGAATAAGAGTTCTTGCCCGGATCGACGTCGAAGGATGGAACATAAGCGACACCCCAGTTGAAATCCAAATTGTTGAAAGAGGTGACAAGATATCGTCCACCGATGCAGGTGGCGACTTTTTGCATAGAGAACAAAGCGTCGGCAGAAGATCCTAAAGTCCAATCAGCCGGCGGCATAATCGAGTCTTTGCAATAAGCGTCCTGGAGGAACTGGTAGCCCTTCTTCAAAGCCGCGATGTCTTTAGCTTCGGTTGGGAAGCCATCGCGTGTCGCGTTGAGGAAGTCTCCGCCAGCCGACCACACCAAACCTTCAGGTCCGATGCCGGCGGTTGGGTAACGGGTGATGTTTCCGGATTTGTCTTTCTTGATCAAGGATTTCCAGAAAGTCGTGGCTTCTTCGATCGATAAAATCCTGTCGCTAGCCGGGTATTCAACGCCCATAGCGTCCAAGATGTCCTTGTTGTAATACATGGCGATCGGGCCGACGTCCTTTGGAAGGCAAAGCTGAGATCCAACGCCGCCCTTGCGGTTCTTGGAATCGTACTTATACCTATTCATGACCGAGCCGAAGATGTTCGTCTCGTCGATGAGATCACTACTATTAACATAAGGGGTCAAGTTGACCATTTTGTTAAAGCCAGCCCAAGCGGTGAAGGCTCCATCAGGAACCATGTAGACATCGGTGACGTTACCGGTCGAGATGTTGTTACCATAGTTGGCTTCATAATCTCCCAAAATGGTGATGTTAACGTTGATCTTGGGATAACGAGCTTTGAATCCTTTTAAAACGGCATTGAGAATGCTGCGCTCGACTTCGGTGCCGGCGCTATCCCAATGGGTCAATCCGATGGTGCATTCTTCGCCATCGTATTCATAGACGCAGCCTTTCGCGTCGTATTTAGCCATGATTTTCTCGAGTTCGCTGGCCGGAACGTCCGATCCGGAAAAGCCAGACGCTTGTCCGCTTTGATCGGCGCTGCTATCAGCGAAAGAGTTAGCGCATCCAGTAAGGATGAGAGCGCTAGAAGCGGCAAGGATAAATTTTGCGATATTCTTCATATTCAATCCTCTTTTCTATTAGAAAACGTTATAAGTGATGTTTGAGAAGGTGGCAACACAATTATGGCACCAGAAACCATAGGCGTAGTTCTCGTTCATATTCATGACCTTCTTGTTGACGGTGAGCCCGCCATAAGAAACGGTAAGGACATCGGCGTTACGAGAGACAGTGAATGTATCGCCAGTTAGAAGATGCGATCCGACTCCGGCGAAATCCCAGAGATCGTCCCATCCGGTCCAAGTTCCATCCCTATATCCGGTGCAGCCGATGGACTTGATAGCGCCCATATCGTTCCACTGGAGATAAAGGAGGGTGAAGTTATTGGCGTCCTGATAATACGGAACCAAAGCGATCTGGACGTCTTCGCTTGCGACAAAGGAGTCTTTGGAAGAGGTGATTTTGGCGGAGACGGAATACCTATCTTCGGCATCGCTTCTAGTCAAAACCATACCGGCGAGCCAGTTGTTGAAGTTGGAGAGCTTAACCGCGGTGTCGCTAAGAACCGTGAGTTCTTCACTAAACAAGCATGGGCTGATGCTCCACTTGCTCGGAGCAGGAAGAGAAGATTCGCTCTCGACGACATTGGTGTAATGGACGGTCTGGGAGCACTGAGCATATAGGCCGTAATTAGCGGATTCGTCTTTTATGCGGTAGAACTGCTGAGACTGGCTGATTCCGGCGAACGTGACGGTGATTTGGGTGGAATTCCTATCGACTTGGAGATCGACGCCTTCATTGACGGGGCAAGAGACAGAAGCAAAGGAAGCGAAGTCGTTCCAACCGATGTTGTTTCCAGAGATAAGTCCGGTGCAGCCGACTCCCCCAAACACTCCACCTGCCCTCCACTGGAAGTAGACGACGATGAAGTTGAGGTCATCGACATAATACGGGCACATACCAATATAGGTCTCGGCCGTGATGGCGGAATCGACTTTGATATGGGCTTTCAAGGAAGTGTTCTTCTTGGTTTTGGAAGCGCGATAAGCGAATCCGGCCATCCAGTTCGAGGAATTGGTGTAGTCAACGGTTTTGTCATCGGCGATGGTCATGGAAGCATCGAAGATATGGCTAGACATCTTCCATCCGAAATCAGGATCAGGAGTGATGTCTTCCGGGAAAGCGGAGAAGGAATCCATTTTGACCACCACTTTTCCGTCTTTACGGACGCTGACGGTCTTGGTCTGGGGCTCGTTTCCGTATTCTTCTCCGTTGGTAAGGCCGATTGTCATCTCGACATCGCTAGAAGGAAGAACCATATCTTTGGTGAAATGGAAGTCGCCTTCTTGTTCGAGGAGCTGATAATCACCATTGCCAACTTTGACGCCGACTTTAAGATAACTCGGGATGACATCCGGAAGTTCGATGTCGAGATTGACGTTGCAATCTTCCCCGGTCGGAGAAGGAAGCGGCTCTGGGGTTGGGTCTTCTTTATATTGATCGAAGCCTTTTTCTTTGATGAAGGAAGTTAACTTCGCGGCTCCGGCTAAATGTTCGGAAGCCACAGGGTGTCCGTCTAAGCACTTATCGAATTTAAACACTTCGACAGGATTTGCGACTTGGTTATTGAGGAGTTCTTTGATGCTCACCAAGTACGGATTGACCGCGACTTCCATAAAGCCAGAGGCTAAAACAAAGGGGACGTCATCTCCATATCTTGTCGAGAGGTCTTTGACGAATGACACGTATTCGGTTTTGAAAGTGTCGAGGTTGAACCTAGAATCCCAATTGTCGTTGGTGCCAAGGTTGATCATGACCAAATCCGGTTTGTAATTGTCGTGGTTCCAAGCTTTTTCGCCATCGAGGTTCACGCATTTTCCGACCACTTTCATTTGAAGTGATTCATCGATGCCACTGGAGGTGTATAAACCGATGCCACTTCTAGCAATGACATTGATGTCGGCGTTTAAGTTCTTCGCGGTATATGTAGCCCAGGTTTGATTGGCGTCTTGATATTCGCTAGATGTGGTATCCGGAATGTTGCCGCGGAGGTTTCCATAACCCGCGGAAATGGAGTCACCGTAAGCTTCGATTCTCAAGCGGCGGGACTTATCGGCGTTCTTGAAATACCCATCTGTAGTGATCCCATACAAGTTCCAAGAAGTGGAAAGACCTTCCGTTCTCTTGGTGACTCTGATCGTATGGGTTCCTTTTTCCAAACCACTGATGAGGGTGTATGTCTCGGTAGTCGTCGCTTTATCGATGGTGACGATGTTTCTGGCTTCGGCTTCGTCGTCGACGTAAACAGAAAGTTTTGTGGCTCCATACCAAGATCCAAACCATCCGCTCATGGAGGCCTTTAGTTCGGTTCCGTTGATGACGACCTCAAATCCAGAGGCGCCGTTATTCAATTCGACAACGCCATCTCCGTTATAGACGCGGCCAATCCACTTGATCTTCGGATTGTCTCTATTGAGTTTTGTGAGGGCGGCAATCTTTTCATAGGAGTCGAAAGCTTTGGTTAATTCGATGAAACCATAGGTGACTTTGACGTTGAATTCGCCTTCTTTTAAAGAGGTAATGGTACCTTCTTCATCAATACTGGCAACGGTTTCGTCATCGATTTCGTATGTGGCTTCCACGTTATGGGAAAGAGTGATCTTCTCGCTCGTTCCGACGGGGATATTGTCGGATTCGTTGGTGATGGAAAGGTCGACGGACTCGACGTCAATCCTGATTGGGGAGGCCGAGGCAGTCCTGACTTCGATATACCCAGTTCCTTCTTTCAAGAATTCGATCGCGATTTTATCCATGCCCCTGACGGATGTAGAGATAAGATCGTATTTGTTATCGCCCACCGTGACGATGAGTTGCTCTCCCGTATCGTTATTAATCTTTAATTCATAAGATTTATTAGGGAGGCCGGCGATTGAAGAATAGTCGCAGGAAATCTCTTTTTGCTGAGATTGGCTTTCCGTGGAAGAGGCGCTTCCACCGCTTGTTTCCGTAGAGGAAACGGGCTTAGAAGTTTCTCCGCCGTTACCGCAAGAGCACAAAAGCATCGAGGCTAAAGCTAGGGTCAGGATTTTTTTGCTTTTCATATAATGACTCCGATTGTTTGATTCATTTTCTCCATAAAAGCGCTTTCTATAAAGAACACATAACAACATCGATATGCAAAGATGCACCATTTCGCATAGAAAAAATAATAAAATGACATATCGTAAACGGGGCGTTTTTTCTTCTAATTTATGCGTTCTTCCATCAAAAAAGGCACCCTTTTCGGATGCCTTATTTTTCGAGTTCGACGATTTCTTTCAAGGCTTTGGATATCTGGTCGGGGCAACTTGTTTCTCCCGTTCTAGATCCACGGCATTTGATGCCGCTTAACCTTGAGATAGCTTCTTCGATCTTCATGCCCTTTATGAGAGCCCCGACACCTTGAAGGTTGCCGTTACATCCGCCGATGGCTTCTAAGCCAACGACGATGCCGTTTTCATAATGGATATGAAGTTCTCTGGAGCAAACTCCAGTTGGATGGTAAATGTATGTCTTCGCCATTATTTGACGATGACGCCGTAAACCGGGTTCTTTCCACCGGCGTTGGCAGCGTTGCTTTCGTCGGTGTCGATATGCATGGCAAGGGCGAATTTCGGGGAAACGCGGACGACGGTGTCGCCGAAGATGGTTTCACGGCCTTCGCAGGAAACGAGGACGCGAACGATCTGGTTGTCGACGACGTCGAATTCTTTGGCGTCTTCCGGAGTCATGTGGATATGACGTTTGGCGACGATGACGCCTTCCTTCATTTCGACTTCACGGCCATTGACTGGGTTACGGAGGGTGATCTGGGCGGTGCCGGCGACATCACCAGACTGGCGGATGAAGGCGGCGACGCCGACGGTGCGGCAGTCGGTCATGGAGAGTTCGACTTGGTCAGCCGGCCTGACTGGTCCGAGGATGGAGATTCCGGCGATCATGCGGTTCTTTCCGGTTTTCGGGTTGACCGGTCCGACGATATCAAGACGGGTTGTGGAGACGTATTGTCCCGGTTGGCTGAGAGGGGCGCGAACTTCGAGTTCGGCATGCTGTCCTTCTTCGACGCCCATGAGATAGTCGAGAGTAGCCTGGCACACGTGGATGTGGCGAGCGCTGGTTTCGACGAGGATTTTCTTTTCCATTTTTATATTGCTCCTAATGTTGCTCCGCTATTATAGCCCTCTAATGAGAGGGAAATAATCTTTTTTCCTTCTTTTTTTCTATCTTCTTTTTGTCTAAGAGTTTAAAGTAAACGCATGTCCGAAAAAGATAAGAAAGACATACTCGAAGAAGAGGAAGAAAAAGCCAAGATGGAAATCGATCCGGAAGAAGAGGAAATCGAGGAAGAAGATCCTGATTCTCCGCTCATCACGACCGAGGAATTGAGCCAGCTTATCAATAACCGCGACAAGAAAGGCCTTGCCGAGGTTTTTGAGACTATTCCTGACATCGATATCGCCGAAGCCGCGAATGACTTGGATCCCAAAGAATTGATCTATATCTTTAGGAGCTTAAGGGCCCCTGTCACCGCTAACTTCTTTGACGAATTGAACGACGATTCCAAAGAGCTTCTTATCAAGGCGATGACCGACAAAGAACTCGTCGCCATCATCAATGAGCAGTATGCCGACGACGTCGCTGACGTTGTAGGAGATCTTCCAGCTAACTTGGCCCAGAGGGTTTTAAAGGCAGCCGACAAAGAGATGAGAGCGGACATCAACCAATTGTTGCGTTACAAAGAAGGCACCGCCGGTTCGATCATGACCACCGAGTACTTGGAAATGGTCAAGAGCACCAAAGTCGACGATGCGATAGATATCATCCGCGAAAAGGGAAAAGATGCCGAAACCATCTACACCATCTTTGTTAGAGATAGAACAAGGGAATTCGTCGGAACCGTCGACTTGGACGATTTGATCTTCGCCAAAAAGAGTCAAACCCTTGAAGACATCATGAACGTTGACGTTCAAAGCGTCACCGCCTCAACCGACAAAGAGGAAGTCGCCAACATATTCCGTCGTTACGACTTGACCGCCCTTGCCGTCTTAAACGACGACGATAGGCTTGTCGGTATCATTACCGTCGACGACGCTGTCGACGTCATGGCCGAAGAAAACGCCGAAGACTTAGCCCACATGACCAACATGGCGGCTAGTGATCAGCCATATATGGAGATGAGCGTTTGGGATAACGCCAAAAAGTGCTTCCCTTGGATCATCGCCCTTCTCGTCTTAGGAACTTTCGTCACATTGGTTCTTAACCGTCTAGAAGGAAGTGCGATATTCACAGCGATGCCGATTCTAGTCTCCTTCGTCCCCGCACTTATGGATACAGCCGGAAACTCCGGCGGACAAACAACGGGCATGATGATACGCGGCTTGGCCACTCAAGAGTTCGGCCCAAAGCAAACCCTTAAGGTCGTCTGGAAAGAGTTTAGAAGCGCCTTAGTCGTCGCTGCCTTCGTCTCGGTATTCACCTTTATATGGATAATGATCGAGCAATACACAGGCATCGTCGTAAATGAGAAGTTCTCCCATATCATCATTTGGGATGGTAGTGCCTTCACCCACGCCGATTCTCTCAACTTCTTCTTCCACGCCTTAGCCGTTGGAGGAACGGTTGCGATAGCCATGTTCTTCGCCGTTACGGTTTCTAAATGCATCGGCACCTTGCTTTGCATGGGTGCAGCGGCCATCAAAAAGGACCCGGCCCTTCTTGCTCAGCCAATGCTCACCACAGTTATGGACGTTTCGACATTGCTCGTCTATTGGCTTATAGCCACATTGCTTATCGAGCAAGTATTCCATTTGATTTAAAGCCTCGTCCAAGACGGGGTTTTTAATTTATTTATTACTCTTTTTACAAAAGAAATTGCAAACCTAAAAAAGCAAACCTATAATAACCCTCGCCGCGGGAGTGGCGGAATTGGTATACGCGTACGTTTGAGGGGCGTATGGGGCAACCCATGTGAGTTCAAGTCTCATCTCCCGCACCACTTGAAAACAAAGACCGTTGATTCGCTCAACGGTCTTTTTTATCGAATCAAGCGACAAATTCTTAATTTCGTGATAAAAACATACGGTATGAAAATAGTTAGGCTTAAGAGCATAGAAAAAGAGTTCTCTTCGGATAATCAGCTATTCGCCGTTCTTGGGAAAGATAATCCAACCGGCTCAATAAAAGATGTTGCCGTCAGCAGAATGCTTCGCGCGTATAAAGATGAAGGAAAAATAAAAGAAGACACCACTATCATCGAGGCCACCAGCGGAAATACCGGAATCTCCCTTTCCTATTTTCATAAAGAGTTCGGTTATCGTTGTTTGATCGTCATGCCAGAATCCATGTCTCAGCAAAGGAGGGACATGATCTCCAAATACGGAGCTGAGCTAGTCCTTATTAAAGGCGGCATGGCCGAATGCGAAGAATACGCAGAGGAGTTATCAAGAAAAACTCCCAATTCATTTGTCTTCTCCCAATTCGGATCCAAATACAATCCGTTAGGCCACTATGAAGTAACTGGGCCGCTTATCGAAAAAGAGGTTCCTGATGTGTCTTATCTATTCGCCGGTATCGGCACAGGTGGAACCATTTCTGGAACGGGTCGTTACCTAAAAGAAAAAGGCGACTGCAAAGTCGTCGGAGTCGAGCCGTTTGAGTCCCCGCTCTTAACAAAAGGAAAAGCAGGGCCTCACCTCATTCAAGGAATCGGTGCCAACTTCGTACCCGCCACATTAGAAAAAGACTACATCGACGAAGTAATAGATGTAAAAGGTCAAGAAAGCATCGGCATGGCCAAAACAATTAGAAATGTCGAAAACCTTGATATCGGCATATCTTCAGGCGCGGCCTTACTAGGCGCGTTAACGTATTTAAAAAACAATGAAATAAAAGGGAAGAAAGTCGTCGTTGTTTTCCCGGACAAAGGAGACCGTTACTCATGGTGAATTACAAAAAAGTAAAAACATTCGTGAAGCAATGCCTCGCTTCTTATTCTTCTAGAGAAGAAAAAATCGCTTTGATCTTTGAAGAATACATCGATTCCGATGTCGAAAAAGGGAAAGAATTCGCCAAAAAGTTCGCGGAGATCAAAGGACAATTGGAAAGAGATTGCGATTTCTTCCTAGAATGTGACCCCGCCGCCGATAGCAAAGAAGAAATCAAATCTACGTACCCAGGATTTTTGGCGATAACCAACTACCGTATCGCCCACATCGTCAGAGAAATGGGCTACTTAGTCGAATCGAGAATCATCTCTGAAATCGCCCATTCCAAAACCGGGATCGATATTCATCCAGGCGCCAAAATAGGAGTCCCTTTCTTCATCGACCACGGAACCGGAATCGTCATCGGCGAAACCGCGATAGTCGGGAAAAGGGTAAGACTATATCAAGGCGTGACCTTAGGGGCCTTATCTTTGGCCAAAGGCGCCAAATTAAAAGGGACGAAAAGGCATCCGACAATCGGAGATGACGTCATCATCTATTCAAACGCCTCTGTCTTAGGAGACGTAACGGTTGGAGACGACGTGACAATCGGCTCCAGCGTCTTCTTGATGAAAGACGTCCCCTCTCACACCAAGGTGACGATTGGAGAGCCAATCCTCGTCGTAAAACAAAAAGATTAAGCGACGCCTGCCAGCGTCGTTTTTCTTTTGTTGAAGAAACATCAATATCTTTGATATTATCCTTGACGGAAAAAAGAATATGGCCCTTCTTGAATTAAACAACATCGAATTCAATTACAGCGATAAAGAACTGTATAAAGGCGTCTCCATGAGGATCAATCCGGGGGAACACTGCGTGCTCGTCGGAGTGAACGGATGCGGAAAGACCACCCTCCTTTCTTTGATCATCGGAGAGATGAGGCCAGACAAAGGAAGCGTCAACTGGACTCCCCATGTTTCTTGGTCATATTTGGATCAGCAATTAAAAGTCAGGCAGGACATGCCTGTTTATGAATATCTTTATGGCGTTTGGAAAGATCTTTTCGACAAAGAAAAAGAAATGGAACGCCTATACATGGAGGCCTCAAGCGGAGAAGGGGATTACGAAAGACTTCTCAACAAAGCGATGCGCCTAGGTGACGAGCTAAACGAAAAAGGATTCTATTCTCTCCAAGAGAAAGTCGGCCGTTTAACCGATGGACTCGGCTTCCAAAAAGAGCAATTAGAACAGCCTCTTCATATCCTTTCTTCCGGACAACGCGAGAAAGCCTATTTAGCCAAAATGCTTCTTGAGGAGCATGACGTCCTCATCATGGACGAGCCGACCAACTTCTTAGACCAAAGCCAAGTCACTTGGTTGGCGGACTATCTGAACTCATACGAAAAGGCGTTTTTGGTCGTTTCGCACGACGAAGCTTTCTTAAAAAGAATCGCCAAGATTACTTTCGTTTTGGAAAACAAGACGATAACTAGATATAAAGGAACCTTTGATGAATATCTAATCCAGCACGAGTTAGACAAAGAGCAGTATCAAAAAGATTATGCCGCCCAGCAAAGGTACATCAAAAAAGAAGAGGACTTCATTGCCAAGCACATCGTAAGGGCCACTTCTTCTAGAGCCGCCAAAAGTAGACGCGCCCGTTTGGAACACTTAGAAGTCATGGACGCTCCCGGAAAAGAAGAGGGACGTGCCAACTTTAACTTCCCATTCACCCATCACGTGGGTTCGAAACCGCTCGAGGTTAACGAATTGGTAATAGGATATGGGAAACCTCTTCTTGATCCGATTTCTTTCCTTTTGAAACAAGGGCAAAAGATCGCTGTTTTGGGTCAAAACGGAGTCGGAAAAACCACATTCTTAAGAACGATATTAGGCGATATTCCGGCTCTAGACGGCTCTTTCAAATGGTTAGACGGAACCGTTATTAACTACTTCAACCAAGATGAGAAAATCGATTTGAATATGACTCCTTTTGACTATGTCAAATCTTATTATCCAGATATGACCAACACCGAAATTAGAACCATATTAGGATACGTCGGAGTCAGAAAAGAACTCGCGATGAGAAAGATGAAGGAGCTATCTGGGGGCGAAGTCACCAAAGCCCGTTTTGCCGTCATGTGCAAAAAGAAAGCCAACTTCCTCGTCTTTGACGAACCAACGAACCACTTAGACCAAAAAGCCAAAGACGCTTTATTCGCCGCGATCGAAAGATTTGAAGGCGGAGTCATAATCGTCAGCCACGAAAAAGATTTCTACGACGATCTCGTCGACTACGAACTCAATTTTTAATTGAGAGGCTCTTTTGCCCTATTCCCGAAAATATAGAAAAGCCAATGGGTTAACGGACTTTTGAACCAATAGGAATATCCAAGAAGATCGGAGTTGTAGATGGCGATTCCTTGACGGAGATTGTTATCGATATCATGCAAAGAATCGCTCAAGGTCACGAACGATTCTTTTTTTGTTAATTCCGGATTAGTGGAAGCCAAAAACTTGACATGGCCAACCGCGTCTTTGATAGTCGTTTCAACGGTTTTGACGTCAGTGTCTTTCAGCTCATCGATGGTCAAAAAACGAAGGCAGTTGATAGCCGCTTCCTGCGTCTTGCTCAACTTAATGCCATTTGAGACGAAGAAATCGCCCATGGCGACAATGATGTCTTTCTTTTCGCTGAGCAAAATCGATATAGCGTATAGCCTCTTTTTTAGTTTGGATCTGAAATCCGTGATCCTTGCCGCCACAAAGCAAGCCCAAATGATAAAGGCGAAGACGATGATGATATCGACAAGCAAAAATATTTGGAGGAGCCCTATGCTGTCGTCATAAAGATTTGGATTCATCGCAAAATTCATAAGCACGATTATTCTATATCGCTTTGCCTAAATCAAATAGAGCAAATGGGGTCAATTTGACCATATGCGCGTTTAAGCATACAATTAAGGCGTTCAATAAATAGGATTTATTGCCATGAAAAAACCGATACTCGCAATCATGTATGACTTCGATAGCACGCTCGCCAAAAGCGACATGCAGAATTTTGGTTTCATCCCCGCTTTAGGAATGACCCCCGAACAATTCTGGGGAGAAACAGCCAAATGGTCAGAAAAAACCGGAGTAGAAAGAACTCTTTCCTTCCTCTACATGATGCAGAAGAAAACCAAAGAACTTGGCATCCCAATGACCAAAGAATGGCTTCGCAAAATGGGCGAGCCGATTGAATTCTTCCCTGGGGTCCTCACCTGGTTCCAAAGAATCAACCAATACGGGGAGGAGCACGGCATCAAAGTCGAGCACTACCTAGTTTCCTCTGGCAACAAAGAAATCGTTGAAGGCTGCAAGATCGCCAAAGAATTCAAAGTCATTTACGGCTGCGAATTCCTCTACGACAAAGAAGGACTACCCGTGTGGCCTAAATTAGTCATTAACTTCACCCAAAAGACTCAATACTTCTTCCGCATTTCCAAAGGTGTTTGGGATGCGACCGACGATGTCGGCGTAAACGAAAAGATGCCAGAGAGACGCATTCCTTACTCCAACATCGTTTATATCGGCGATGGAATGACGGATATCCCAGCCATGATCGTCGTTAAAAATAACGGAGGACGTTCTATCGCCGTCTTCCAAGACGGAAAAGAAGATAAGATCTCAGACCTCGTCACCGAAGGACGTGTCAACTGGGCTTGCAAAGCCGATTATTCCAAGAACAGCGAGATCGAAAAAGTACTTCAGCTCATAATCCAGGGCGTCGAGATCAATTCCAAATTGGCCAGCCACGGAAAAACATTTCCGACAATAGACTAAGAAGCGTTCATCGCTTCTTTTCTTTATGTGCGCGCATTAAGGTGCTATATTCATTGCCGTGGCTAATTTAATCAAGACGGCAAAAGAGAAAATCAGCGCTTTCGAAGCAAAGCACAAATACCTCTCTTTTTGCATTGTCTCCCTGATTTTGGCTTTCTTTATCGTTGTAGCCTCAAGTGCCATCGCTTCTTTCTTCTATCCCCATATGAGGGCCGATGACTTCACCAACGATCCTCAGTTCTTTTATTTGACGGGCCAGATGATCAAAAACGGGGCGAAGCCTTACGTAGACATCAACGACCATAAAGGCCTATACGTTTTCCTATACGAGACTTTAGCGGCATATTTAGGCGGTAGATTCGGTTTATTCTTTTTGGAATTATTAACCACCGCCATTGAGCTTTTCATCTTTCAGCTCATCTTTGATGAATTCAAAGCTTCCCGTCGCCTTTCTATCACGATGCTATTTGTTTTCGGCGCAATAATGGCCGGCATGTTCCAATATAACAACACCGAGGAAATCGAGCTCGTTTGGCTATTGCCTGGCATGTATTTCTATTTAAGAGGCATGCTAAGGAACTCCGACAAAGACTTCATGATCGGCACCGTCTTCTGGGGTGTCCAGGCTGGTATCACCTTCAACATAAGGGCCAGCGACATAATGTTTGCCTTTGCCGCGGTTTGCTTCTATGCCTACTACATGCTGAGCAGGAAGAAGTTCCTCACTTGTTTAAAGGACGCCGGCATATTCCTTGGCGTCTTCGCCTTAACCGCTGCCCCGGCATATGTAATTGCCTATACGCAAGGATATCTCCGTATTATGTGGGATAGCGCCATCATGGCTAACATCTCCTACACCTCTTCGGTGACCAGCGGCTATTCGGAAACATCCGTTTTCCTTATCGTCCTCTTTGTGTCGACCTTCGCCTATCTCCATTTCACCAACATCAAATACATGAAGAAAGACGAATGGATGTTCTTCCTCATCAACGCTTTGGTGATTGGTTTATACGAACTATTGATCGCCAAGTTCCCCCACTACTGGATAATGTGCGCCCCGCTCCTTGTCGTCAACTTAGCTAGGATAATCACGGTAAGAGGGCTGGAAAAGAAGCCAATTCTACTCAAGGGTTTCTCGTGTTTCGCTATCTTGGCATTTGTGATTGCCGCCTCAATCCAGCCAATCATGTATTACTCAAGCATGTATGAAAAAGATGCATCGATCAGCCAATACGTGAAATCCTCGATAAGTGAAGAAGATAGGGAAAAACACACCATCATGGTCGACCTCTCATCCGGTAACTATATCGCCTGCGGAGTTACGCCTCATTATAAGGACTTCGTCATGCAGTCTTGGCATAGCCGCTTTGAAGACGGCATTGTTGAAGGCTTAAAAGAATATTTAGCAAGCGATGATTGCAAATACGTCGTTGTCTTCTATCAAACCGGAGACCCGATCCGTTCATACATAGAATCCAACTTCGATTTGGTTGGAGACAAAGAAGATAACCGCTACTGCGATATCTACGTAAAACGATAAGAAGGCGATGAATCGCCTTTTTTTCATGCGCGCATAGGTATAGAATCAAACCGATGAAAACCAAAGCTGAAGTAATCGCCGTTTTGCTTCTAGGCGGAAATGGAACCAGATTCGGTTCCGCCCTCCCGAAGCAATACATCGAAATCAACGGAATGCCTTTGATGGCGTACCCGCTTCTTTCGCTCGAGCGCTCAAAGAGAATCGATCAGATCGTCCTCGTCGTCGCGTCCGAGCACAAAGAGAGGGCTTTGGAAATCGCCACCAAATATGGCATTTCCAAATTATCTGGTGTCGTCACTTCCGGAAATAGCCGCGAAGAAAGCGTCAAAAGCGCTTTGCTTAGCCTAGAAAAAGAAGCAACCAAGCCAGATACCATCATCATGATTCACGACGGAGATCGTCCTAACCTCACGGAAAGGATAATCGAAGATAACGTGGAAGCCGCCTCTAATAGCGGCGCCGCGGTGACCGCCATCGGATCCAAGGATTCCATCATCCTAAGCGCATCTGGAACAAGCATCGATAATTACGCCGAAAGAAAGACCGTCTATAGGGCCCAAACCCCGCAAACGTTCGCTTTCCAAGTAATTCTAGACGCCATCAAGAAGCAAGGGACCGATTTCACGGATGACGGTTCGATCGTCCTTAAAAACGGAGGGAAGGTCGAAATCGTAGAAGGCGATGAAGCGAACATCAAAATCACAACCAAAGAAGACTTGAATGCCTTCTTGGCGATGAAAGGAGAAACCTCATGCCAAAAGTAGGTGAAATTGTCGAGGGAACCGTTGTAAAGGTCTACCCAAGTTACGCCATCTTGCTATTTGACGACGGCTCAACTGGTCTCCTTCACATCAGCGAATTAAGTCACAGCTACGTTCACAACTTCTCAAAGTACGTCACGGCCGGAAACATTTATTCCGTCAAAGTTATATCCGTCGACGAAGAGAAAAAAGACGTCAAGGTCTCCATCAAGCAGATGAGTCAGCAAGACCGTCACAGGAGCCAAGAAAAAAGAAGAATCGATCCCGATGAAGTCAGTTTCAACGCTTTGAAGGAAAAACTTCCGGAGTGGATCGAAGAAGCAAACAAGGAGAATGAAAAATGATTAAAGTCGATGTAAGCCATCTCAATTCGAAAATCAACTTTGCCGCCTATGCCGATAGGGTCAAAGAGATCAACGATGGCATCAATGAAAGAACGGGTTTAGGAAACGATTTCCTCGGATGGGCCAAATATCCGGAAACCTATGACAAAGAAGAATTCGCCAAAATCCAAGAAGCGGCGAAATATATAAGAGCCAACTACAAGATCTTGGTCGTCTGCGGAATCGGCGGATCCTATTTGGGCGCCAGAGCCGCCATCGAAGCCATCACCGGTCTTTATGCCAAATCCAAAGTCAAGATCATCTATATGGGTCAGACCTTCGATCCGGAATACGTTTCCCAGGTCATGCGTTTCCTCAAAGGCAAAAAATTCGCCATCAACGTAATCTCCAAATCTGGAACCACCACCGAAACCGCGATTGCCTTCAGGATGCTTCGCGACCTCTTGGTTTCCCAGGTCGGAAAAGAAGAAGCCGCTAAAGCCATCTTCGCCACCACCGATGCCAATAAAGGAGCCCTTCTTGAGCTTTGCAAAAAATACGGATACACCCGTTTCGTCCTTCCGGCCGATGTCGGCGGACGTTATTCCGTCTTCACCGCTGTCGGCGTTCTTCCGATGGCCGTTGCCGGAATCGATATCCAAGCCTTCATGAACGGCGCTGGAAAAGCTATGGTCGAATATTCCACTGGCGATATCAAAACCAACCAGTGCTACCGCTATGCCGTTGCTAGGCATCAGCTTTATAAAGATGGCAAAGCCGTTGAACTCTTCGTCACCTACCGCCCTCAATACGTCCAACTCGGCGAATGGTGGAAACAGCTCTTCGGTGAATCCGAAGGAAAAGAAGGAACAGGACTTCTTCCAGATTCCGCGACCTTCTCAACCGACCTCCACTCTCTTGGCCAATTCATCCAAGAAGGAAGCCACATCCTCTTCGAGACCGTCCTTAACGTCAAAGCCTGCAAGAAAGTCGCGATCCCGCACGATGATGACAATCTCGACGGCCTCAACTATCTCGACGGCAAGACCCTTGGCGAAGTCTGCAGCAAAGCCTTCCAAGGCACCCTTGATGCCCACGCCAATGTCGGCTCAGTTCCGAACATTGTCCTCAACATCAAAAAGATGGATGCCGAAGGTCTTGGATTCCTCATGTACTTCTTCATGCGCGCTTGTGCAATGTCGGCTTATTTGAACGAAATTAACCCGTTTGATCAGCCTGGAGTCGAGATCTACAAGAAGAATATGTTCCACCTTCTTGGCAAGCCGGGATATTGATTTTTACCTCAATAAAAAGAGCCCTTAAAAAAGGGCTTTTCTTTTGTTGACCACCCTAAAGGAGGGTGATATATTTATACAGCGCATTTTGAAGGAAGCGCCTTCCGTGGATGCTTAGCTCAGCGGGAGAGCATCGCCCTTACAAGGCGGGGGTCGTGGGTTCGAAACCCTCAGCATCCACCAATTAAATGCGTCAAGTCGAAGACTGTGGGTGAATAGCGAAGTGGCCAAACGCGGCTGACTGTAAATCAGCTCCTTCGGGTTCGGTGGTTCAAATCCATCTTCACCCACCACCTTCTTATTGGGGTGTAGCCAAGTGGTAAGGCAACAGACTTTGACTCTGTCATTCGCTGGTCCGATCCCAGCCACCCCAGCCACACATCTCCCCTTAGCTCAGTGGTAGAGCATTTGACTTTTAATCAAAGGGTCGCGCGTTCGAGTCGCGCAGGGGAGACCATTCCCTTGCCCGTGTGGCGAAATAGGTAGACGCAAGGGACTTAAAATCCCTCGGTAGCGATACCATATCGGTTCAAGTCCGATCGCGGGCACCAGGAAGTAAAAATCACCTCAGCGTTATTGCTGAGGTTTTTTATTTCCCGCGCGCGTATATATAAGGAAAAGATATTCTTTTGTATCGTTGCAACGATATGGCTTCTTCGTTGATTGCTACGAAAATAACAGGGGCGCAATTAAAAACGGTGCGAGTGAATGTTGTCGAATTGTTGATCCATGCACCAAAACACTTGGTTGCGGCCAACTGAATAAACAAGAGACACCCTCGTGGAGAATCCTTGTTCTCCTTTTTCTATGACGGTGTTCTTCAAAACCTCAAACGCATCTTCAACCGAAAAGGAATCATCTGCGTCTTTTAACATCTCGCTGGCTTTTAAATATCTATCGTATCCGGCGAAAGGCACATCCTTAGTCGCGAGAGGTTCGAAGAAAGAGAAATTGGAAAGGACGTTATAACGTTCTTCTCTTTCTTTCCATCCGCGTCCAGGCTCAATTATGAGGGTTCGCCCATGCCTATCGCTTAATTGAGAATGGAGCGACCATCCTGCTGCGTTACAAATCTCGAAGCGATTCAACACTTCCACCACTTGATCAAAAGATATGCGACTATAAATGTAATCTTCGACTAACTTATCTAATCTTTGGGATGAAGGACCTCTATTTTCCTTATCGGAAGGCGGCACCATCAAGACATTACCGAACTGGCCATCCTTGCTTACGCCAAAAGGAACGGCCCAAGTATCTTTATCTCTAAAAACACCGTACACGAATTCCGGCTTGGCCTTAACTTTGATTTGGACGTTGTCGTTGAAGTCGAAGTTGAACCCGACGATTACATCGTCCCCATTAAAAACAAAGGATGTACACATATATAAGAAACTATCAAAAAATAGATCAAAAGAAAAGCGGACCAGCCGCTTATTTCTTCCTAATTGAGAAGACCCACATCATATTCGCGTAGAAATCTCCTCCCGCGAGAACAAGGTCCAACACAATCTTAATCAGTATAAGCGCCCACATCGGCAAGCCTAAAAGGGCCAATCCGTATATGGAGCCGAACAATATAGCGATATTCGTGACAATCAATAGCAAGAATCTAAGGATCTTCCTAGGAAGCCTCGCGTGGCTTGGAAAACACATAAGGAGAGCGAACATGAACATCGCCGTCCCTTGAATTAGGCGAGGCGCACCCACCGAAAGAAGAATTTGCTGCCAGCTTCCAGGAAAATTATTCGTGAACAATATTGAGAAGGCGATTTCTTCGATGAGCATGCAAGCGACACCAAGAAGAACATAGAGAATCGGGCCATTATATAAACGGCATGTGTCTTTAAACGGCCTGAAATGAGAAGATTCGTTATTGTTCAAATAAACGGTTTCGATCATCACTTCGACTACGGGGGCTATCTGAACAAAAGAGATGAGCTGATTCAACTCATATTCATAACGAGACCCATGTGTCTTTAAGGCAGCGTCAAATAAGCACGCAGGAATTCCGCGTAATCCAGTTTGAGTATCTTTGCAGTCGACGGTCGTTCTATAAGAAACATACCAATTGGAGAAGTCATTGCCCTCCTTGCTTCTTTTTGGAACGTTTGGGCCTTCGAAATCCCTATAGCCCAAAATATAAGAATCGGGATGATCCGCCAAAGAATCCCTTATCTTAAGGATATCCTTATAAGTGTGTTGGCCGTCTCCATCCGCAGTAATAGCGCCTTCAATTTCGGGGTGATTTTCTTTGATGTAACGGAAGGCCGTTTTCAAAGCGTCTCCCTTCCCTTTGTTTTTGGGATGACGTAAAACAACGAAGTCTTTCTTCTTTTCGATTTCCTTATAAATCGAGGAATATTCATCTCCAGATCCATCATCGACGACCACATAAAGAGAGAAATCGCCATCTTGGAATAAGGAAAGAAAAGGCAAAACCGCCGCAGAAGGGCAATAAATTGGCATAATCAGGGCAGTTTTCATATCAATACCCGCATAGTTTACTATGCGTTCCAATTTATCTCCACAAAGAAAAAAAGCGCCGCTTTGCAAAGTGACGCTTTATTGTTTAGTCGAGGTTGTAAGATTTTAAAACTTTGACAAGCGGAGCAATGGTCTTCTTCACCACTCCTTCATCAAACGGACTCTTCATACCATCTTTCTTGACCAAGGTGACAAATGGGTATTTTCCGCCCATCTTGCAAAGCTTTAGGTATTTGTTCCAAGCAACCTTGTGGTTCTTTCTATCGAGGTTGAAGAACTGGAAGGCCATAACCTGGGCAAGCGTGTAGTCGATGTAGTAGAACGGGCTGGAGAAGATATGACCCTGAAGGAGCCAACGATGTCCTTCGGCCATGTACTTGCAGTCTTTGTAGCAAGCGACTTTATATGGAGTGTATTTGACTTCGAGTTCATGCCACTTGGCGTCACGTTCGGCCGGGGTGGCGTTCGGATTCTCGTAGACCCAGTGCTGGAATTCGTCAACCGTGACTCCATACGGGAGGAAGGAGATGGAATCGGCGAGATGGATGTATTTGTATCTCTCTGGCTTATCGAAGAAGAGATTCATCCAAGGCTCAGCTAAGAATTCCATGGACATGGAATGGATTTCGCAGGATTCAAGGGTCGGAGCGCGATATTCCGGAATCTTGATAGCGCGACTCATATAAGCTTGGAAGCTATGTCCGAACTCATGGGTCAAAACATCGACGTCTCCGGAAGTTCCGTTGAAGTTAGAGAAGATGAACGGAATGCCGTATTTCGGGAAATAGGTCATGTATCCGCCCGACTGCTTGCCAGGACGCGCCTCAAGGTCGAGGACGTGGTGATCGGCCATATAACGGAAGAAGTAAGAAGTTTCCGGTGAAAGTTCGTCATACATCTTCTTGGCTTTTTCGATCTTTTCGGCGGTAGTTCCTAACGGGATCGGGTTGCCGTCGACGAATTCGAGAGACATATCATAGACTTCCGGCTTTTTGATTCCGGTCCTCTTGAACTGGGCTTTCATGATTTTGCCAGCAAGCGGGGTAACGACTTCGCGGATCTGTTCACGATAGGCGGCCACCATTTCGGGATTGTAGTCATAACGGCTCATGCGAATATAACCAAGCTCGACATAATTCTTATATCCGAGTTTTTTGGCCATTTCGTCCCTGACCTTAACCATTTGGTCATAGATGTCTTCGATCTGATCTTTGATGGTTTCGAGGAAGCCGTAGTAGGCCTTTGAGGCTTCTTTACGAGTGTTCCTATCTAAATCCTGGAGGAGTTTGCCCATTTGTGGGAGGTTGTAGGTTTTTCCTCTGAATTCGATCTGGGCGGAAGCAACCAAAGCGTTGTATTTCATGGAGAGGTCGCTTTCTTTCTGAAGTTCAGGAATGATCTTCGGATCGAATCCCTTCATGGAATTCTCAAGCATCTGGAGATAGAAGGTTCCAAACTTCTCTCCGACATAGTCCTTATATTGAGATTCAAGGATGGCCTTATTGAATTCTTGGGTGGCTTCGCTCAAATACGGTCCTTCGTTATTGAGTTTTGTCTGGGCCTTGACGTATTTCTCGTTCTTGGTGTCCAATGTGAAAAGGCATTCGATGTGGGCGAATTCATTGCTGATGGAGTCGCTGTACTTATTGGCTTTTTTAATGATTTTGACGACCTCTTCTTTAGACGTCGCGTTCTTAATGGCGGCAGCATAGCCATTAAATTTCTTTACTGCGCTTTTGATCGAAGGGACCTTGAACGGCCATTCTTCGAATACCGGTAATTCTTTGTTCATAATCTTTTTCCTTTCTTATAAATCGATGATTGTTTTCTTCTTCGGTTTTTTCTCGACTTCTTTTTTCTTTATGGGTTTAAGAAGGAATTTTTCGGCAATCAATCTTCCTTTAATCGGAAGAGTGAAGTAATAATCCTCATCGCGATACACCATCGATAGATAACCGCGTTGAAGAAGGAGCCTCGTCTGGATTTTCAATCTTTTAGAACTCATGGAGAGCAGCGATCCGAATAAAGCCTCATTCGCAAAAAACGTGGTTTCTTCGTCCTCTTCGCCATGAAAGATTTTAAGAAGGCCATCTCCGTTAGCGGCCTTCCCTTTTTCTTCTAGAAGATAGATAACCGCCAAGATTTTGCGGTGCATTGTTCTAATCTCGAATCCCGAAGACATGGCAACATTATATTGACGAACATTTCTTCGTCTACAAAAACTATAAGTTTTTCGGACATAATTATCGCTTTTGTTGTTTTTACAGAAACACATCATTAGAATAGCGGCGTTATGGATAATGAACTAATTGAAAAACAAATCGAGGCCACCCTCGATAAAATCCGCCCCTTCCTCCAACGTGATGGGGGCGATATCACTTATATCGGCTTTAAAGACGGCATCGTCTACGTAAAAATGAACGGAGCCTGCGAAGGCTGCGCATATGCCGGGGCTGATATTTCTTCCGGCGTTGAGATCATCCTCATGGAAGAAGTCCCTGGAGTAGTCAAAGTCGAATGCGAGACAATCCCAGCCGACGTCTATCTCGCCTACGAAGAAAGAATCAAAAACAAGAAATAAAAAAGCCCGCCGAATTGGCGGGTTTTCTTTTTCTCGAATTAGTCGAGGAACCAAACAGACGGCCTTCCGTTCTTGATGACGCAGATAAGGTCAAGAATGAATCCGACCGGCCAAGAAAGAATGAAGAGGATGATGGTGTAAACAAAGTTTCTGCCGAAATCCTTGGCTAAGATGCACTTGAACACACGGTAGACGGTGTAGATGGGATCAATGATGCAGAAGATGATTTTGAGGACGAGGCTAGTTTCGTCCATCCACTTGGTGAAACCTTCCATTTTAAGCAAATTTCCTTTCCGGTTATTAAGATACACTATTTTTACTAAAATAAGAAATTTTCTTTTCGATTCGCGAGAATATATCCTTCGCGGTTATACGGGTCCTCGCGGTTATAGGAATATGGGGTTCCGTCGGGCTTAAGCATAATCCCACCCGCCTCGGTTAAAATGACGTCTCCGGCAGCAACATCCCACTCCTTCGTGGAAGAGGACATACGGTATGAGATCTCCGCACTTCCGTCGGCGATTTTGCAGAATTTTATCGCGGCTCCTCTTGTCTCTTGGTGCTTTATGACGTCGCTATGCTTTTCGATTAAGGTTACCTCCTTCGGATTTAGGAAGCTCCTAGACTTCAAAACAGTTAGATCTTCAAGTTTATCGTTGGTATGAATCGGTGTACGTATCCCGTCTTTTTCCAAAACGAAGGCGCCTTGGCCTTTGATAGCGCAATAAGTGACACCCCATGTCGGGATGTTAATGACGCCGACGACAACTACATGGTCGACCGCCAAAGCGATGTTCGTGGTGAATTCCCCATTTTTGGAAACGAATTCTTTCGTTCCATCGACCGGGTCGACAATGAAGATGGCTTTTTTGGAGAGTCTTTCTTTTGTGTCGGTGCTTTCTTCCGTCAAAAAACCATATTCAGGGAAGGCTTTGCTCAATATATCGACGATCATGGCATCGGCCGCTTTGTCGGCGGCTGTAACCGGAGAATTATCCGATTTGATCTCGACCGGAAAGTCTGTGTTGTAGATTTCCAATATCTTTTTTTCGGCCTCTTTAGCGGCCTTAATCATCATTTCTAATTCTTTTTCGTACATAGAGTGTCCTCAACCTTCGCGTGTTCGTTCATATCATCGACTATCTTTTGATAGTCGTCCACATTTTTCGAACATTGGCATCCGGCTGCATGGGCGTGTCCACCACCATGATATTTAGCGGCAATGGGCTGAACGTAATATCCATCAACGGAACGAAGTTCAACCCTCATGGTTCCATCAGGCATCTCGGCGAAAAGAATATGCATTGGAGCCAACCCCATTAAGGCGTTCACTTTGCTGGAGCCAACATCGTAAGTTATCCCAAACTTTTCGTAGTCCTCCATCGTCACGACGCTATAAGCGACCTCGCGATCGATAATCGCATTCTTACGCAACCACTTTAAATATTTTTCCATCACCGGATCTCTTGGATAAAGGATGGCGTTCATCTCTTTTTCGCTACATCCGTATTTCTTCAAAAGGCGGCGAATCTTATATGTATGGTCGGTGACTCCCGAAAATTTGAATCTTCCGGAATCGGTCACTATTCCGGCATAAATGGCTTCAGCGGCTTTCTTATTGATGGGCCATTTATTTTCTATCGCCATATCGGCAATCATTTCAGCACAGGCGATTTTAGAAGGGTCGACCCAGTTATCCCAATCGAAATCTTCGCCTTCATTAGCCTCGTGATGATCAATCTTGACCCAGGCCTTGCAGAGGAAGACGCGAGGATCCTCCACTCTTCTCAAACAAGAAACATCGACAAGAATGCCAAGGGATTCTTTGATGGTTTCTTCATCGATTTCGTCCATGTGGCCAATTCTATCGAGAGCCTTTTTATATCCGCTTCCTATCGCGTATACCTTTTTATTAGGAAAAGCGTCGGAAATGATGTTTTTCAAAGCCATTTGGCAACCATAGCAGTCACCATCGGGCATAGTGTGGCCCCAGACGGTAATGACATCGTGTTTTCTGATGAGCTCGGTGATTTTTTTCGCTTCTTCGTTCATAAAGTCGATTACTATACCACCTTTTTGGAAAAAACAAAAAGAGGCACGTTTATAAACGGCCTCTTTAGTTGGAAATGTCTTGGATTAATATCCGTTGTTCTCGTTCTTGAGACCAAGGATGGAGGAGACGTCTTCTCCCTTTTCTTCTTCGGAGACGTCTTCGCCTTCTTCGGAAGTTTTTTCTTCGCCTTCTTCTTCGTCGTCGTACTCTTCGTCGGCTTCGGAGATGGATTCGTTGGTGTAAGCGCCATTGATCTGCTGAACGGCTTCGATTTCCTCACGGGTGTGTCTCTTGCGAAGATCCCAGACGGAATCCTTGACGGAGACGAAGCGACCATCGAGGGTGAGGTCGGTGTAAAGCTGTCCAATTCTGGAAGCGGCTTCCTCGTCGGTGATTTCGAGCTCGGCTTTAACAGCGGCCCAAAGTTCGGCATAGGAGAGACCGTTGGTGGCTTTTTCGACGATCTCGTAGGCGACGTCGATCATACTTTTTTTGGTATTCATGGTTTGTTTCCTTTCTTACATCTTTTCCGGAGCGCTGACGCCAAGGAGCCTCAAACCGTTCTTGATGACGATTTTGCAGGCTTTGACGAGGGCGAGCCTCGATGATGTTACTTCGATATTGTTGCGATCGATAATGCGGCAGCTGGCATAGAACTCATGGATGAGTCCAGCGAGTTTTTGAATGTAGGCAGCCACTTTATATGGAGCCCGGCTTGTAGCCGCGCCCTCTATCATACTCGGAAATTCGGCTAGATGCTTGAGGATTTGCATTTCGCTCTCTTCTTTTAAGGCCGTTGCCTTCGGATCAAGGGCAATATCATCGGCCAAATTAAGGAGTGAACAGCATCTTGCATGAGCGTATTGAGCGTAGTAGACAGGGTTCTGTGAGCTTTGCTCAGTTGCCAAATTGAAGTTGAAGTCCAAGTGAGCGGAGGCGCTTCTTTCAACGAAGAAGTATCTGACCGCGTCGATTCCAACGTCTTCGACAAGTTCACGGTGAGTGATGGATTTACCGGTTCTCTTCGACATCCTGACTTCCTCGCCATCTTTGAAGACTCTGACGATTTGGACAAGTTCGACGGCAAGAGAGTCTGCGCTGTAGCCCTTCATCATAAGGGCCGACTTCATACGATTGATGTATCCGTGGTGATCGGCGCCAAGAACATCGATCAATTCGTCGAATCCACGGCTCATCTTATCGTAGTGATAGCAGATGTCCGGCATGAAGTATGTGTATTGACCGTTGCTCTTTACGATTGGACGGTCTTTGTCGTCCAAGAAGTCACTAGTTTTCAAATAGGTGGCGCCTTCTTGAACGTAGGTATGCGGTTTTAAGAACTCAAGGGTTGATTCGATGGTCCCACCTTTACGAATGTCGGATTCGTAGGAGAACTTATCGAAGCGGACGCGGAAGGCATCCATGTCAGCCCTTATCTTGGCAAGCTCAGCATCAATGCCAAACCTTTTGAAGAAAGCGGCGGATTCCTCGTTATCGACGAGGTACTTGTCACCATACTTCTCTTTGATTTGCTCGGCAAGCGCGATAAGGTCGCGGCCATGGTAATCGTCTTCTCCAAGAACAAGAGGTTCTCCAAAGGCTTCGTGGTAACGGGCTCTAAGAGATGTTCCTAAATGCTCGATTTGGTTTCCGCAGTCGTTGACATAATATTCGCGGCAGACATCATAACCAGCCGCTTCGTATAGATTGCAGATGGAATCTCCAACCGCGGCGATTCTAGTGTGTCCTAAATGGAGATCGCCGGTCGGGTTTGCCGAGACGAATTCAACGTTGATTTTCTTTCCTTTTGGAGATCCTTTTCCGAACGCGTCGCCTTCATTAATGACTCTTTCGACGATTCCAGTGAGTTTTTCCTGGGTGAGGAAGAAGTTAATGAATCCAGGACCAGCGATTTCGATTTTCTCAATATGCTCGTTCTTGATGTTATCGGACAAATATTGGGCCACTTCGCGCGGATTCTTTCCTAGACGCTTGGCGTTTTTTAGAGCCACGTTGGTGGCGTAATCGCCGTGAGCCGGGTCCTTGCTGTGCTCGATGACAACATCGTTTTCAACGAGTTCTAAGCCTAAACCCTTGGCGGCTTCGATGATGGCCAATTTGAGGATTTTCTCATTTTCCATGCAATCACTCCTTTGTAACGACCGCCACGGCGATCGCTTTAATAGCTTTTCCTTCCCCTATTTCACCAAGGCCTTCGTTGGTCATGGCTTTAACCGAGACGTCTTCGACACCGCATTCCAATGTCTTTGCGATGTTTTCCCTCATTGCGGGGATGTGTTTCATGAGGTGAGGTTTTTCACAGATTATCGAGACATCGATGTTCGATAAACGATATCCGTGTTCTTTAACTTTGTTAATGGCGAATTTGGCGATGATGGACGAATCCATGCCTTCGCATTTAGGATCATCGGTCCTGAAATGAACCCCGATGTCTCCTTCCGCCACGCTTCCTAATAGGCAGTCGGCGATAGCGTGATAAACAACGTCGGCATCGCTATGTCCTAATAATCCTTTCTCAAACGGCAATTTCACGCCGGCAAGAATCAAGTCGCGGCCCTCCACTAGCAAGTGGATGTCTTCGCCATATCCTATGCGGACGCTCATACGTTGAACCTGAAGAAGACGACGTCCCCGTCTTTCATCAAGTAATCCTTTCCTTCCATACGAAGTTTTCCGGCTTCTTTAACGGCGACTTCAGAACCAAGGCGTCTTAATTCTTCAAAGTCGTAGACTTCGGCTTTGATGAAGCCTTTTTGGAAATCGGTGTGAATAACGCCCGCGCATTCAGGGGCGGTCATGCCGTTGCTGAAGGTCCAGGCACGGCATTCATCGGTTCCGCAGGTGAAGAAGGTTGAGAGGTTAAGAAGACGGTAGGCCGCCTTAACAAGCTTATCCAACCCGGATTCAGTGGCGCCGAGTTCAGACAAGAACTCTTGTCTATCTTCTTTGCCGAGTTCAGAGAGCTGATATTCGATTTCGCAGGAAACCGGAATGCACTGAGCTCCTTCGCTCTCGGCGATTTTCTTAACGGTCTGGTAATGAGCGCAGCCATCCAAATTCATGTAGTCGGTATCAGCGACGTTAGCGACATAGATGATTGGCTTCATCGTGAGAAGGAAGAAGTTCTTCCTGGCGTATTCGATTTGTTCGCCAGTCAATCCCTTGACCAAACGGGCCGGAAGGCCTTGATCGAGAATTTCTTTTAACGGCTTAAGAATCGCCATTTCATACATGGCGACTTTATCTTTGGCAACACGGGCTTTGACCTCTTGTTTTCCGATGCGGTTATTGACCGAATCAAGATCGCTCATCGCAAGCTCAAGGTTGATGGTCTCGATGTCGCGGGCCGGATCGACCGTGTTATCGACGTGAACGATTTCGTTGGATTCGAAGCAACGGACGACTTCGCAAATGGCGTCGCATTCCCTGATGGCGGCCAAGAATTGGTTTCCTAAGCCTTCGCCTTTGGATGCCCCTCTAACTAGACCTGCGATATCGTAGAACTCAAAAGTTGCATTAATGGTCTTTCCTGGATGGAACATGTTGGTGAGGAAATCGAGTCTCTCATCCGGAACGATAACGATGCCCGTATTGGGCTTAATGGTAGCGAAGGGGTAGTTGGCCGCTTCGACATGGCTATTCGTGATAGCGTTGAACAACGTGGACTTTCCAACGTTTGGAAGTCCGACAATACCTGCTTTTAATGACATAAACAATTCTTTCTCTATGAAATGCATTGAGATTTTATCTCAAAGAGAAGATTAATTAAACAAAAGAAAAAGCCTCACGTTTAGGCGAGGCTAGAAGCTCCTGACAATTAGTCGATCTTCTTGATGTTCATGGCACGCGGACCACGCTCGGACTTCTCAATTTCGAATTCGACATGTTCGCCGGCTTCGGCAGACTTGTATCCGTCCATGAGAAGAGCAGAATAATGGAAAAAGTAGTCAGTTCCGTCTTCACCATGGATGAAGCCGTAGCCTTTTTCCTTATTGAACATTTTGATTGTTCCCTTCATTGACTCCTAACCTTCCTAGTTCGCCACCATAAACAGATTGGCTTACTGCGATTACTATAAATCATGATTAAGTTTTGGAAAATATTTTTTTCATTACTTACAAAATTGTTTTTCTATTACATAGCCATATGAAAATTGTTGTTATCAAGAACGAAGACAAAGCAAAAATTGACATTACGGCAAAAGGTGGCCACGAAATCGTAAATGCCGACGTGGACAAAAAGCTAGCACCTATATATAGGTGAATTACATATTCGGAAAGGATCATAGCCAAGCAAGATTCAGTGAAAGCCAAGAAGATAAACAAGAAGGCTTGCGAACAATAACTGCGGATTATGTCTTTTCTAGAAATTCCAACAACATAGAGCAAAGAAGCCTCTTTTTTGTTCTCGGATATGAAAACAATGACAACAACTATGAAAAGAAGGACGCTAATTGAAAGTGCAATGAAAGAAAACGACGACAAAATTACAGAAACATATCCAATTGTCGACTCAATAGAAGAAGAGACCGATTCGCTTGGATCGCTAAAGCGAAACTGAGGAAAATCCTGGCTCAAATGTCTGATTATTTGTTCCTTGTTCACCCCGTCAAACAAAGTAACCAATCCGCCCGTCGGTTCCAACGTAAAGGCCGACATTCCTAGTCCGAGCAAAAAGAAATCGACGCTCCAATAATCATCAACCTCCAAGCCAAGGCGATCGTTATCAACAACCCCCACCACTTTTACTTTCGTCGTCGAAAAAGACCTCTCTAAATAATGGCCCACCATCTTTTCGCTGACTTGGCCCGCTATTGAAAGTTCTTTGATCGGCCCTATTTTATCCGCCAAGCCTTTGGTTATGGCCACTTCGTCAATACCAGAAGGATATCGACCTTCCAAAACTTTATGAGCGGAAGGATAAATCTTTAGCCCACCACTTGAGGCCTTTATGTAATTGGCGTCAAAGCAATCGGGAGGAATTTCAAATTCTAAAGAAGCGTCTTCTTCCTTAACCCTGGAATATGAGTCTATTACCGTGCTGATCGATTCCTCGTTCGGGGAGACGAAAAACTTTAAAGCGGTTCCGCTTAATAAAGAAGAAGGCATCGAAATATAGGATGACGTTGTTAAAGGCATGACTTTCCCATATTTTTCTAGCGAAGACGAAACCTGGTCGATATTTTTGAAAGGGACCGTGTATTTGTCGGCGATATAGGCATATAGCCTCTTCGAATCGCAGCTTTCTCCTAAAGGGCATGAGGTATTGTTGAACTCATAAGAATCGCAAAGAAAAACCATATTGATCGTTGATTCATCTTTTCTCAGGGTTTGGAGAAGATCTCTTCTGTCGCTTCGAGAAGATAAATAATGGACTTTGTTCATCACCCAAGGAAGAGAAGTCTCTTTATGGTCGGAGGCCGGGAAACGCATCTGCTCCTCGAACATATATGTAGTCCAATGATGGTTGAGGTGATAAAAGCATGGTGACGTCGAGGCAGTCACGGCGACGATGTTTAACATCTGTTCATCCTCATACCCCCATGAATAGTTAGCTAAAGAGAAAACTCCCTTTAGGCCGTGTTGAACAATGTAATTTCCTAGCGACTCATAATTCCTGAGTATCTGAAGTCCGAAGCAAAGATTGAACATCGCCGAATAGGGAAGGCCTAAAACAACTTGATCATCCTCCATCACTTTCGGACGAGAAGGAAAATAGGTGAGATTCTCGTAATCATCTAACCACAGATAATCGTTGATGCTCCTAATCGAAAATGAAGGAAGCACGATTTTTGAGACGCCACGCATCACGAAAAATTCATTTGAATCGACATAGTATTCCTCGAAATTAACGGGGTATGAGGTTCCGTAATCTTCGACCAAATCTTTATGGGCGAAGGCAAGGTCACTGACCGATTCCAAGGGTGCACTATAAATATGATCTATGGGATTCGTCGATGGATTTGGTTTGGAAAAATGAATCTGATTGGTCTCGACAATAGAAGAAAAGGCGCTCGACATTTCACTAGAAATAGAATTGGAGACGTATGTTGATAGACCTAACCCAAGTATTCCGATCGCGATGGATGTTTCCGAAATGGCGGTTCTAATCTTCTTGGCTCGCATAAGTCTCCAGGCGTGCCCTAATAAGAAAAACGAAGATAGACGTGGCGTCTCTTTGTTTCTATTCGGTGAGACCGTTTGCACGTCGGCGTTTTCTTTTTCTTGCTCGACTTGTTCGACTTCGGCTTTCCCGTCTTTGATTCTTATCAAGCAGTCTGCAAAACGAGAAACCAAAGGCTCATCGTGAGACACGACGATAACGAGTTTTCTTTTCGAAAGAGATTTTAGAAGGCGAAAAACCAAATCGCCGTTTTTCTCATCCAAAGCCCCGCTGGGCTCATCGGCCAAAATGACGTTTGGGTCATTAATCAACGCCCTGCACAAAGCCACTCTCTGCTTCTCACCGCCTGATAAAAGAGACACTTTGGCATTGGCTTTATCTTTTAATCCGACAAAAGTTAATAAATCTAGAGCTCTTTTTCTTTTCAAATAGGAGGATCCGCTCACTAGCGCATCACAAGGAAAACAAACATTGGCCAATACGGTTTCTAGTTCCAAAAGGCGAAAATCCTGAAACACGTATCCGATGTGCTTTAAGCGAAACTCCAACCGTTTCTTCTCTTTTTGCTCCTTTAAACATTTGGAGCCTATCGTGCATTTTCCTTCATACGAAACGTCTAAACCGGCCAAGATATTGAGCAAAGTGCTTTTGCCTGAGCCAGAATGCCCCACAATGGCAAAAAGCCCGTTCCGAGGGAAAGATAGATTGACGTTATCTAGGACTTTTTGAGAGGCAAAACGCCTCGAAACGGAAGAAATCTTTATCAAATCATTCATCTTTTAGCTCCTGACATAGAGATTTTGTTTTGACGCTTTTGGCGGCAAAAGAGGTCCCGGCATAGGCGACAAGCATCGAAAAGAGGGAGAGTAAAACAAGAAGAAAGGCCGGAATATTCAAAAAGGAGAGAAACGGAATCGCTATCAAACCATTTAACGAAAACCGGGTTGCGATGAAAGAATTGACCGCCCTTTCTAGTAGAGGACAAAGCGCGAATGAAATCACGCCCGAAAGAAGAGAGACAGTTACCGATTCATTCACAAAAATCGAATTGATCTGATCTTTATTGCCGCCGATAGACAAGATGATGGCGGCTTCTTTCTTTTTCGATATGAAATTTGAGTATCCGGTCATGCCTTCAATGACTGCTATGCCCACTATCGCAAGCGCCACAAATAGAACCAAAGCCATCGAAAAAGCATCGGTCAAAGACGAAAAAGCGGTCTTTATTTCATAACAAGACGATTCGATAGAAAGGAACGATCCTTTTTCCTTCAATCTTTCCAATCGTTGATGAAGAAGAGGGACGGATGATTGTCTTTTGGCGAAAAGCAGATAATCGAGCCCCGTGAAATTTTCTTTATCATCGCCTTCGACCACCGCTTTCTTAAGTGAGGAAGTTTCACTTATCATCGTCTCATCCAAATACGAGTCTAGCGATAAATAGGAATAATAGACTTTTGGGGAGTTGAGGAATGAGAATTCAGACACCACTCCTTTGATCAAAAAAGAAAAGGATAGTCTCCCCTCTATTTGTTTTCCTTCGAAGGGAAAGGAATATTCGGATTGAAAATATATGTTTTTGCCGATGCAATCTCCGAAAGCGGAAACAAATTCTTCATTTACCACCACTTCATCCAAATTGCTTCCTGTTGGTGCTTCCCCCATTTTCAAAAACGAGGAATCATAAGACTTCATCGAAAGATCGTAGACAGGGAAAAACGAGGTCCCTTCCTTCTTCTCACCGTCAAGTTCAAATGCCGAATATTGAGGCAAGAAAAAAGAATAGTCGGGCGCTATAACGACTCCGTCGATCCCTTCTATCGAATCCTTCGCGCTCTCAATGGTCGGTCTTTTCCTTCTCACCATTCGCAAAGGCGAATTCTCAATATCGATATACGTCTTTTCACTAACGCTGCACTTCATATATTCCAATGAACGTGTCTGCTCTTTTTCGATACACGTATTGCTGCCTAAATAAAAGCCTAAGGAAAGCAAAAGGGATGAATACCCGATTAATCCCGAAAGAAAACAGATACTGTTCTTTAGTTTGTGGTTCTTAAAATGAGAAGCCGTAAAGCGTCTAATCCAGGACGATTTATAGCCATGCGGTTTTTCGATGTCCTCTTCAACTTCGTTAATCTCCTCTTTGAGCTTTTTGGGGAACAGATGGCCGCCATCTATTTCAAAAATCTCATCACTATATCGTTCAATCATCTCATCGTTATGCGAAACGTAGATGACTAGCTTTTCCTTCGAAATATCTTTTAATAAAGACATTATTGAGTGTCCATTCGAAGAATCTAAAGCTCCAGTCGGTTCATCAGCGATAATGACCGATGGATCGTTCGCCAAAGATCTAGCGATTGCTACCCTTTGTCTTTCTCCGCCAGAAAGGAGAGATATGTCTTTTTTGGCGAACCGAGATAAGCCAACTAAGGAAAGGAGAGTCTCTCCCCTTTCTTTTGCCTCTTTCTTTTTCATTCCTTTCATTGTCATCGGAAGCATAACGTTATCGATCACGTTCATTCCCGAGATGAGGTTATAGTGCTGAAAAACGATGCCTATCGTATGGAGTCTCCACAAAGAAAGTTTCTTCTCGCTCCATGATGAAATGGGGCGGCCATTGAAAATCAGTTTTCCCTCGGTTGGTTTTAGTAATGAAGAAATTACGTTTAGGAGCGTGCTTTTCCCAGAACCGGACTTACCTTTTATCGCAATCAAACCTCTATACGGAAAAGAGACATTTATATGCCTTATTGGATAAATTGAGCCCGAAGGGGTGTCGAATTTGACCCCCACATCGGATAGACGAATAAGTGGCAAAAGAAAACCTCCTACTATTCAATAGGAGGAAATCTTCAAAAAAGGGCAATTAACCTAACGGTCCTTCTTTATGTTCGATAACTTTTTTGATGCGGCTATTGAAGGCGTCCCTGTCGAGCATGATGACATTTCCACATCCAAGGCATTTGATTTTGATATCAGCGCCGACGCGGACTATTTGGAATTGTTTGCTCTTAGCAAAGCAAGGATGAGGCTTTTTCATCTCCACCACATCGAAGAGGTCATAATGCGGTATTTCTACCACGGCATGTCCTCCATCTTGACGGCAGCCGGAACTTTTGGAAGCCCTGGCATCGTCATGATTTTGCCAGTGAGCGGGACAATGAAGCCGGCTCCGGCGGACAAATTCACTTCACGGATAGTGATGGTGAATCCTTTTGGAGCACCGAGAACTTTTGGATCATCGGATAAGGACTGTGGAGTCTTGGCCATACAGATGAAGGAATCTCCGTATCCCATTTCGGTATAGAGTTTGATCTGCTCTTCGGCCTTTTCGGTGTAAACGACGTCTTTGGCGCCGTAGATGTTCTTGCAGATGGTTTCGATCTTTTCCTTAACCGGGAGCTTAAGATCGTAAATCGGATGGTAATTGGATTGTTCTTCGTCGAGGGTTTTCTTGACGAGTTCGGCAAGCTCAATGGATCCTTCACCACCTTTGATGAAGCCATCGAGGAAGGCCACTTTGTATCCTTTTTCTTCGCACCACTTCCTAAGGCAGGCGACTTCTTTTTCTGAATCGCTTCCGAAGTGATTGATGGCGACGACAACCGGCAAGCCGTATTTCTTGATGTTCTCCAAATGGACTTCGAGGTTCGGAAGTCCTTTTTCCAAAGCTTCGACATCTTCTTTGGCCAAATCTTCAAAAGCGAGGCCTCCGTGCATCTTTAAAGCCCTGATGGTGGCAACCATGACGACAAGGTTCGGCTTGATACCAGCGGCGCGGCACTTGATATCGAGGAATTTTTCGGCGCCTAAATCGGCGGCGAATCCGGCTTCGGTAATGGTAATCGGGGCAAGTTTTAAGGCGAGTTTTGTGGCGATGATGGAATTGCAGCCGTGGGCGATATTAGCGAAAGGTCCGCCATGGACGAGAACCGGATTGTTCTCAAGAGTCTGAACGAGGTTTGGCTTCAAAGCTTCCCTCATGAGTTTCATGATGGCGTGGCTGATATTCAATTCGTTGACAGTAACCGGTTTGCCATCTTTGGTATAGGCAACAATTATGCGACGGACTCTATTAACGAAGTCGTTCTCGTCTTTGGCTAAGCAAAGAATAGCCATCATTTCAGAGGCGACGGTGATGACGAATTCATCGTGACGTGGCTCTCCTTTTGGATCATCTTGCCCAACGGTGATGGAACGAAGAGCCCTATCGTTCATATCCATGGCCCTTTTCCAAACGATTCTATTAGGATCGATGTTTAGGGGATTTCCTTGGTAAATAGAGTTATCGATAATGGCGGAGATAAGATTGATTGAGGAGGTCAAGGCGTGCATGTCTCCGGTGAAGTGGAGATTGATGTCTTCAGACGGCCCGATAGAGGCAAGTCCTCCGCCTGTGGCGCCACCTTTAATTCCGAAAACCGGTCCAAGGGAGGGTTCTCTCAAAGCGAGCATGGCTTTAACGCCAATGCGTCCGAACCCTTCGGCAAGAGCGATAGAGGTCGTGGTTTTTCCTTCTCCGGCTTTCGTCGGGGTAATCGCGGTAACCAAAACAAGCTTTCCGTTTTCTTTATCCTTGAGGGTTTCCATCAAAGGGGCGACGTCGATTTTGGCTTTTAATTTGCCATATGGTTCGACGAACTCTGGGGCAATGCCGGCTTTTTCGGCGATTTTATTAATTTCTATTAGGGCCATATTGATTCTCCTTAAACTCTATAAGTTTATTTTACCTATATTTATCTTTTAGTGTATTGATAACTACCGAAGCCATTGTCAATCCAGCGGCGCTTGGAACCATCATCATCGACGAAGGCACCATTCCTTTTTTAACAGGAAGTTCGGTTGAGCAAACAACTTTTATCGAAGCTAAGCTCAATCCGTTTTTTCTGAAGACACTCCTTATCTTTTTAGCAAGAGGGTCATTTTCCGTTTTGGACAAAGGCATAACGGCGATCTTTGTCGGGTCAAGCCTATTGGCCATTCCAAGCGACATGATGAGCGGGATGCCGTTTTCGGTGCAGTGTTTGGCTAAAGCCAATTTCCCTTCGACATCATCGATCGCATCCACGACATAGTCACAATCTTTAAGGTGGAATTCTTCGAAGAACTCAGGGCTGATGCGGGCAAAGACTTTCTCAATATCGGTTTTCTTATTTATCGTTTTCAGCCTCTTGGCGGCAACATCCGTTTTTCTTTTTCCAACATCTTTGGAGGTATAAAGAATCTGTCGGTTGAGGTTGGTGACATCGACTTTGTCACAGTCGATTATTTTCAAGGAACGAACGCCAGACCTAAGAAGACATTCAGCAGCCGTTCCGCCCACTCCGCCTAAACCGATGACGGCGACTTTGCAGTTGAACAAGGATTTAACCTCATCGTTTCCTATTAATAGAGCGGATCTCTCGAACATATCACTCATGGTTTAAGTCCTCCATTATCTCTTCTATCGAAGACACGTTTTTGGCGTTGAATTGGTGGCGGAAGAACGTTTCCTGCCTCTTTATGTAATGCCTCGTCGCATCTTTGATTGTTTGTTTTGCTTCGTCCAAAGTAATTTCCTTATCGAAGTAAGGGAAGAATTCCTTCACTCCAATCGCTCTAAAAGCATGTGGTTCACGCCCATACTTATTCACAAGGGTCGTTACTTCGTTTTCGATTCCGATCTCAAACATTTTATCGACTCTAGCTTCAACGCGTTCGTATAGAGGCTTCCTCTCCATCGATAAGGCATAAAATCTCGTTTCGAAGATCGGCTCATGGTTTTGTTCATCAATCAATTCGCTTTTAGGTTTGCCATTAGCCAGGCATATCTCAATAGCCCTTTTAACCCTAATGCGATTATTCATGTGAATCTTCTTGGCCTCAAGAGGATCAAGTTTCTCGAGTTCCTTATGAAGATCTTCGTTGGTTAGAAGCTCATATTTGCTCATATCCACCGAAACGGATGGCTTGAACTCATAGTCGTATAAACCGGCCCTGATATATAAACCGGTTCCTCCCGCGATTATCGGCGTCTTCCCACGAGATAAGACATCCTTGATCGTTCTTCTAAGGTCTTCTTGGTACTGACTGACGTCATAATCCTTCGTCAGAGGAACGAAAGAGAAGAGATGATGAGAGACTTCTTTCATCATTTGCTCAGTCGGTTTTGCCGTAGCAATCGATAGTTCTTCATACACCTGAAAAGCATCGGCGTTGATTATTTCGCCATCGATTCGTTTCGCTAATTCAATGGCGAGGTCACTTTTTCCAGATCCGGTTGCGCCGGTGATAACAATGATCATTTAAGGCCTTCCGTAATTTCTTTTAAAAGAGATTCAACGTCGTCGTGTAAAGCGGCGTAGTTATGAATCAAAGGATGCTCCTCATACTCTTTCATGAGGGACGCATACTTTTCTTTTGCAATTTTATGTGCTTCGTCATCAACAACCTTTGAAGCCAAATCCCTTTGGGCGGCTTCGATATCTTTTCTTAAAGCGATTAGGCTTTCATCTTCGTCGATTGCCTTGCTAACGCTCAAAAACTCTTTGATGAGAGGGTCTTTAAGAAGGTTTTCTTTAAAGGCCTTAGCCTTGATGATAAGAGGGTCTTCAACCAATTCTCCAATCATAGAGAAAGCGTGGTCTTCGATGATTTTGACATCCACTATTTCGCCCTTCAAATACGACGGGCCTCTAAAGTTGATCAATTTGCTGTTCTCGGTATATCCAGATAACATCGTTTCATCTTTTTTAGAAGGTCCATCAACCAAAACTTTATACGTCTTTCCGACCATGGTTTTACTATGGGACATTACGCCCGATTCAATAACCTTCAAAAGGCGATTGAACCTTTCGTGTTTATCTTCGTCGGAAACGTTATCCGCGATCGCCGCGGCCGGCGTTCCTTTTCTCGGAGAGTAGATGAACGTGAAAGCGGCGTCGTATTTAACTTCTTCACACAAAGTGAGGGTGTCTTCGAATTGCTCGGCGGTCTCGTTCGGAAAGCCGACGATGATATCGGTCGTTAAAGCGACGTCCGGAATTCTTTCCCTGATGTTTTTAACAAGGGCCAAGTATTCTTCCCTTGTGTATCTACGGCCCATGAGGCGAAGCATCTCGGTTGATCCAGACTGAACCGGGAGATGAATGCATTTCATGATATTTGGGTATTTGGCGATGATATCGATCATCTCCAAAGAGAAATCCCAAGGATGAGAGGTCATGAAACGGAGACGGGCAATTCCGAGTTTAGCGACTTCTTCCAAAACTGTCGCGAAGCTCGTCCCGTCTTTGAAGTCTTTGCCGTAACTATTTACGTTTTGCCCTAATAGGGTGATTTCCTTGTATCCAGCTTCAATCAGTTCTTTGCATTCTTTGAGAATATCCTCCAAAGGACGGCTTCTTTCGCGACCTCTTGTATATGGAACGATGCAATATGTGCAGAACTTATCGCAGCCATACGAAATATTGACAAAAGCCTTATACGGATCGTTTCTTTTCGCCGGCAAATCTTCGATGATGTCTCCCGCAAAAGAATGGATATCCACGATGGTTTTATGTCTTTCGACCGACTCGGCTAATAAATCAAGGAGATCGGGAACGTTATGGGTTCCGAAAATCAAAGTGATATGAGGATAAGAGGCCAATAACTTTTGGGCCACTCCTTCCTCTTGCATCATGCATCCGCAGACGGCGAGCATGAAATCTTTGTTGGCTTTTTTGTTGGCTTTGAATTTGCCGATTTCACCATAGACTTTATCTTCGGCGTTTTCCCTGACGGCGCACGTATTGATGATGACTAGATCGGCTTCTTTCTCAACTGTGGTTTTTGTAAAACCAGCAAGTTCAAGAAGGCCCGCCATCGTCTCTTCATCACGCACGTTGCCCTGGCAGCCAAATGTTTTGATTAGGTATTTCTTTCCTTTTGCGAACGAAGAAAGAGACGGAGCGACTGTTTTCTCTCCACGAATGAGTTTGGCTTTTTCGACGCGGCTCCTGGCGAGTTTCATCTCGGGGAGCGACTTTATTACGCAACGACCCATAGTTATTTTCCTTTCTCCGATCTGATGTTGATTGGCTCAATATGAATGGCCAATCCGGTTTCTTCATCGATTTCGATGAAAGCTCCGCAAATGATAGTATCAGCCTCTTCCTCAATTTGGAAACGACTATTCTCATTTCCGTAGACAACTTTGTCTACGACCGACTTCTTTTCGAAGCCAATAACCGAATCATACGATCCGCACATTCCGACGTCACACATGAAGGCGGTTCCTCCAGGGAGAATCCTGGCGTCATTAGTTTGAACGTGGGTATGAGTTCCCAAAAACGCAGACACCTTCCCATCGAAAGCATAAGCAAGTGATTGCTTTTCCGAGGTTGAATCGGCATGGAAATCAACGATATGGATAGCGACGTGCTCTTCTTTATCGATGTTGGTTAGAGCCGCTAGAGGACTTTCGACCTGCTCTTTCATAAAAGCTTGGCCCAAAACATTAGTGACCCTGACCTCATAGCCGTTCACGTCATATATCGCCGAACCAACCCCATGATAATAGTTGAGGATGTTTACGGGGCGGATCAATTGGTCATAGTCGTCTATATAGTCGTCAATCTGCTGTTTGTCGTGCCAATGGTTTCCCAAAGTAACGACATCGATTCCAGCATCGAGGAGATCGTTTAAATCCTTTTCGGTTAAGCCGCGACCTTTTGATACGTTTTCGCCGTTAGCTATCACTAAATCGGGTTCGTATTTTCTCCTCAAAGTAGGCAAAAGGGAGGACACGGCCGTTAAGCCGATCCTCCCAACAATGTCTCCAAAAAATAGGATGTTCATGGGGGCGTTCCCCCTTTCTAGCCGAGATTATTTAGCGGTCTCGACGGCCCTGTATTCGCGAATGACGGAAACTTTGATTTGTCCCGGATAAGTCATCTCGCTCTCAATCTTGTCTTTAACTTGCTGGGCAAGGACGACAGCCTGAGAGTCGTTGATCTTTTCCGGAATGACCATGATGCGGATTTCGCGGCCGGCCTGGAGGCTATAAGCCTGCTGGACGCCGTCGAATTCCTTGGCGATCGTTTCAAGCTGCTCGATTCTCTTGATGTAGGTCTCAAGGGTTTCGCTTCTGGCACCCGGACGGGCGGCAGAAAGGGTATCAGCGGCGTGAACAAGGTTAGAGATGATGTACTTGGCCGGATAGTCTCCGTGGTGGCTTTCGATGGCGTTGATGACAACGTCCGGTTCGCCATATTTACGAGCAAGCTTAGAGCCAAGCTCAACGTGGCTTCCTTCCATCTCGAAGTCGATGGCTTTTCCGATATCGTGGAGCAATCCTGCTCTCTTGGCTAAAGACTGGTCTAAGCCAAGTTCAGCCGCCATGATTCCGGTGAGATAAGCAACTTCCATAGAGTGGTCGAGACCATTTTGTCCATAGGAGGTTCTGTAGTGAAGGCGTCCGATGTAGTTGACGAGTTCGCGATTGATGCGCGGAAGGCCAAGTTTGAAGCAGGCTTCTTCACCATACTTCTGAGTGGATTCTTCGACTTCTTTTTTGCATTTAGCGACGACTTCCTCAATGCGTCCTGGCTGGATGCGTCCATCTTTAACCAAGTGTTCAAGGGTGCGTCTGGCGATTTCGCGGCGGATCGGATCAAAGCAGGAAACGGTGATGACTTCTGGAGTGTCATCGACGACGAGGTCAACGCCAAGCTGAGTTTCCAAAGCGTGGATGTTGCGACCTTCACGTCCGATGATGCGTCCCTTCATCTCATCGCTTGGAAGAGCGACGACGGAGACGGTTCTTTCAGTGGTGACGTCTTGCGCGTATTTGGCACAGGCAAGAGATAAGAGATCGGTGGCTTTGGCCTCGGCAGTAGCCTTGGCTTCGTCTTCCTGGTTCTTGATGTAAGCAGCGATTTCGACGGCCATCTTGGACTCGACGCGAGCCATGATTTCGTCGTGGGCTTCTTTAACGGAAAGGCCGGAGACCTTTTCGAGTTCGGCGATGATAGAATCGATTTTCTTGTCGAGTTCCTCTTCCTTGACTTCGTAGCTATGAATCCTAGCGTCGAGAGATTCGCTCTTGCGGTCGAGGGTGTTCTCCTTTTGGGAAAGGGCGGCTTCCCTTTGAGCAAAGGCTTTTTCCTTCAACGAGAGGTTCTGTTCAAGAGCGGCGATTTCACCCTTGCGGACTCTGACATCGTTGTCGGCTTGCTGCCTAGCTTCGAAAGCGGCTTGCTTGGCGTCGATTTCGGCGTTTTTGACAATCCTTTCGGCTTTGATTTCGGCATCTTTAATAATGCCTTTGGCACTCTTTTGAGCGCTCGTGGTCTTATTCTTGTTCAACAAGAACATGACGAGAATGGCAACTCCTGCGCCAACAGCGAGAGTGATTATGGCGAGGATCCATTCGAACGGTTGTTCAAACATTTTTTACTCCTTAGTTTGTATAGTCCAAAAAGCGCACTATGCCACCTAGGCTGAAAATGATTGCTTCTATGGTTTTTTATATAAAGGCCTAAGCCAATAACAGGGACCAATCCAATCTATGGGTGGCAAGTGCCCCACTGGGCACGTGGTTATTTTACCAAGACGAAGTCTAGAAAGATATAGGAGAAACTTCGGCAAGAGAAAAGACGAAGTACGTGGATGCGAAACTCGTTTGATTTATTCCAAAATCGATATGATATTCGGTGTTTTGCAATAACTTAGAGTACCCGAAAAAGTAGACTTTATAGTCTGTGTAGTATATTCCGCCGCCAGGATAAAATGCCGAGCTGTTGTTTTTGTTCGTGGCCTCAAGGTCGAAGCGGCAATATTCGACTTCTTGAATCTGATAATGGAAAGCGACGTAATCGCCTTTGTTGCAGTGGAGGTCGGCATTAATGATCAAATAATCGCCATCACAAGACAAAGAATTAACCTTAACCGTGTTTTCGTCTTTGTCAGTGATGGTCTCCCCCACTCTAAATTCACTATGTGGATCGATCATCGAAAAACTCGTCTGGTTTCCGCAAGAAACTAGAAGTAGGCACGATGATAAAGCTAAGAGCAGAGAACGTTTATTCATAGCTAACGATTATAGAGCAAAAAGAAAGCCCCGACACTAGGAAGGGGCTTGTTTAACGAATTAGTCTTCGTCAGAGCTGGCGGCTCCGCTTTCTTTTAAGGCGGCGCGGATATGGGTCATGACATCTTCCATGACCTCAGGATGCTCCTTGAGGTACATCTTGGAAGCCTCGCGGCCATTTCCGATCTTATCGCCGGCGATCTCGTACCAGTTGCCGGTCTTATGGATGAATCCGAGTTCTTCGCCGAGAGCGAGAACTTCGCCTTCCTTCGAGATGCCTTTACCATAGATGATTTCGATGACGGCACTCTTAAACGGAGCGGCGACCTTGTTTTTAACGAGTTTGACTTTGACGGTGTTTCCGACAATCTCAGAACCGTTTTTGATAGCTTCAGCGCGGCGAATGTCGATACGGATAGAGGCGTAGAACTTCAAAGCGCGTCCACCGGTCGTGGTCTCTGGGTTGCCATAAACAACGCCGACCTTTTCACGAATCTGGTTGATGAAGATAACGACGCATCCGGTCTTATTGAGAATACCGGCAATCTTTCTCATGGCTTTGGACATAAGTCTAGCCTGCAAGCCAACTTGGTTATCGGCCATGGTTCCATCGAGTTCGGCTTGTGGGACCAAAGCGGCGACAGAGTCGACGACGATGATATCGATCGCTCCGCTTTGGGCGAGCATCTCGGTGATTTCCAAAGCCTGTTCGCCGGAATCAGGTTGAGAGAGAATAAGCTCATCAATATCGACGCCTAACTTAGCGGCATACTCCGGATCGATGGCGTGCTCAGCATCAACAAAGGCGGCACGTCCGTTCTTTTTTTGGCATTCGGCAATAGCGTGTAACGCCAAAGTGGTCTTACCTGAAGATTCAGGTCCATAGATTTCGATGATTCTTCCTTTTGGATAACCGCCCACTCCTAAAGCCTGGTCGAGCAACATGGATCCGCTGGGGATAACATCCACATCGACGTGTTGCCTATCGCCAAGGCGCATAACCGAGCCCTTACCATAAGCCTTCTCGATGCTTTTGATCGCGTCATCGAGAGCTTTCTGCTTAACGTTGTCAATTTTTTCAGTCATTCTTTGTGACCTCCTACTATTCAATTGCCCGTTTTTCACGAAAAGGGGCGAACAAGTTTTTAAATATTAGCCAAAGTTCCGATTATGGCTTCAGCCATCTGCTCGACAACTTTTTCTCTAATTTCGTTTCTTGATCCTTTGAGAGAAAGTTTAATGCACGTTTCATCTTTTGGCGAGGAGATAGCAACATAGACGTCTCCGACTTCTCCATAACCCGGGCACGTGGTCGGGCCTGCGTTACCCGTACACGATACGCACACATCGACGTTCAATTTGTTTTTCCCGCCTCTAGCCATCTCTCGAGCGACTTGCTCGGACACGACGCCAAGTTCATCAATACTTTCTTTTTTGACGTTGGCGAGAGCTATTTTTTCGCGAGGATCATACGTGACCAAAGAACCCATAAATACATGAGAGGCACCGGGAATCGAGCAAACAGTTGCGGCGAATAAGCCGCCCGTGAGCGATTCAACGGACCCAAGGCTCAAGCCTTTGGCCTCCATTGTTTTCAATAGTTCTTCGAAAGACGTCATTTTGCTTTCTCTTCCTTAAGGACGTAAGCGTTCTGGACAATGTAGACAACGCCGGAAATGATGCTCATCAACGTGGCAAGATAGACAAGGATCATAGACGGTTTGGCGTAAACCGGCCAGCTTGAGGAGAAATAAGAGAAAGGCCAATCGTTAAGAAGAACAGCCGGAATAGCAATCATTTGGAAGATGGTTTTGAGCTTGCCGAAGATGTTGGCGGCTAAGACAACGTTCTTTGTCGCGGCAATCTGCCTAATCGCATCGATGATCAAATCGCGGATGATCATAACGATGACGCAGGCAACAGGAATCGTCTCTTGATTCGAGCTCCAAATGCAGGGAACCGAGAGGAGGATAAGCATGGAATTAACGAGCATCTTGTCGGCGATCGGATCTAAGAACTTTCCGAGGTTGGTGACCTCGTTGCGGCTCCTAGCGAGATATCCGTCGAGGGCATCGGTAGATGCGGCGATAACGAAGACGATAAGAGTGGCTAAATAAACCCAGTTTATCGGGGTAGATCCGACATACGCGCCAACCAATAGGCCGTTGTTGTTGGCGATGATCCCTAAAACGCCCAAAGCGATCAAAGTGAATGTGATGAGGACGATTCTAGCTGTCGTGATTTTCGTTGGAAGGTTCATGTTGTTCTCCTTTAATGAGTATCCGACCCTGTAAGCCATGTTATGTCGAGGGCGACTATTTATCTCAGATTGCTCTGGCGTCTTTAGCTTCAATTCGCCTCGGACGCTTCCCCTACCAAATTTGGGTTTCTCGCTTGCGGGGTTTGCCTCGTTTCATCTTAACGTCGCCGTTAAGCTCGTCTCTGTGGCACCTTAGGGATTCCCGACTCAAGAGTCGTTCCTCCGCCGTTACGCTCTCCAGCGTACCTAGGGTTATTTATTGCCCTAGCACAATCACTACGGCCATCGCAGGCCGTGCGAGCATGGACTTTCCTCTACCTAACAAGTAGGCAGCGGTCGCCTGGGTCGGATGCTATTTGATTTTTGTTGGATCGACGCCGGTTAAATAGATGTAATGCTCGAGAACGTTGATCCTTTGGATGTATTCCATATTCTCTTCATTAAGCTTGTCGCCGGGCTTGATTCCGCTCAGGCGCTTTTTCATCCTGGCGTTATCGATCTCCAACTCTTGTTTCGAGTCTTGAACGCGTTTCAATTCTTCTTCAAGTCTCCTCACGTAATTCTTGGCTTCAGCAAGCTTCGAATCATAAGCCATATAATCGGCGCGAACTAAGTCGAGGAATTCGTCGACTTCGTCTGGATCATATCCTTTGACGTTCTTAGTGAACTGTTTTTCAAGGATCTTTTGGCTTGTTAAAGATAATTTGCTGTCCATAATCACGTGCCTTCAATTATATTGAAGTGACTTTCTTTATACAACGAAAGAACAAATCAAATCCCACTTAACGTCATAAAGGTGGGATAATTTACCGCGTGAAAGAACTAGAAAAAGAATTAAGAGGCTACAAAATCTTGGTCTTCGTGGATCTTGAGGGAACTCAGTTTACCCACGAGATGATTGAGATTGGAGCCCACAAAGTCGTCATCAAAGACGATGGATCCATTAAACGTATTTGCCGTGGATATAAGGCATACGTAAAGCCGAAATCAAGAATAGGAAAGGTCGTAACCGACTTAACCGGCATAACCGAAGACTTGATCAAAAAGGAAGGCGTTCCTTATCGAGTCGCTCTCCAAGGTTTGCAAAAATATTTAGGCAAAGACTGGAATAAATGCCTCTTTGTTGTTTTTGGCAATTTTGACGCCAAAATCTTCCAAGCTTCTTCAGAACACAATATGGACGCTTCCAAAGAAGATACTAGATACGTCGTCCACCACATTTTCGATTACAGCAGTTTCATTTCTAGATACGTTAAGGACGAACATGGAAATCCATATTCCCTTAGCAACTATCTCACCCTATTTAACGTCAAATTCAAAGGGCAGAAACACGACGCTTTAGCGGACGCCTATAACCTTGCCCTCTTATACAAAGCCTTCCTTGAAAACAAAGACATAGTCGCCAACGAATACAAGAAAGTTTTGTATAGAAATAGCCACACGGCCTCGCCAGTTCAAAACGTAATCCGCCAGCTTTCCGAAGGCAAAACGGTTACTCCGGAAAGCTTTGATAAAGCTATAAGGGAATCGCTTGAATGACCTTTAATTACCCCAAAGGAATAAAGAAGATAGAGGGACCAAAAAAGAGAAAGGCCCCCACTCTTTCGACATCCGCCGCGAACCGTGGCATGGGTTTTGAGCAGGACATCAACGACACGAACTCTTACTATCTCGAAAAAGGGATGGCTCTTATATACAAAAGGCCGACCCCAATCAACGTCGTCAAGGTGGATTACACCAAAGGCGCCAAGATCACACACGCTTATTACGAACAGCAAAGTACAACCGACTATAACGGCGTATACAAGGGACGTTACGTTGATTTTGAAGCTAAATCATCTAAGAACAAAACGTCTTTCCCTATGGGTAATATCGCCCCTCAGCAAATCGTTCATCTCAAAAGAGTTATCGAACATGGCGGCATCGCTTTTTTCCTGATCAATATGTACGCCGCCGAAGAAACCTATCTTCTAAAGGCGGACTTCATCATTGATTTCTATGAGCATGGAGACAGGAAAAGCATCCCGCTAGAAGACATAAGAAAAAACGGATACCTCGTCAAAGAAGGCATCCGTCCTCGTTTCGATTATCTACCTTTGCTAGACGAGATCTTTTTGAAGTAAGGACAATCTTTCTTCAAAGAGCATCCATCGCATTCAGGGTTCTTAGCATGGCATACTAAACGGCCAAACCATATCATTTGATGATGGAATTTGATCTGACGGTCCTTCGGGACCTTTTTTTCTAATTTCTTCTCGATTTCAATCGGTTCATCGTTAGCTTTTGCTAAACCCAATCTTTTCGAGACGCGAGAAACATGGGTGTCTACCGCGATGGCGGGTCTATTGGCACATTCGGCCAAAACGACATTGGCTGTTTTTATGCCAACGCCAGGAAGGGCTGTTAATTTTTTTATATCAAGAGGGACTTCTCCTCCATATTTATCAGTTATTTCCTTGGCCAAAGCGATGAGATTCTTCGCCTTGTTCCTGTATAAGCCTATTGAACGTATTACGTCTCCAACTTCCTCAAATGAGGCTTCGGCCATCTCCGTTGGAGTCGGATATTTTGAAAAGAGAGTAGGCGTGACTAAGTTTACGGCCTTATCCGTTGTTTGCGCGCTGAGCATAACGGCACACAAACATTCAAAGGGCGAAGAAAAAACCAAAGCGCATTTCGCATCGGGCATGAATTCATCTAAAGATGTAAGAAGTTTATCTATCTGGATCATCGTCGACCCAACGAATTTTCGCCAAAGCGATCGTTTCCTCGATATTTTTGTTCCAGTCCTCGTCGGTGACGCCAGTGACACCGGCCTTGCGGACATCTTCTCTAGCCCTATTCGAGCGAAGGACTTTATCCACGGATTTTAGGCTCTTCTTATTAGCAGCTAAGCAGTCTTCCAAAGCGTCTTTTATCTGGGTGGTTGTATAACCGTCATCGAGCCAAGTCGAAATAAGATCCATCTCAATTGGAGAAAGGGTTCTGTTCCTTCTTTTCTCGAAAATCGCATATAGGGTATTAAGGTTTTGGTTTCTTTCGGCGCTCTGGAGGTTCGCTCTATCCTTCGCCAAATCAGCGGCAAACTGCTCACGTAGTTTGTTTTTGAGAGGTTCTAGCGATGTCCTCATTCCGCCAATGGCGAGTTCTTCGTATTCGATGAAGCCCTTCTTCAAAAGCGAAACAAGAATCTTATCTATCTGGGCGGTTTTATAATTCATCTTCAAAGCCAAAAGATCAGCGGTAACCAAGTCGTTATCCTGCCTTAAAAGATGGTCAACCATCATGATGACGGATAACTCTTCTTCGCTGATTTTTAGTTTTTTATAGTCGTCGAGAAGAATGTAACGGAAATCGACGTTTTCCAAAGCTTTTGTCGCGTAGCTCATATCTTTATTTTACCTCTCCTCATTCTTTTAGAAGTTCCATCTTCACTTTATCAGGGTTTAATTTCTCAAGAAGACCTCTTTTTTCTTCTATCGCTTTTTCCGTTTCCTTTTCCATTTGGAAACCTAGACGTTTTGCGAATCTTTCGGCCCTAATGATTCTTAGTGGGTCTTCCTCGATTCTTTTATAGGGATCGCCGATGAAGCGAATAACTTTTTTGTTTAAGTCTTCGATCCCATTTACGAGGTCATAAACCTTGCCCTCAATATCGATATATAGAGCATTGACCGTAAAGTCTCTTCTGACTACGTCTTTGCTCATATCCTTAACGAAACGAATATATCCAGGGTGGCGGAAATCTTTATAATCCCCTTCTTCGCGGAAAGTGGTTATATCCACCTCTACCCCATCGTTAAACACTTTAACGGATCCAAATTTAGCAAACGTATAATCGGCATCTTTCAAAAAGGCTTTTTCTTCCTCTGGCGTCGCATCGGTCACAAAGTCGAAATCGGAAGGTTCGATGCTTAAAAGATAATCCCTGGAAGTTCCGCCAATCATATATAAGTGATATCCGTTGGCGGCGAACAAAGATGCATACTCTTTGAAAATGCGATACATGGCTCTAGTGTATCACTAGAAACGACAAGGAAAAAGAAAAGCCCTGGAATACCAGGGCATCACTTGGCAATTGAATTAGCCGAGTTTTTCTTTGAGGTTCTTAGAAGGTTTGAAGGTGACGGTGCTAGCGGCCGGGATAACGATCTCTTCCTGAGTGGAAGGATTGGTTCCTTTGCGGGCGGCGCGCTCCTTCTTGTTGAAGATTCCGAAACCGGAGATTTTGACTTCTTCCCCTTTGACGAGGCATTTCTCCATCTCCTCGAAAACGGCGTTCACAAGGAGTTCGGCTTCTTTTTTGGCGAAACCAGCTTTTTCACCAACGGCGACAATAAGTTCGGCTTTGTTCATATTATGTCCTCTCAATATTTCCAAAAAATTAACATAAAAGGGCTTTCATTATCAAGTTTTATTTAAAAATCGTTATAAATTTTGGGAATAATGTAAAACTAGGTTTATTTTCTTTCTCTGTAGATTATTTGAATAGGAGACCCTGCAAAATCGAAGGTTTCACGGAGCCTATTCTCCAAATAACGAGTATAAGAGAAGTGGGCGAATTCCGGATTATTGCAGAAAATAACGAATGAAGGCGGGTTCACAGCGACCTGAGAAGCAAAGTAGATTTTCAAGCGTCCATGGTTGAATTCAGGCGTCGGGTTCATGGACTGAGCATCCAAAATAACCTTATTCAAAACGGAAGTCGGAACGCGGCGATTGTAAGAATCATACGCTTCGGCAATAGCCGGGAACAAACCGTCGATGTTTTTACCATCTTTTGCCGAGACGAAGACGATCGTCGCATAGTCCAAGAACTTGAACTTCTCTTTGATTTTCTTAACGAAGGATTCTTGGGTTTCGCCTTTTTCGTGAAGATCCCATTTATTGACGACAATGACGACGGCTTTATGCGAATCCATGGCATAGCCAACGACGTGCCTGTCCTGATCGATTATGCCTTGTCCAGCGTCGATTACCAAAATAGCAACTTGGCTTCTATCAATGGCGGCCAAGGCCCTTAAAGCGGCGTATTTATCAATAGCTTCGTAAATACGTCCTTTTTTGACCAATCCGGCCGTATCGATGATGACATAGTTTCTATCGTCTTTGGTGAAGGAAGTATCGATGGAGTCACGGGTTGTTCCGGCGATATCGCTGACGATGACGCGATCATCGCCAAGTATCCTGTTCGTAATAGAAGATTTTCCGACATTCGGACGGCCGATCAAACAGAAGGTTGTGGCAGCGCCGTAAACGTTATCTTCCTTTTCAGGAAGCATGGAGATGATTTTGTCGAGAAGGTCACCGATTCCGATACCGTGCGATCCAGAAACCGCCATCGGTTCGCCTAATCCAAGGGCGTAGAAATCGCTGATGTTTGAGATTTCTTCGATATTGTCGATTTTGTTAACGGCCAACAAAACAGGCTTATTGGACTTATAAAGAATTTTCGCCACTTGCTGGTCGTCGCCAGAAAGACCGGTTTTGCCATCCACAACGAAAACAATGACATCAGCCTCATCTATAGCGAGCTGAGCCTGGGCCCTGATTTGGGTTTGGAACGGTTTGTTAAGTATTTCAATACCGCCAGTATCGACAAGGCGGAATTTCTTCGTGAGCCACTCGGCATCCCCGTAGATTCTATCTCTGGTGACGCCTGGGGTATCTTCGACGATGGAACGGCGCGAGCCGACCATACGGTTAAAGATCGTGGATTTGCCAACATTAGGGGCTCCGACAAGAGCGACTAATCCTAGCGACATAAAGGTTTGACCCCCGTTTTTTCTTCAATTGTTTTTAAAACCGCATCGACAACTTCCTGAACAGTCATGTCAGAAGTATCGAGTTGAACACTGTCCTCGGCCGGTTTTAGCGGGGCGAAAGCGCGGTGTGAGTCGATGTAGTCTCTTTTCTTAAGATCGGCTACGACATCTTCATAAGAAGTCGGGATTCCTTTTGAAACATTCTCGTCATAACGTCTTTGGGCACGAGTTTCGACGGAGGCGATTTGGTAAATTTTGACCTCGGCATTCGGAAGAACATAAGTTCCGATGTCACGTCCATCCATAACGACCGATTTGGTTCCGGCCATCTTGCGCTGAAGGTCGACAAGAGCAAGCCTGATTTCCTTATAGGAAGCGATATAGGAAACGTTTCCAGAGACAAGAGGCTCACGGATAGGGCGCGTGACATCTTCGCCATTTACGAAGACTTTGCCATCTTTTTCCAAAACGATATCAACTTCCGGGATGAGGGAGCAGCTAGCGGCTTCGTCTTTTGGATCAACGCCTTTTTTGATGACGTAGTATGTGAAGGCACGGTACATAGCGCCGGTATCGATGTAGGTGAAATCCAAATCCTTAGCGACGATTTTGGCGACGGTGGATTTTCCAGCGGCGGCAGGTCCGTCGATTGCGACAGATACGATCTTCTTTTCCATTTTTTATCTCCCTCTTTGAATGAGCACGAACCAAACAACCAAAGCCGCCACAACAACTAAGAAACTAGCGATCTTGACGATGAAGATGCGACGTTTTCTCGACACATACCTTTCGTATGGGGTTTTAGAGTCTTCGACTTGTTCCTTCGCGGTTTCAAGTGGCGCAAGAATCGAGCCATAAGATATTGCTTTCGAGGAAGATTCAACGTTTTTGAGGACATCCTTATCTTCCTTGGTGGAATACCATTGGGTCTGTTCGGAGGAGGAGAAGGCAGAATCCGGGGTAAGTTTAATTTCTTCCCTGTATTTTCTAAATTTCTCTTTCCTAGTTTCCATGCTGACCGCTCAATATGATAACTAAAAGGAACCCTTTTGAGAATTGCCTAAGGCAAAAGATTATGATTTTCAGTTTTATGGTTGTTTGAAATAAATATCAAACTTATAATCGATTGCGATAAGGAGGATCTACCTATGGCCAAGAAACTCAAAGTCAACGAAGAAGCCTGCATCGGATGCGGTCTCTGCGTTGGAACTCTCCCGGATGTCTTCGCTTTCAACGATGATGGCAAAGCCACCGCCGTTGCTGCCGCTGAGGATGATGGCGCCGCTGCTGAAGCCGTTGCCAACTGCCCGGTCGGTGCTATCGAAGAGGAATAATCTAGGTTCTTCCAGAAAAAAAGAAAAGCGGCTTAACGGCCGCTTTTTTTATGATTTTTTGAAGCGTAGGACCACGTGGAGGGAACGATAGATCAAGAACACGAAGATGAAGACTACGAAATCTTTTAACGCGTTGAACGGAAGGACGCACAAAAGGGCATACGACCACTGAATGTCGCTGATGGCGGGTATCGCTTTTTGCATCATCGACAAAAGGGCGGAAATCGGATACCCCATAACGTTTGAATAAAATGGGATCATCACGTAAACATTGAGGAACATCGCCACCACTATTTGAACAGCCGAGGAGATCAAAAAGCCAACTACCGCCCCTTTAAGAGTGCGGTGTTTTTTATAAATCAGGCACGACGTAACAACGAAAACGCTCGAAAGAATGAGATCAGTCCATTCGCCTACTGTCAATGTGGATGTAAACGGAAGCTTGATAAAAGTCTTTACCAACAAGACGGCAATCGCAGCGACAGGGCCATATGCATAGCCGCAGATGAAAGCTGGAACTTCATCAAAATGAATGGACAAAAACGAGGGGAATATCGGCAGTTTGATATTGAATATCGGGACGACATAAAGAATCGTGGAGATCGCTCCGAATACGGCGACTCTAGCCATAAATCTAATTGGATTAAAATCGCTCTCTTTCTTATTAAAACGACCATAAACCTTAATTGTTAAAACTATCAAAAGGATGAATCCGATAATGGTTAGAATCGACGTCAAATCCATAAAAGAAAAACCCCACTGCTACGCAAACAGGGGGACCAATAACGCATTCTTTAATTCCGGACTTTACCGTTGGCCCCGGAATTTCACCGGATCATGCCATCTCTTTTTTTGAGACAGCTCGCGGGCTTTACCGCCAGTCGACGTAATTCTCGTCGCCCTGAAGCATCTTCATTATAGACTTGTTCAGGTAGTTGCAAAGAAAAATAAAACCCGCTTTTCGGCGGGTCTATTTCTTATAGAGGCTTGCTAACGATTTCCGCCCAGCTTCTTGGGAAGTGTTTAGCGGTCTTCTGACATTTTTTGATGAAGATATTAATCCTTAAATCATGGTCTGTCGGAAGAGTTTCCCTTTGAAGTTTTTCAACTTTGGATTCCATTTTCCTAAGAGCGGTTTTGCATTCGGCAATTTCTTCTTCCGCTTTAGCGGATTTCATAGCAAGGACATACCCACCAACTTTAACTAGAGGCGTAACGACCTCAAGGATTGTGCTCAAGGAGGAGAAAGCCCTAGCGGTTCCAACGTCAAATTTCTCGCGGAAAGATTTTAAGACCTCAACACGCGAATTAACGGGATTGAGATTATCCAAACCAAGTTTTTCCTTTAAGCCGCAGATGAAGTCATATTTTTTCTTAGTGGCATCAATGCAGGTGACTTGAAGAGTCGGGTACATAATGGCGAGCACAACGCCAGGGAAGCCGGCTCCAGAGCCGACATCGACAAGAGTTTTCCCTTCGAAGTCGTACGCTTTGCACGGAAGAAGACAATCAAGGAAGTGCTTTTCAATGATTCCCGGCTCATCTTTTATGGCCGTTAAGTTCATGACCTTGTTCGTTTCCACGAGGGTCGTAGCGTAGATTTTGAGTTTGGAAAGCTTGTCCTCATCAAGAGGAATGTTGTTTTCTTGGCAGTACGTGAATAGTTCTTCGTAGGTCATAGTTTGCCATCCCTTTTCATTGTAAGAATCAAAATAGAAATATCGGCTGGATTAACGCCAGGGATCCTTGAAGCTTGGGCGATGGTCTTTGGTTGGACGACGTTAAGCTTCTGTCTGGCCTCTAATCTTAAGCCCTCGACTTTAAGATAATCGGTAGGGGTCGGCAATTCCATATCTTCTTGACGAAGAATTTCGGACGCCTCTCTTTCTTCTTTCTTGATATAGCCTTCGTATTTAACCCTAGCTTCCAAAGCCAAAATGGATTCGTCATCAAGCGGAAGAGGATCCAATTCTCTCATAAGAGGCGCTATTTCCTTATAGGAATAATGAGGACGTTTAAGGACTTCATATCCTTTTAGTCCTTCATTGGTCGTAGGCGATCCCTTCTTTTCAAAGAGGGCATTAAGCCCTACTTTATCTCCAACATTTGTTGTCGACAAAACGCGGATAACCTCTTCTATCCTTTGATATTTAGCTTCGAACGCAGCGAAATCTTCATCGCTAATAAGGCCTAAATCATGGCCGTATTTCGTCAAACGCAAATCGGCATTGTCGTGGCGGAGCAAAAGACGATATTCCGCTCTAGAAGAAAGAAGACGATATGGCTCATCGGTTCCTTTGGTGACCAAATCGTCGATCATGACGCCGATATAGGATTCGTTTCTTTTCAAGACGAAAGGTTTCTTTCCTTTGACGAACAAAGCGGCATTTATACCAGCCATAAGGCCAAGTCCGGCCGCTTCTTCGTAACCGGAAGTTCCGCAAATTTGTCCGGCACCATATAGTCCTTTTTTGGATTTCACGGCCAACGTGTTATCAAATTGGAGCGGTTCTATCGCATCGTATTCGATTTGATAAGCGTATTTAAGAAGGACGGCATTTTCTAATCCCGGTAGAGAGTGGACCATCTCGACTTGGACCTCGTGAGGCATAGCGGTCGAGAATCCTTGAAGATAAATCGAATTTCCGTTTTCGGTTTCAGGCTCTAAGAAAAGCTGATGACGCTCTTTGTCGGCGAAGCGAACGACCTTGCTTTCTATGGACGGGCAATAACGAGGCCCGGCCGAATTGATAACGCCATTAAACAATGCACTGTTCGGAAGGTTATCAGTGATGATTTTGTGAGTTTCTGCGGTTGTGTAAATTAAGTAACACGGGAGTTGTTTTTCTAAAGGCGTGTATTCTTTTGTTCTAAAAGAAAATGCGTATTTTGCATCGGTGCCCGGTTCAATTTCCGCTTTAGAAAAATCAATGGAAGCTTTATCTAAACGAGGCGGGGTGCCTGTTTTAAGCCTCCAGGTTTTTACGCCGATTTTATTTAGGCTTTTGGTTAGACCGAGTGAAGCTTTTTCTCCATCAGGTCCACCATCGTGAACATCTCTTCCTGAGATGATACGACCATTCAAATATGTGCCGGTCGTGACGATTACGGCCTTCGAAGCGATTCTTTCACCAGTAGATGTGATGACGCCTTTAACTGTGTCTCCATCCATTATGAAATCAACGACCTCGCACTCTTTGATGTCGAGATTCGGAGTCGCTTTCAGTAGGGTTTGAACATAAGCCGGATAGCCGTACTTATCTTGCTGGGTGCGAAGACATTGAACGCCAGGTCCTTTGCCCGTGTTTAACATCTTTACCTGTAGAGGATGATGATCAGCCGCTAAGCCCATCAAACCACCCAACGCATCAATTTCACGGACAACGACGCCTTTGGCGCTTCCGCCAATATGGGGATTGCACGGCATATTGCCGATCATTTTTTCATTTAGGGTGCACAAAAGAACCTTAAGTCCCATCAGTGCGGGGGCGTGACTGGCCTCAACGCCAGCGTGTCCACCGCCGATTACGATTACATCGTATTCGACGTTCATTTCGTCTAACCTACCGATCCAGCCATATCGAGTTTAATGAGTTGGTTAAGCTCGACGGCATATTCCATAGGGAGTTCTTTCGAGAACGGCTCGATGAATCCCATGACTATCATCTGGGTGGCATCTTTTTCATTTAAGCCACGGCTCATTAAATAGAAGAGCTGCTCTTCACTGATTTTCGAAACGGTGGCTTCGTGTTCAATGAAAGAGGTCGCGTTTTTGATTTCGTTTGTTGGGATAGTATCTGATTTAGAGATGTCATCGAGAATCAAAGTGTCACATTCGACGTGAGCCTTCGAGTTTTCGGCACCCTTTTCTAAACGCACGGTACCCCTATAATTGGCAACTCCACCGCCTCTTACGATGGATTTGGAAATAATCGTGCTCGAGGTATTCTTGCCTTGGTGAATCATTCTAGCCCCGGCGTCCTGGAACTGTCCCTTGCCTGCGACGGCAATTGAAATGCAAATTCCTTTGGCCCTATCGCCATGGAGAATGCAAGCCGGATACTTCATGTTGAGCATGGATCCAACGTTTCCGTCGATCCATTCCATTAGACCATCTTCTTCGACATAAGCCCTCTTAGTAACGAGGTTTACAATGTTATTGCTCCAGTTTTGGACTGTGCTATAGCGGACGTGAGCTCCTTTTCCGACATAGATCTCAACGACTGCGGCGTGAAGAGATTCTTTGGAATATATCGGGGCCGTGCATCCTTCGACGTAATGGACGTCGGCGCCGTCATCGGCGATGATCAACGTTCTTTCGAACTGACCGGACTTCTCGTTGTTAATACGGAAATAGGATTGAAGCGGTTTTTCAAGCTTCACTCCTTTTGGAACGTAGATAAAAGACCCGCCCGACCAAACCGCTCCATTCAAAGCGGTGTATTTGTTGTCGGCGAACGGAACAATCGTGCCGAAGTATTTCTTAAAAATCTCCGGATATAGTTTTAAAGCCATATCGGTCGAGAGGAAAATAACGCCTTTATCTTCGACTTCCTTAAGCATGTTGTGATAGACAACTTCCGACTCATATTGAGTCGAAACGCCGGCCAAATACTTTTGCTCGGCTTCAGGAATGCCCAGCTTTTGGAATGTATTCTTGATGGTTTCAGGAACTTTGTCCCAGCTCTTTTCTTCTTTATTTGATGGACGAGTGAAATATGTGTATGAATCGTAATCAAGTCCAGAAAGATCGGGTCCGTATTTCGGAAGAGGCATCTTCACGAAAGCGCGATACGCCTTGAGGCGGAACTCGGTCATCCATTCAGGTTCTCCCTTCAAGGAAGAGATTTCGCGAACAATGTCTTCGTTAAGGCCTTTGCCCGTATTCAAAACGGTGGTGTCTTTGTCTTTGAACCCGTATTTGTAGTCTTTTTCCAAGAAATCGGTGTCTGCCATTATTCGCCTTTCTTGACCAAACTCTGAAGAGCGTCCCATCCGATGGTCGCGCAGTGGATTCTCGCCGGCTGTTTAGAAGTGTTCATAAACGCTAGCGCCTCATCCAAAACGGAGTCATCGTAAGGCTCTTCGTGGATCATGTGATTGTATTGTTCGATGATGTAATCGGCTTGTTCTTTCGTGTTTCCGATCAAAAGATCACACACGATATCGGTGGAAGCGGTCGAAATGGCGCAAGCGACGCCATCCCAAAGAGCATCCACGACCTTGCCGTTTTCTTCTTTGATATAAACATCGATGTCGTCGATGCAGTTGACGGTGGAAGAGTGAGTGGAAATATAGCCTTCGCCCGTCGGCTTGGCTTGATGCCTCGGAGAGGAATAATGGGACATGAGGAGTTCCCTCATCATCTGGGGTGTTAACTCAAAAATAGGCATCGAGATAATTACCTCCGTTCTTTACGGCATCGGCCAAAACGTCGATGTCTTCTTTGCTGGTATAGAAATAGAAACTAGCCCTTACGGTGGCCGGAGTCTTTAAGAAACCGGTCAATATCTTGGCACAGTGAAGGCCAGATCTAACGGCTATTCCTTTGCTATTTAAATAAGTAGCGGCATCCTGAGCGAATACGCCGTCGATATTGAACGTGACGATTCCGGATTCGCTGTTCTCGTTATAGATAGTTACATTGCCACACTCTTTAAGCTTTTTGACCGCGTATTGCTTTAATTCTTTTTCGTAGGATTCGATGTTATCCATCCCGACTTGTTCAAGATATTCGATCGCGGCTTTTAGACCAAAGATGCCCTCAAGGTTTTGGGTTCCGGCTTCAAAACGAGCCGGAGGTTCTAAAAGGGTGACGTCCCCGCACATACCGAACTTAGCGTTATTGCCGCCTCCGGTGATATACGCATCCGTTTTGCAAAGCAAATCGTATTTCCCATAAAGGATGCCAATGCCAGTCGGGCCGCACATTTTGTGACCGCTGAAGCAAAGGAAATCACAATCCAAATCCACGACATCCGTCTTAACATGAGGAACAGATTGGGCACCATCAACAACAATTATGGCACCATGCTTATGGGCGACTTCCGCAAGTTTTTTAACGGGGGCGTGATAGCCTAAAACGTTTCCAATAGCGGCAATAGAGACAATTTTTGTCTTGCTTGAAATAACCTTCTCGAGGTTTTCGGGAGTTATTCTTCCTTCTTCATCAAGCGGAATGAATCCGACTTTGCAGCCGATCATCTTCGCGACTTGATACCACGGAAGAACGTTTGAGGCATGCTCGGCCTCCGTAATCAAAATCTCATCTTCGGAGGTGAGATTGTTTGTTGCATATCCGAAGGCGATTAGGTTCATCGAGGCGGTGTCGCCGGCGGTGAAAACCACTTCTTTCTCTTGAGCGTTGATGAATTTGGCGACGGTCTTTCTTGTCTCGGCGACCATTTGGTCGACCGCGTAGCAAAGGTCGTAATCCCCACGGTGGGAATTCGCGTTCATCTTCGTGTAATACATAGAGACGGCTTCAAGAACTGAATCGGGTTTGAACGTCGTAGAGGAACTATCGAGCCAAACCAAAGGTTTGCCTTGCATCAAAATATTATTTCGATACATCGGGAAATCTTCTCTGATTTTCTTGACGTCAATCATCAGATTCCCTCCTCAATGGCGTTATCAATCCTCTTTAAAAGATCTTCGTCTTTGAAGTACTGTTCAATCGGTTTTAGATATCCCAAAGTAATTAAACGCTTGGCGTTTTCTTCGGAAATTCCCCTACTTTGGAGATAGAACAAATGGTTTTCGTTAAGCCTTCCGACAATAGCGGCGTGGCTAGCCTGAACATCGTTTTCGTCGATGCATAAAGAAGGGCTGCAGCGTCCATCAGAATTAGGATCGAAAACAATGATTTTAGCGGACTGCCTAGTGCTAGATGACTTAGCTCCGTTATTGATGCGGGAAACGCCGGTGAAAACAAGGCGGCTTTGATCACGTGTAATACCGTAATTGTTCATTTCCGCAGTGGTGTGTTTGGCGACATGGAGGACGCTTGCGTCAACGACTTTGTCGTCGTTTTCTCTTGCCAAAGACGAAAGGTTCCAATTGCATTCGGCACCTTCCTCTAAGAGTTCAACATCGATTACAAATTTACCTTTTCCTCTGGAGAAATCGGCAAAAGAAGCGTTCACGTGTCCGTCTTTTTCGACAAGAATACGTATTTTTGCGGTCGGGAATGTATCAAAGGCGGCCAAATTCAAAACCAAAGAATCACCGGCTTTGACGGTGAGTTCCATGTCTTTGATTTCTTTATCAACAAGTGAGATGTTCATCTCTTATTTTCCTTTTGTGGCCTCGTGGGTAGCGCAGATTCCAATGGACTGTTGGCTCATCGGCTTCTCGTCTTTTTCGATTTCGATTCCGAGTTCTTCCTTGATCCATTCATATCCCTTGGTATCGATTTTTGTAATGATTTCCGGTCCGCCCTCAACAGCGATTTTTCCATTGACCATAACAGCGGATCTTGTCGGGGAGATCATGTCATAAAGACGGGCATAGTGTGAAATGACAAGGAATCCGCGACCGGCGGCTTGTTCTTCACGGATGGCCTGGGCGACGATTTGCATGGCATCGACGTCAAGTCCGGAATCTATTTCGTCAAGAAGGGCGAACTTCGGTTTAAGAAGTTTCATCTGGAGAATTTCGTTTCTCTTCTTTTCTCCACCGGAGAAACCTTCATTGAGGTTGCGGGTGCTCATCTCGAAAGGAATGCCCATATCTTTGTAGGCTTTTTCGACAGAACGATAGAACTCAAATAAGCTCATCGGCTTTTCGCGATGGGCATTCATGGAGGCTTTGAGGAAGTCTGCGCTGTTGACGCCTGGGATTTCGGCCGGATATTGCATGGCGAGGAATAGACCGGCTTTCGATCTCTTATCGACGCTCATGGCCAAAACATCTTCTCCATCGAGAGTGATGCTTCCGTCCGTGACGGTATAGTTCGGGTTGCCCATGATGGCGGCCAAAAGGGTCGATTTTCCGTGACCATTCGGGCCTAAAAGAGCCAATGTTTCATTGTCGTTAATTGTGAGGTTAACCCCTTTGAGGATTTCCTTGGATCCGACGGAAACGTGGAGATTTTTTATTACTAATGTGGACATATGCGCTTATCTCCTCCTTAAAGCGTTCACTATTCTAATGAATGAAAATCGAGCATACAACAAATGTAGTAAGTATTTTTTCATAAAGCGCAAAGATTCATCTTTGAAGAGAAAACGTCAAAGGATTAGCAAATCCAAACGGCATGATAAAAGTTTCGTCGAAAATATCCGTATTGTAATAACAATACAACACTAGTAGAATTATCGCGCTATGTCCAAAGGAGGGAGTAACCCTATATGAAGAAAGCAAAACTCACCCTCGCTCTTGTGGCTGGCCTCGTTGGAACGATTGGTCTATCGTCCTGTAACGAAGTCACTTACAACGAAGGGGTCGTGCTGACATATGTGGACGCTTCTGGAAACCGCCAGAACTACACCGCCAAGGAACTTCTCGGGGAGTACGAGAAAGGATCCGGCGCCGCCAGCACCAGTTTCGACAAAGTGTATGAGCTTCTCATCCGTAACTACTATAACGGAACGAAGAAAGACGAGCTTAACTCGATCAACAAAGAAGCCAACAACCAAGTCAACGGTTTAAAGAACCAGGCCGATGAAAATGCCAACTCCAACGGCACCACCTATCAGGAAGAATTCGAAAAGATTCTTTCCTCCAATGGTGTCGATACCGAGAGCGAGCTCTTCAGCCTTAAACAGTACGAGATCGAAAAAGAACGTTTCGAAGCCGATTTCTACTACAACAACCTTGAGACCATGAGAGATGGTTCCGTCCTCGAAACCGCCACCGCTGCCGAAGAGGCTATCTGGGGCAAGAACGATGAAGGATACCTTCTCAGCAAGATGCCTTACCACGTCAGGCACATCTTGGTCAAAGTCAGCGCCGCCAACGGTGCCCTCACTCAAGGCAAGATCACCGAAAGCGAAGCCAAGAACCTCGCCACCGTCATCAAGCTCTTAGCCGGTGAAGGAGCCAGCGAAACCAATCCTCGTCAGACCTTTGGTGCCATCGCTGCCACCTATTCCGAAGACGGTTCCAACAAGATCTACGGTGACCTTAAGATCATGGACAAAGACACCTCGTTCGTTAACGAGTTCAAACTCGGTGTCTTCGCTTACGACGCTCTTTACAACAAAACCACCACTGAATACAGAACCGCGAACAAAGATCGCCTTCTCCCGACCGACACAGAAAACACTGTTCTCGTCGGTGGAGTCGAGACCCCTGTCAAAGACGTATTCACTGATGGCGAAGAAGATGACGACGGAAACCGCACTGGTATCGGACAAATCCCGTACGGAGCCGCCATCGCCTTGTTAGACGCTGCCGAAGAAACCGGAAGCAAACTTGCCTACAAGGTTAACGACGGAAACGAAGTCTTCTATCCGCGTAACGTTTTATTCAATAAGTATTTCAACAAGCACAACGTCTGCGTTATCACTCCCCGCGACGTTGACTACAACCTCAGGGATGGATCTTCCGGAACAGTCGCCGGAACCGAAGTCCATGACGAGAAATACAACGGCGTTCCTAGCGCCACCTATGCCGCTCTCCCGGGATTCCAGCGCGATACCACCGGAATCGTTGAACTCCACACCGGTGAGAACGTCTTAACCAACAGCGAAGGACAAATCGTCCTCGCCGTCAGGGCCGGATCTTCCGGATCCTACGAAGGCGTCCACTTCATCGTCGTCGATCGTTCCGCTCTTGACCTATACGGAAGCAAACTCGAAGACGGCAAAGCCTTAACCGAAGTCACCACCACCGCTAAAGAAGCCTCCGGCGTTTACACCGAAAACAGGGCCAACCTCAGCGATTACTACAACACCTACGATCCGAGCAACGCCAAATATCCGTCATACGCTATTCCGGACGGACTCGAAAAGCTCACCACCTTCGTCAACCGTTGGAAACAGCAGTCGACCGAATGGAAGTCCAGGGCTAACGAAGTTGTCTCCGCCATCAAGGGATACAATTCCAACATGAGCAGCTACATCTTCGAGAAACTCGTCCTTGGCGAGTACGGAGACGGCGCCAAGATCACCTTCAAAGACGAGAACGTCCAGAAATTGGTCGAATCCTACGTCAAAGAGAAGAGGGTCAAGACCGCTAGCGACAGCGAGAATTCTTGGGAAGAAACCTGGAAGACCTACGCTGAATACCTCATCCACCAGGAAGAAATCCGTAAAGGAAACGGCAAAGGAACCGGAGAATTGATCTCCGAAACCTGCGCTATCGGATACCTCACCGCCGACGCTCAGAACGAGACCGGTGTTTGGGCCAAAGGAGGTGCCTGCTATGGCAAATAAAAAGAATAAAGGCTTATTAGTCGCCATTGCTGCCCTCTCCATGGGCACCATCCTCGCTTCTTGTAACGTCGATGCCGGACTCAAGCCGGAAGAAAAGAACGAACAGATCATCAATCTCGAAGGCGTTGTCAATAACACCCAGGAATACATCTATGATGCCTTGGTCAAAGCTGGCGACTCCAACTCCGAGAAAGTTCTCCAACAGATCTTAGGCAAAATCGCCGAAGACCAGTTCGGTGAATTCTACGAGCTCAAAGAAGTCATTGGTGATGACACTGCTCTTGGACAATACGCCCGTAACCACGCCGCTTACGTCAATGCCGCCGATCCGGCCGCCAAAGCCAAGATCTTCTACAACTCCTTGTTGACCCAGATCCAGAAAGCTTTCTTCGACGTTGCCAACAACTCCTCTTACATCACAAGATCGACGTTTGAGGAAGAAAAGTTCGCCAAAGCCCAGAAGGCCGATCTCTACGACATCAAAATCGATGCCACTTTCAAGAAAGTTAAGAAAGACGGCTCTGACACCTACAAAGATGTCGACAAATACTTCCACACCGGTTGGCTCGATGACTACAAAGACTACATCGTCAGAAGCATCTTGCCGAACCAGATGAGAAAGCAACTCATCGTCGAATATCTCCACAACAACAACTACGGCACATTAGGCCGCAGCTATGCCCGTAAGGTTCAATACATCTCCCTTCCGCAGAACGGAACTTACAAAGATAAGGTCCTCCGTCTTGCCAGGGAATATGCCAAGCAGGTCATGGCCGCCAACGAAGCCACCTATGCCACTCTTCCGGATTCCGTCAAAGATCTCAGCTTCCTCGATAAGCTCTACAAAGGCTACACCGCCGATTTAGACACCGTGGAAATGACCATTGCCAACAGCATCTATGATGCCGCCGGCTTTGCCTCTAAGACCTTCGGAACCATCAACTATCGCGTCGAAACCCTTTACGGCGAGAAACTTGATGAGTATCAAAAGATCACCGACGACCGCTTCACCAATGATTCCAGCGCTTACAGCACCTTCACCGGTTCCGGCGCCTACACCAAAGAAGTCGGTCTTCAGATCCAGACCAACGAAATCGTTTCCAAGACCGAAGTCAAGGAAGGCTGGTACACCTCCAGCGGATTAAGCGACCTCCCGTCCACCGCTAAGACCAACCTCTTCAAGATTGCCGTCGCTAACGAAGTTGACCACCCGGAAAAAGTCAAAGACGCCACCTACACTGAATATCTCAACGGTAAATACTACCTCAACAAGAACGTCAGTGACCCGAGCGACCCAGAAGACCTTCCGTACGTCATCAACGACATCGATAGCGGAACCACCTACATCGTCCGCATCGAAGAAGCCGTCAACAGCTCCAAGCTTGTCGACGCCGACAGAGACACCTCTTACAACAAGATCCACGATTCCAACTATCGTGAACAGATCGCGTATGATGTTGCCTACCTCTTGGCCGACAACGAGACCTATAAGAAGTCCGCTAACCAGTACTACATCGAAAAAGCTGCTCTCAGCTATCACGATGACGCTGTCTATAGCTACTTCAAGACGACCTTCCCGGATCTCTTCGACTAATCAAATAGTCAAAACCAATCTATAATATTGGGGCAAGGAAACTTGCCCCTTTATTTATTAACAAGGACACACGCACATGAAAGACATATTCTGCCGCATCATTGATGGGGAAATCCCATGCACCAAGGTCTACGAAGACGATGACGTCCTCGCCTTCCTCGACATCTCCCAAACCACCAAAGGACACACTCTCGTCATCCCGAAGAAACACTACGAGAATTTCTTGGCCACACCAGCTGAAACGATGGAGAAGGTCATGAAAGTGGCTCAGCGAATCGGACAGGCTGAAGTTTCCGTCTTAGGCGCTAAAGGGGTCAACATCTTAACCAACGTTGGCGAATGCGCCGGGCAAACCGTCATGCACTTCCACGTTCACGTCATCCCAAGATATGTGGGCGGAGAAGGCGGATTCCAGATCACCATGCAAGGGCAAGACACATCCACTATGGACTTGCCGCGTCTAGCCATGGACATCGGAAAAGCCATTAAATAAAAAAGAAACGCGCATACGCATACGTACACGCGAAAAAAGACCAGGCATCGACCTGGTCTTTCTTTTATTTGTTTTGGGTATATAGAGGAAGGTAGAAGTATCTTTCGTCCATCGTGTTGAGCCTAGCGGTGAAATCCCCGGGCTTAACATCTTTATAGGCTTTATCAAGAATCGTCATCTTCGCATCCATATCATCGATCATCGCCAAGACCAAAGCTTCGCGAGTTAACGGAGGAACCGGGCTTCCGTATTCCGGTTTGGTGTGATGGGCAAGGATCATGTGTTCGAAGACAACAGGGATCTCTCCGCTCATGCCGAGTTCTTTGGCGGCTTCCCTTATTTCACCCTGCATGATTGAGATGTGGCCAAGGAGTTTTCCTTCAAGCGTGAACTTAGTGGCAACAGGGCCAGATAATTCAATCGTCTTTCCTAAGTCATGTATGATCGCGCCGGCAATAAGGACGTCCCTATTGATGGATGGGTATATCTCACAAACCTTCTCAGCCATATCGGCCATGGTTATTGAGTGATGGAGAAGGCCCAATACGTAATTATGGTGATTCTTAACCGCAGCCGGCCACTCCATGATTTGTTTCCTAAATTTATTCACCAAATGGTTGGCAAGACGAGAAACGTCTTCGTTTTTGATCGAGGAAAGATAAGCGTCGAGTTTTGCTTCCAAAACCTCTTTGGCAACCGGGGCGCTAGGAACGAATCTAGCCGCATCAACCAGCTCACTAGAAACGCGTTCGGCAGAGAAAATCTTCATCTGAAGGTTATCTTTATAAGATAAGACTTCGCCTTGAATGAGGACGACGTTGCCGGCGGCAAGCGTCTCGGCATCGCTAGGAAGGACTTCCCATTTCTTCGCTTCAATGGTGCCCGTGGCATCTTGAAGGGTGACGTTCATGTATGTCTTGGACTGATTGGTAGTCCCTTTGCTAGAAGTGTTGACCAAGAACTGTCCGTAGATGGAATCACCATCTTTAAGTTCGCTGATGGTTTTCATTATTCAAAATCCTCCTCAATTAATTCTCTAACGTCTTCATATCGATAGCCTTTTTGGCCTAAATAAGCGTATATGCGACGCGTGAGGTCATATCCCTCGTACTTCTTCGAATATTTGGCTTTGCACGCCTCATAGGCCTTTTTAAGCTCTTTTTTCTCGGTGTCCGTATCGGTTGGGGTCAATGTTTCGGCGGCCTCCGCGGATATGTGATGAGAGAAGCCTCTTTCCATGCATGCCTTTATGGCTTTTTGGCGTTTGGCATTATTGGCAGTTTTGCCATATTTCCTATCTAGAATCTGGCAGTAGGCCTTCGCTCTTTCGAGTTCTCTTTCTTCGCTAAACTCCAACTCTTCGATGATGTGTTCAGGGATTCCATGGAATTCTAAGTTGTATATAACCCTTTTCTTGCCATAGTGACGAAGGTCGGCCAACTCGTTGGCGTATCCTTTGGCGAATGTAACGTCATCGATGAATTTATATTCTTTGAGTTTGGCAATTATCTTTTTGATCGTTGGTTGATCGGCGCCTTTATCGATGAGCTTAAGGCGGATATCGTGCTCACTGTATAAATCTTTAGAAACAAGCTTTAAGGCATAATTCATGAGCTTGTCGATAGAGACGCTGTCGATGATTTTGCCCATTTCGTTTGAGGACATCTCTTTGCCGACATATAAAGCGAAATCGGTAAAAGAATTCTCCGACATGGTAACTTTTTTGTGCTCGTCAAAAGAGACTACAACCTGTCCCTTCTTATAGGTAATCTTACTGACCCTATCTTCACCAATTTTTCTTTTCGGCACGTTGATACACCTCGTATGCGTTTTGGTAGAACTTCTCCATCGAATAGATGTCGATGGCTTCCACTGCGTTTTTAATGATGGACTGTTTCTTTTCTTCGTCCAGTTCTATTATCCTCTCTAATTTTTGCTTGAAGTCGCTTTCGTCAAAGAAGAAATATCCGGTCTCCCCGTCGGCAATAGTGCCTTCAAGGTTATCGTCGTATCTAGCAAGGACGACAAGTTCGCTCGCCATGGCTTCCATGAAGGTAAGGCCTTGCGTTTCGGTGACGGAAGCCGAAACGAAACAATCTCCGAGATGGTAATAGCGCTGCGTCTCAGAGGGCTTGCATGGGCCGGAGAATAAAACCTTGTCGGCGATTCCTAAGGACGCCGCCAATTCCTTTAATTCGTCTAAAGCGGGGCCTCCACCAACGACAAGCATCTTTGTCTTATGCTTTGGATTTGTCATTAGGTAGTCGTAATACCCTCTAATACAAACATCGATGCTCTTTTCTTTAGCAACACGTCCAAGGGACAAGATGACGTAATCATCTGGCTCTATGCCGAGTTCTTTTTTCAATATGGCGACATCGTTTGGATCTTTGTGCTTTGGGGAGAACTTCTCGAATTCAATGCCGGTTGGAACGACAGAAATGTGACTATCGATACCGATGGAGCGAAGATAGTTTTTGATCTTATCGCTAGGGGCGATGAACTCGTCGGCCGTGAACGCCTTGAAATGGAGGTAATAACGGACAACGTTTTTGGCAAAGCGGTCAAACCTTCCCTTTGTGGCGTAATAGGTGTAATCCTCATACATCGTGTGATAGGTGTACACCATCGGGACATTAAGCCTAGAAGAAAGCAAAAAGCCGAATTGGCCCACGCTTAAATCGGTTTGAAGGTGAAAGACATCGGGTTTGAATTTTTTGATTATCTCAAAAACTTCGCTGTTAAAGATTTTGGTGAAACGATATCCGTATAAGTTTTTAAGAACAATTCCAGGGATACGAACAATTCCTTCTTCGACCATCAATTTGTCATTGAAGGGGTTAGTGGCAATAACCAAAACATCATGGCCATGGGTGACCATCGTCTTTTGGAGATTATAAGTCGAAGTCGCGACTCCATTTATCTCCGGCGGGTAGGTATCCGTGAAAAGGACGACTCTCATAACTAGCTATCGATGTCGATGGTGTCCCATTCGTCATCGTTTTCCTTTTTGTTTTTCTTTTTCGGGGATTCCGTTTTCTTTGTCTTGCGGGCGTTCATCTTTTCGTTGAGTTTCCTTTGAATCTCTTTTCGAGAAAGCTGAGATGTCTCGTACAAAGTGTCAGAGCTTAACTTACGTTCGGTAAAGGTTTCGAACTGAAGATTGACGAATGTTTCTCTGTTGGCGTAAGTGATGTCTTCTTTTGGACGGTGACGGTAGAAGGCACAAACGAGGCCGGAAACCAAAAGAACAAGGTGGAACGTCGCGGTTCTCCAAATGATCTGAGCGGCGTAAATCTTATTTCCATCGATAAGGAAGTCGTGGAACATGTAGTAGAAGAAAAGCTCGGAAACGCCAGCGGATCCAGGAATCGGGATAAGACCGGTGACCATCTGGTGGAAAGAGGTACGGAAGGCGGCGTGGAACATATCGCCAAGGTTAAAGGCGGCGTTTATGCCGGTATTAGGATCCATGAATCCACCGACTGCGTAGCAAGAGAAATAAGGGATTGAGTAACGGCTAATAAGAACCCCAAAGAATAGGATGATAATCAAAATGGTGACTGGGACGTTAGATTGAAGACGGCGAAGTTCGATCTTGAAGTTTTCGACTTGGACACGGAGGTTTTCCCTCGTCTTATCGGGATTCTTCAAAATGCGGATCTTCCCGAGGAAGCCAACCACGTGATGAAGGATGAAGTTATGGATCCTATGGGAGAAGCTCATGAGGTAAAGCATCAAAATGACGGAGATGTTGAGAATGAATCCGATCGTAATAAGAATCCAAGTCGGAATAGAGAAAGAAGCCCCGTTGATGGTGAAGGCGATTGATTCGATACCACCGATGACATTCCATTCAACGATGAGGGCCACGATATCAAATAAGCAAAGGCTAGTCTGATACAAAATGAACCACATGACCATGATGGAGGCGGCGTTAGAAACCTGAATGCCTTGCTTCTTTAAGGTATAGGCTTGCATAACTTGGCCGCCAGTCGAAGCCGGAGTGACGTCGTTATAGAAGGCGCCGATTAAAGAGTTGGCCAAGCCTTGATGGAACTTGTAGTCCCTGGTGTAGAGTTTGGCGAATACCATGATGATCAAGCCTTCAAAGACATAAGAAAGAGTTTCGATGCCGATGATAAGGGCGACGAATTTCCAGTCAGCGGATCCGATAGCGTTCGTGGTGACGGTCCAGTTATCTTTTAAGGAAATGAACAAAGAAAGACCAGTTGCCACCAAAACGACAACTAAATAAAGAACGTACTTCAAAGCTTCATGACTTTTCTTCTTCGGCTTCTCGGTTTCGGGTTGCTCTATTTGCTCTTTCTTTGGTTCCATAAATGCGACAGGGCTATTTTAGCCCATGTCGCACGCAATGGGAAAGCGTATATGCGCATATACGCGAGAACTTTGACAAAAAGAAACACAAAGCACAAAAGAAAAACGGCTTATCACTCCTCTTCCATTCTTCGATATTTATTGAATGTCGACGACTGGTTTATCGCCGTATAAAGCGTCTTTGCTTAAAAGATTATCAAGAACATACATCGCCACGATATCAAAAACTGGGATCCATAAGCATACAAGCCAAATGATAGATACCTTACTTTTGAGTTTCCTGTTTCTGACTATCCTCTGATTCAATAGATAGCAAAAGACGCATAAAGAATCATTTAAGATGGTCAAGAAAGTGACGGCATAGAAAAACGCGTTAGACAAAAACGACGTTAGGGAAACAAGCAAGGACGCGGCGGCCAAAAAACCGAGAACAACGACCCCTGCAAACGGGAAAAACACAGCGCTTATTAAAGCGAAAGCAGAGCCGGCAGTTAGCGAAATAGCTGCTTCGACAAAGAAAATAATTTCCAACGGGATAGAGGCAAATTTCATAGCCCTCGAAAACCTGATTGGGTTTTTATCACCGTAACGACCATAGAGCAAAGACATCATCGTTTTTAAAATAGAGATGCCAAAAATTACAGCGAACAAAATGTAGAAAAGGTTTATCTTTATCCATTCGCCTTTCTTCGCGAGCATAAGAACGAGCAAAACAAGCAAGAATAGTGAAATGGAATAAAGAAGAATTAACGAAACAATCGACCAGGCTTTATAGAAAGAAAAACTAAAGTGCCTCTTTTTTGAATTCCACTTATTTATTCTTTTGATTAGTTTCGCTTTTCTCTCGTTTGACATATGAAGCTTTTATTACAAGACTAAATAACATATTTATTATGAAACGAAACAATTGATACAGGCATCGTTTTTTGTTTAGGGAATGCAAACGAAAACGTCGAACTAGGTGTTAACGTTTCTACTAAAGAAGAAACGGTTTCGTTAACAAAATGGCAAACACTCACTATTTCTTGGCGGTTTATCTTATAATTAAGGGGCTAGTTTGAAGCAAATCACCCGGGATGTGCGGAACGAAGTTCTCGCCGACCGATAGAGACAAATAGGGATCAATCTCAAATTAGCATAGCGCGATGGATGTGTTAGGTCGCGCTAATGCGGACAGTATCGCCCAAGCCAAAAGAGGATGCCTTCAGGAACGTTCCGTAAATCCGGGGCCTGAATTAATCGATGGTGACGCTCCGCACAAGATGTAGATCTTGAGCATGTGGCCATCCCAAGGAGGATGAAACACCAGTAGCCATGGTTCGCCTAAGTGCGAGCAGTTGGCTGCAAAAGGTGTTTTCGTTGTGGGATGGTTTTTCTTTCCTTTCGTGAACGCCTAATTAGTTCAAAGGAAGGAGAAATATACATGCAAAATCTTGAATTAATTAAATTTGTAAATGGTGGCACTGAACTTGAAGTAAATGTCTCACCGGAAGAAAACACGGTTTGGCTCTCAAGAGATCAAATGGCGGCACTTTTTAATAGAGACAGAACCGTAATTTCAAGGCACATAAAATCGGTTTTAACCGAAGAAGAACTCGAGGAAAAAAGCAACGTGCATTTTTTGCACATTCCAAATTCCGACAAATCGGTAGCATTTTTCAGTCTAGACGTAATTCTCTTGGTAGGATACCGCGTCAAATCCAAAAACGGCATCCTTTTCAGAAAATGGGCGAGCAATATCCTCAAAGATTACATGATCAAGGGGTATGTGGCTAATGAGAGGCGCCTTTCTGCTCTCAATAAAACGATCGAATTGCAATCAAAAATCATCGCCACTGCTTATGAGATTGATTCCAACGACGTCAAGAAGGTCGTCGATTCTTATATCGATGCCCTAACGCTTTTGGACAGTTACGATCATCAATGTGTTCCAGAACTCAAAAAAGATGAGAACTATGTTCAGCTAACATCAAGCGACATAAGAACCATCATCAAAAACATGGAGTACTATGGCAAAAGCGATGTCTTCGGTGTAGAAAAAGAAAAAGGAAAAATCGATGGAATTCTCGGGGCAGTTTATCAAAACGTCTTTGGCCAAGAGGTTTATCCGTCAATTAAAGAAAAGGCTGCGCATCTACTCTATTTCATGGTTAAGGATCATCCCTTCGCTGACGGATGCAAAAGGATTGCGGCCGCTTCGTTTTTAACATTCTTGGCAAAAAACAAAGCATTGAATCCAAAACTATCTTCACCTGTTCTAGTTGCCGTTACCTTGCTTACGGCAGAGTCAAACCCAAAGGATTTCAAATCAATCATAAAAGTGATTGCAAACATCATTTAAATGAGCAAATAAAAATCCCCGGTTACCCGAGGATTCACATGATAATTTTGGTGGACCTATAGGAACAGTAAACGAACCGCTTTCCACATCAATATTTAAATGTCGGGGCGATGTGAAATAAACACGAGTTTGCTTCGAGCGTCTTCTTTTTTTCAAGAATCTCCGTGGCTGACCCTCGAAAGAGAATTCCCCCTGATTTCAGAAAGGTTTTGCTCGCAGCAAAATTCATGCCGGTGCTTTTTGATATGACTTTGATCTGCTCCATCGTGGGATTCTCAAAAGGCTCAATACAAATCGAATACACCGTATCGTCGAGATCGATTTCTTCCCATTTTGTAGTGGCAATTTTGCATCCACACTTGGGGCATGAAAGATTCAATGCTGGCTTCTCGTATTCTTGAAGCATTTCGGCACCGCAATCGGGGCAAATGTATTTATTGCTTTCCATCTTGGTTCCTTTCAATTTCTTGAAGGCTCTTAACAGTTTTTAATTCTTCGATCGTGTGATAAGAATATGCGTATCTTTCCACTTCGTAGCCATCTAATGTGGTGTATCGATCTTCACTGATACTTTTAACACTTATGGAATCTGCGATTATCCCCTGCAGGTACTGAGGTTTGCTTCTGCTGTAGCAAGAAGCCAAAACAAGAGAATTCCTGAAATATTTGGAGTGTTTTGATATGAAATCGGAATTGACACGAAGCCCAATCTTTTTAAGCAAGAAGTACATAAACACACCAATGCTTCTCGTGTTTCCCTCCCTAAAGCAGTGTATCTGCCATAACTGCTGAATAATACTTGAGGCTTTCAATACTTTTTCCTTGGCAGAAAGGGAATCCCACTTAATCGCCAGGAACTCCTTTTCCAAATCGCCCATCTCTTTTTCTATATAAGAAGCAGGCGTGTAGTCAACCGAAGCTCCCTCTAAAATGGGCTCACTCTTATAAATGGTTATGCTTCTGAATTCTCCAGCCCATTCAAAGATCGGAGAAAATAAAAACGCATGTATTTTCTTTATATCGTAGACGGAATTGATCTCGAATCCATTCTTTCTTAGAGCGATGATTCTAGCCGGCACAATATCACTCTCGAATCGTTCTAGCACAGACCGATTATCAATTCCCAATTTGTTTTTCAAAACCCCGGTTTGTTCATCAACATATGGATCGTGAGCCTTAGACATTTTGGTACATCCTCCTGATCGCGAATTCATAAGTCTCTAGATCTATTACGCCCTCTTGAAAGAGCCCAAGAAGTTTTTTCGCCTTATCAGATGGAGCCTTGGAATCAACAGTGCTGATGCCGATTGCAAAATCCACAAGATTATCAGAATCTGGTAACGATATCTCAAAGGGAATCCCCTTCCTCAGGGACACTTGGTTCAGGAACAAAGAAATCGCGTAGCTAGTCGTAATACCCAACTTATCGAAAATAACTTCGCATTCTTTTTTGACATCCGGCGACACTCTGGTGTGCACAATTGAACTTTTTTCCATATCGTTTACCTCGCAGATATTGTATCACTTTTGTTATACACGTTCAATGAACTCAATTGAAAAAGCCTCAGATCTCTCCGAGGCTATTGCCCTATGTGATGGGCCAAGCGACTCAGAATACGAACCGCTCAGATTTGTTGTCGAGATTACGCTTAAAAGATTAATAAAATATTTCGTTATCGGATACGGAGGAAACAATGTCCTCAATCGTCTTGTCGATAATTACGAACGATCGGATCGAGTCGAGGGATTCAAAATCAGCAGTAAACACGTTATCCGATCCAAGACCATATTTTTTATCTCCATCTCGTTCATCAATTGCGGAGATTGTATAGAAGACATCTTTGTAATTGAATGAAACATCAAATCCTTGAGATATCAGTTTTAAGAAAACATCAATGTGCTGAGATCTGGCTCCTTTCGTTCTATCGATTATCTCACCTATTTCGATAATGTGAGTATGCGGGACTTTATGCGTATCCGGCCTACCATGATCCGTATAATCTACATCTTTATACGCGTTCCCGTTTTCATCGTAATGCCTAATTCGAATCACTTTCCCTTGTTCATCAACCTGCTCAATCGTTGAATTTGGGGTCGATGCGCCTCGGCACAGTCGCAATCAAAACTGCTGCAATGAATACGGTTTTTGTTTTTGCTATTTTTGCGCGGAGTTGACAACCAGAAGGTAAGATTCCTTGCTCTTTGGCAATAGCATTAACGACAATTCGTCCCTAATATCATATGAATAAATGTTTTCAATGACGCCGACCTCGATTACGTCTTTGCAATACTGGTCAGAAGAGGTGACACACTCTTCTATAAAAGAATAGATATCGCTGAGTTCTTCACTGATTTTTTTCTCGAAACAAGCTAGGAAATACGGCATGAAGACATCTTCTAAGACGACAATCGAGCCGGTATCGATTCCGTCTTGCCATGAGGTCTCCTTATCAAAAGAACCTTTGATGTTTGGAAATCTGTTTAAAAGCATGGAGTTAAATTCTCTTGAATCCATTAGTATTCTCCTTTCAATGATTTTTCCATTTTCGATAAAAGTCTTTCTCCAAAAGCGCGATCTGTAGGGCTTAATTCTTCTTTCGCTAATATCCTCTGCAAATTGACAATACGCTGCTCGATTTTGATGATGTGATTCCTACCCCCGACAAGTTCACCAGTTTTTACCTGTTTGCTTGCGGCTGCCATCGCACTTCCATCACCAACTTCCGCTCCTTCCCGGTAGAGCTCGCCGACGAGATTTTTCAATCTTTGATTGTTTACGGACTCTTGGATCGCAATGCCTCTGTCCGATACCCTTTTTGCCGCAAAGGTTTGAATATCGAGAATTAATCGGAATTTTTTGGCTGCTCCAACGAAAGAAAAGAGGGTGGTTTTACCTTTCATCGGTTTTCACCTCCGAAAGTCTTCTTTCCCTGTCTTTCTTATTCTCCTTCATCGTATAGGAGTCATATTGGTAGACCGGAATATCCTTGAGTCTTGCAATGCCGAAGATATCGTCAGAGGCCGGTCCATAGACAATAATGCCCGTTGGTTCCAGCTCACCGATTATTTTATCGACCTGCTCAGCGAATATCCACCTATTGTCCAGACGATGCGTGAATCCATGGGTTCCAATGGCGATAAGCGTATGCTTGGGGAATGCCTCCAGGCACGACAAGGTTCTGTCGTCCCCGATCCTGACGTTTGGAATCACCTTCATGCCGCGGGAGCCGTAATAATAGGTGATGGCGAGATTTAGATAGATCTGGCTCTTTTGGACCACAAGTGGCATGTTGTCGTATGGGCTTGGGTCAACCCCAACGATGCACGCGTACTTCGATAGTTTCTCAACATATCTTTTGGGATTATTGAGAATCGGGGTGAATCCCTCGTCGTTGCAATAGAAGCACATGCCGGTAGTCGAAGGATCGACGACGTCTTTTCTTCTGTCCCACTGAATTATTTCTTTGGGTGGCTCGGTGGCGACCATCCATCTTTCTCTGACCGGGTAGTTGTCGGTCGGAGTGCGGTTTGCCCCGTCAATCAGGTACGCAAGATAAAGATCCCTGACGTAAGGCGTCTTTGATTTCTTAATCATATGAATAATAACTTTCCGGCACATTTTGCGTGCCTAAAATGGTTGGATATGCTACTATTCACCTGCTATCGATGTGCTTCAGCATATCCGCAACCGTATCCACTGCAATGGATGCGGTTTTTTAGTTCTTTAGGTATTTCTTTATATCTTCGCCGATAAATTCACCTCCAAGTTTTTCGTGACGGCATTCCGCGCATCCTCTTGAGACACAATAGGTCTTTCTGATCTGTTCGGCGGTCATGCCCCTGGCGACGGCTGCCGGCATAAGGAATTCCGATGCAAACCTATCGGCCTGCCATTCGGGATCTTCGAATACACGCGGCTTTCTTTCGCTCGTCGACCTTGCGAGGCTCACGCCTCCAAGCATCCTGTGAAGGGCGAAATGCCCTATCTCGTGGCAAATCGTGAACGGGGCCCTCTTGTATTTATGACGGCAGGCCTCGTGCATCACGGATTCCTTGATGTAAATCATCCCTGACGAGATGTCGGTTTTTGCCTCTTCCCCTTTTTCGAAAACGGGGTCATCGTCAGGCATTACCATGTATTGGAATCCATAGTCTTCCCAGAGAACGCAAAGAGCATCCAAAAGCTTGGGGGCATTGATTCTCTCATTGTCACTAAGCTTTAGGAATCGCCTTACATCTTGGGCGATGTTCCTAATCTCGACAATCTTTAAAGGTTTTGCGTAAACATAGCCCATCAATCGCCCTCCTTCAGGATAGACAGAACCTTTTCGCACTCTTCCTCGCTCATGCCGGGAAGTTTTCTCGCAAGCATGACTGCAAGATCCCTTTGGAGCGGCAAAGCGCTGGCAAGAGATATGTCAATCGAGGAAACGGAATGGTCCAAAGCGACCAGGAGTTCATCGGTTGTTTTTTTGCTGAGCCTGTATTTGTGAGAGAGTTTCTCGATGAAGCCCTCCGGAACGGCTCTCGTGCCGGTCTCGATTGCAGAAAGATAAGACAGGGAGATCTCCATCTTCTTAGCCATGGCGGCCATGTTCTCGTCCTTCTCGATTCTCAGCTTTCTGAGCGCCTTTCCAAATTCAGTTGTCATAATTCCTCCTATGCGAAGCGATTTTACTTCGCTGAAGATATTATTCCACAGTTTTTGTAGAATGCAACTACATTTGTGTGAAAAAGAAAAAACGCGATTGTCTCGCGTCTTTCGGATGTATATCAGAACGATTCCGTTCCAGATGTCTACTGGTGGGCCCAACAGGAATCGAACCTGCACGGATCGCTCCACTAGATCCTAAGTCTAGCGCGTCTACCAGTTCCGCCATAGGCCCAGCGGGAAGATTATAAATTCCTGGCGCGATTAATTAAAGAAAGAAATATAGATACGTGTTCCCTTATTTTGGAGCCTTCGTTTTCTTCAAAGACCTAAGGTCACTGCTTCTTCCTTGTTTCAGCAATCGGCGATAATTTTCATTTAGGGCCTGCTCGTATTTGGAGTTATCACTCGGAACATAGAATTTCATGTTCTTAATCATTTCGGGCAGATATTGGATCTTCTCCCAAAGGTCTGGGCGATCATATGGGTACTTATCCTCTTCTTGGACGTTAATTGGCGTTAGCTTTAGATAATCCTGGACAATGAATGGCTTTGATGAGGCATATTCCATTGCTTTTTGGATGGATAGGTCGCCCGCTTTTGATTTCGGAGAAAGGCATAGGTCCACCACCGCATCCCCCAACGGGATAACTGCTTCTGGAAAGCCAACCTTTTCAGCCGCCTCAATGGCCATCTGACATCTCAAGACAGCGTTGGGGTTTGCCAATCCAATATCTTCGTAGGCCGTTACCAAAAGTCTTCTTTTGATCGAATCCAAATCCTGAGCGATGCAAAGGCGGGCCAAATAATATAATGCGGCGTCGACATCTGATCCGCGGATTGATTTTTGCAGAGCCGAAACCGAGTCATAATGCTCTTCTTCGTCTTTATCCATCGCGTAATTGGGGACGCGTTCAATCGTTTGAACCATCTCTTTGGTGATGGTTTCACCTTCGTATTGGACAGAGGCTTCTTCCAAGATGTTTAGAGCAAACCTCATGTCTCCGCCCGAAAGTTTAGCGATGAAGGCGTAAGCGCCATCGTCGAACGAACATTCGTTATTCAATCCTTTAGGATTAGCCGTGGCGCGTTTTAAACCTTCCACCACTTCGTTTTCCTCAAGAGGTTTTACTTCAAGTAAACGGCATCTAGAACGAATGGCCCTATTCAAAGAGACATACGGGTTAGCGGTTGTCGCCCCAATCAAGAAGAAGGTCCCGTTTTCAACGTAAGGCAATAAAAGGTCTTGCTTGGTTTTATCCAAACGATGAACTTCGTCCATGATCAAAATACACGGATGAAAGATCTTGGCCTCTTCAATTGCCTGCATCATTTCTTGTTTGGAAGTCGTGACAGCGTTCAAAGAGACGAAATGGACTTTTAGCGTTTTGGCATAAGCCTCGGCAATCGTGGTTTTTCCAGTTCCTGGAGGGCCGAAAAGAATAATTGAGAAAAGAGCCTTCTTCTCCGCGCTTTTACGAAGGAAACCATTTGGGCCTACGATGTGCTCTTGGCCAAGGATGTCATCTAAGCAAGCGGGTCTAATACGAAACGGAAGTGGCTCTTTCATAACATTATTTTAAACGCACATTGCGAGTTTCGCACGTATACGTAATATAAGAAATATGAAAGTCATAAGAAAACAAACCAATTCCAAAGATTGCATCGTCTGCGGAGTAAACAACAAAGCCGGGATCAACGCCTCTTTCTATGAAATGGAAGACGGCACAATCAACGCTTTATTCTCCTTTGGATTCATCCATCAAAGTTACCCAGAAAGAACGCATGGCGGACTTATATCCGCGGTTTTAGATGAACTAATCGGAAGAGCCATTTGGATAAACGAACCAGATCAATGGGGCGTCACGATGAAACTAACCGTCGAATACCATAAACCAGTCCCATACGGCGTGCCCTTAAAAGGAATGGGAAAAATCACAAAATCCACCAAGCTCACTTTCGAAGGAATGGGAGAAATATATGACGAGGAAGGCCACATGCTCGCAAGGGGATACGCGACCTACTTCAAACTGCCTCTAGAAAAGATTGCCACATCCGCCCACGCCGAAGAAGTTAACGTCATGATTCCAGACGACGTCAAAGAAATCGCTTAATGAAGGAAAAGCGCTGGAGAGTTTCCAACGCTTTTTGTTTTACGTTCTTATTAATCGCCAATTGCGTTTCTAATAAAGCTCTCGATTTTTTCAAACGGAATAACGTCGAGATTATCGTATAAATCGGTATGAACCGCTCCCTCGATTGCCAAGAATTCTTTATTGGATGCATACAAAGAATCTTTGACCATTTTTTCATAAGCGTCTTTTCCGAAATAATAAGAATGGGCCTTTGTTCCGTGGACAATTAACACGGCGCTTCTAATTTCATTCGCGTAACGAAGAATGGGCTGATTCAAAAAGGAAACGCATCCAATAACGTTCCACCCCTCATTGGAATTGAGACTCCTTGGGTGGTACGCTCTTCCTTTGTAGTACTCGCTATAGTCTTTGACGAAGAAAGGAGCATCACTCGGGACCGGTAGAGGTAAACATCCACCCGCCCTTTTGTAACAGCCGGTTCTAAATGCTTCGGTTCTTTCCTTATTTAATGCAACTCTTTTATTGTATCTAGCTTCTTCGGAGTCTTCAGAATCGAAATATCCGTTGGAGTTTACTCTCGACATATCGTACATCGTCATAGCGACCGTCGCTTTAATTCTTGTATCAATAGAGGCCGTATTTAAAGCAAGCCCACCCCATCCGCAAACGCCGATAATAGAAATCTTGTCCGGATCGACATCGCCTCTATTGGATAAATAATCAATCGAAGCCTGAAAATCCTCCGTGTTGATATCTGGCGAAGCCATATATCTAGGTTCTCCTTTTGATTCACCAGTGAAAGAAGGGTCGAAAGCAATTGTCAAAAAGCCTCTTTCCGCCATCGTTTGAGCATATAATCCTGAGCATTGCTCCTTCACCGCGCCAAAAGGCCCAGATACAGAAATTGCGGGAAGTTTCCCTTTGGCGTTTTTCGGTTTGTATAAATCGGCAATCAATTCGATTCCATATCTATTCTTGAATGAGATTTTTTCGTGATCGACCAACTCTGATTGAGGGAATGTCTTATCCCATTCCTGCTGAATACTTTGTTTTTTCATGATAATGCCTTCCTTGATTTCGCTATTACGCGACCATATATTAATATTTGTAATACCTGAACCTAACTTTAGGTCAAGCATTAAAAGAGGATCTTCTATGTATTCAATCGGACAAGTTTCAAAAATGTTTAATCTGCCTATCTCGACGTTGCGTTACTACGACAAAGAAGGGTTTTTCCCTTACATGGAAAGGAAGGGCGGAATAAGGGTCTTCACCGATAAAGAAATCGAGTCGATAAGAGTAATCGAATGCCTAAAAGAATCCGGCCTAGAAATCAAAGACATAAAGCTTTTCTTCAAATGGGTTGGCGAAGGCAGCTCCTCATACGGCAAAAGGAAAGAATTATTCGAAAATAGGAAAAAAGCCTTGGAAGAAGAGTTGAGGAAACTAAGTAGAATCCATGCAATGTTGGAATTCAAATGCTGGTACTATGAAACCGCCGTCAAAGACGGAAACGAAGATAGAATCAACAAGATGCTCCCGAATAGTCTTCCAGATGATATCCAAAAGTTATACGACGAGGCCCATAAATAACGTCGAGATTAGCAAAACACCGCCCGAAATGGACGGTGTTTTCATTAAGAGGTTTCTGCAATTAGTCTTCTACGGCAACCGTGCCATCTTCTTTAACGGTGATCGTCATATCGTCCTTAACATAGTTGAGGAATTCTTCGCCTAGAGAATCGACGACCGGCATCTTGACGTCTTTTAGCCACACGTCCGCCAAGATCGCGCCGGCAGCGGCAAGCGAATCGATCGGTTCGGAGAATAGCATCATCGCCGGTTGGCGCTTCATTTGGCAGGCACAATAGAGGACTAAACCTCCAGTCGTCGAACCAATAGTCCTAGGAAGGCAAAGAGCCTTTCCCGCCATTTGTTTTCCGTATAGATCCGGGTTGTTTTGATCACCGCAAGTGGCTTTTTTATCACCGAACTGGAGAGCCTTTTGGAACGAGGCCAATGTGTTTAAACCGGCATGGGACACAACGGCTTTGGCCGTCATGGTTCCACCAGCAACAACTCTACCTTTGAATTCTTTCATTATTTGTTACCTCCGGTGATTTCGACCAAGATTTCATCTTCCGTGTAGTACTTAGCGGTTGTATAAGTCCTTAACTTGTTAGAACAGGTGATTGTCGGCACTTTTCCGGCAAGTGGGTTGTTCATATACATAAGCGGGCAAATATAAGACAAGATTACGCCCGTATTCTTAAGTCTTTCGTAATTTGGGGTCGACTTGAACTTCTCTATTACATCAGGCGCGGCGGTGAAGACGGTAGGAATGCTAACTTTCTTCAATCCTTTTTCTTTTAAACGAGCCTCGACGCGGTCGGTCCAGGAGTTAAGCTGAGCAAGAGACAAGTGCGGGCATCCGATGAAGCAAAGCTTAGGGGTCGCGTCTTTCTTTTTCCAAACAACGGGATAGTTCTTGTAGACCCTTTCAAGCTCAGCGTCGTCGATGACGTAAACCTGAGCGTTCTCCAAGATCAAATCTCTACCATATTTAACGGCTTCCGGCGTGATGTTTTCGATGTGGTATAAACCAACCGCACCATTGCTGGCCGTCGCGGCGCCGAAGTCTTTTAAGTAGGCTTTCGCGTTATCGTCCAATTGGCCCAAATACTTGTCTAAGCCGATGACATAAGGAACATCCTCGACGACCTTCATGCCGATGGCGGAGCCCAAAAGCTGAGCTTCCGGTTTTTTGCTCGTCTTAATTTCGACGATCCACTTCGCTTTGCGGCCTTCGTCTTTTAGTAGTCCAAAGGAAGGAACGTAACCAACGATGGAACCCATGATGTCGATGATGCCGGAGTTGCGGTTACATCTAGCGCCTAAAACGGAGTTGGCGTAAACGACGGCACTGCTTTCGCTCCAAGACAAGACATCGCCGAATTTCGGAGTGTTTCCGACTTCGTCCATATAACAAGTGCACGTGAATGCGTTTTTGTTCAACAAACCTAATTTTTCAAGTTGGGCTTCATACTGCTCTTGCTTTGAATACATGAAGTTTTTGAAGATGAATTTTTCCAAAAGGTTCGCTGGAACATTCGGATCTAATGGGCGCGGATCACAAGTGAACTTTTGTTCGCTTAAAGCACCGGCTTCGATCAGTTCGTCCAAAAGGTCATAAACCGCAGTTAAAGCCTTTAGGCCGAAGGATGTGACAAGGTGATTGTAGGATGAGGTGATTTTTTCCATAGAATCAGCCCCAAAGAGTTCACCGTATCTGATCATGGTCTCCATGACCTTGGCCTTGGTTTCGCCCTGTTTACCTTCAAGAATCTCTTTTTGTTCTTGGGTCAATTTCATTTTGTATTCCATATTTTTTCCTTTAAATCTTCATTGCGACTTCGTAGGCTCTCCAAATAACCGTCCTTAAGTTGCCGACGCTTAAACAGTCGCCAACCAAATAGACATTCTTTCCTTTTTCAACAAGTGGCGTTGGAATGTATCCAGCGGAGGAGATGACTGAATCGCAAGGAACTTCGAACGTCTTACCTTCTTTATTGGCGCAGACGATCTTACCGTCTTGGACTTCTTTCAAGGATGTCTCCAAATAGACCGGTACTTTTTTCCAAGCAAACCATTCTCTTAAATAAGAGGAGTTAGCCAAGCAAACGCCTTTTTGAGCCACCAAATCATCTTTCATCTCGACAATTGAAACATCATGTCCTTTCAAAGCGAGTTCATAAGCGACTTCGCAACCCGTGAGGCCACCACCGATAACGGCGACGTTTTTACCCACTTCTTTTTCTCCGAGGAGATATTCGCAGGCCTCAACCATCTTTTCGTTTCCGGGGACATTCTTAAGGACGCGAGCCTTGCTGCCCGTCGCGACGATGACGGGGTAACCTTTGAATTCGTCTAAAGACGTGACTGTTGTATTGAGTCTAACTTCAATGCCGAGCTTTTCGATTTCCCTGATATACCAGGCTAATAGCTCCCTTAATCTGCCTTTATAAGATTCACTCGAAGCGGCGATGAATGTGCCGCCTAATCTATCGCCCTTTTCAAGGATAACCGGCTTATGGCCTCTTAGCGCCAATACACGAGCGGCTTCCATACCGCCGATGCCACCGCCGACGACATAAACGGTCTTTGCCTTTTTGGCTTTCTTGATGTTGTGTTTGTTCCACTGCATCATTTCGGCGTTGACCGCGCATCTAGACAAATGGAGCGAATCGCTTAGCTCTTGATCGTTCGGCACGCCTTTGTAGTGACACATATTGAAGCATCCGCTATGGCAAAGAATGCATGGCCTGATGTCTTCTTTTCTATCTTCCAATACTTTGGTGAACCACTCTGGGTCGGCCAGCCAATTACGAGCGAACCCAACGCCGTCAAGTTCGCCATTTTTAATGGCTTCGGCACCAGCTTCAAGAGTCATGCGACCAGCGCACACAACCGGTATGTCGACGAATTTCTTGATATGCTTTACATCTTCCAAGTTGCAGTTTTCCGGCATATAGACCGGCGGGTGAGCCCAGTACCAGGCATCGTAAGTGCCGTTATCGCAGTTAAGCATGTCGTAGCCGGCTTCTTGCAAATATTTGGCTGCGATTTCACTTTCGGCCATGTCTCTTCCGACTTCGACGAATTCTTCGCCCGGAAGAGCGCCTTCTCTCATGCCTTTTGTTTTGGAAACGACCGAATACCTTAGCGAGACCGGGAATTCTTTTCCACAGGCTTTCTTGATCGCTTTGACAATCTCGGCCGCGAACCTATATCTGTTTTCCAAAGATCCGCCATATTCATCAGTTCTCTTATTAACGTATTTAAGGGTGAACTGGTCTAACAGATAGCCTTCGTGAACGGCGTGAACTTCAACGCCATCGACTCCAGCGTCTTTTAACTGTTTTGCCGTTTTAGCAAAGCTATCGATGAAATATTGAATTTCTTTTTTGGTCATTTCCCTAGAAGGAAGTTTGTCTGACCACCTATTCGGAGCCGGGCTAGCCGAGGCTGTGATTTTGTCGAAATTCATAACGGGTTTCGACAAGACTCGGAGGACTTTGTTGTTATGGAGTTTCTCCATCATCTCGCTAACCGTGAACGAACGCCCGAATCCAGCAGTCAATTGAACGAACAACTTGGCTCCTGTCTTGTGAAATTCTGGCATCCACTTGGCAAGATCCTTGTACATCTTTTTCTTCCTATGGAGCCACTGCCCGAGCATTGGGTTATAAACGGGTTGGCAGCCAGGAAGCACTAAACCGCAGTTGTTCTTAGCAACCTCCATGATGAACTTGGCCCCATCTTTATCGAAATGGTTGATTTCCATCCAACCGAAAAGATTGGTGCCACCCATAGACGTCAAGACGATGCGATTCTTAATTTCGACATCGCCGATCTTCCATGGGGTTAATAAAATTTCTAAGTTTTTCTCCATACACGCTCCTTTCAACGCGTTAAAAAGTTAAAACCATGATTTTATGTTTTTTCCTTGATCCTTAATTTATCACAACGCGCGCATATATGTTAGGTTTTATCGATTTTTGCTAGTCACAAACGAAGAGAAAAATCTTTAAGCGTATAAAAGAAAAAAGCTTCGACGTTTATTTGTCGAAGCTTTGCTTTCAGGTGGTGCCTTCTGTCGGACTCGAACCAACCACCTACGCATTACAAGTGCGTTGCTCTACCGGATGAGCTAAGAAGGCGTCATGGTGGGTGCTAGGGGTTTCGAACCCTTGACCTCTTCCGTGTGAAGGAAGCGCTCTCCCACTGAGCTAAGCACCCTCACGGGCTGTGATATTCTAACGCTTATTTAAGCAATTGAGAAGAAAAGAAAACCCCACTTTTTTCGTGGGGTATCTTTTTCGATTTGGTGGGCCTTAATGGGCTTGAACCATCGACCTTGCGCTTATCAAGCGCACGCTCTAACCAACTGAGCTAAAGGCCCATTGCCTAAATCGGCTTACATAATATATACCTATCCCGTCAAGGGTGCAACAACCAAAAAAAGAAAAACCCAGAGGCATAACCTCTGGGCTTGTTGACATTCCAACAAACGATTAACGTTTGGAGAACTGCGGAGCGCGACGAGCGGCTTTGAGACCGTATTTCTTACGCTCTTTGACGCGGGCATTGCGGGTGAGCATGCCAGCAACTTTGAGGGCCTTGCGATCTTCGCCAGCTTCGAGAAGGGCGCGGGCAAGTCCAAGACGGATGGCACCGGCTTGTCCGGTGAATCCACCACCTTTGACCTCGGCGGTGACGTCGTATTTCTTTTCGGCGGCAACGAGGGCTAAAGGTTGGGCAAGGTCGGTGACGAGGGTGGTGTACGGCATGTATTCGTTGACGGGACGTCCGTTAACGACGATGTTGCCTTTACCAGCTTTGATGTAGACACGGGCGACGGAGGATTTTCTCCTACCAGTTCCGTAATACTGTTCTTTGGCCATTGTGATTCTCCTTATTTGCTGAGATCGAGCGGAGCCGGCTTCTGGGCTTCCTGCTCATACTTTTCGTCGGCGTAGACGAAGAGTTTGGCAACGATGTCGCGGCCAAGAGGTCCCTTTGGAACCATTCCCCAGACGGCCCTCTGGACCATTTCTTCGGGGAATTCTCTCTTCATGACACCAGCGGAACGGGTACGAAGTCCGCCATTGTATTGGCTGACGTTGTAGTAGTTCTTCTTGTGTTCGGCGTCTCCGGTGAGTTTCACCTTGGAGGCGTTGATGACGACCACATAGTCTCCGCAATCAACGTTGGGGGTATAGGTCGGTTTGTTTTTTCCCATGAGGATGACCGCGATTTTGCTGGCGAGTCTTCCAAGCGGGATATCAGTGGCGTCCACCAAGTACCAATTGCGTTTGAGCTCGGCGGGTTTAGCCATCGTCGTTTGACGCTGCATAATTTTCTCCTTTTGTCGTTTTTTAGCGACTTTTTTGTCTTAATAAACTTTACCGGGGTTTACTAGTTCAAAGTAGTGCCGAGCGATATTATGCTAATGCATAGGGTCGATGTCAAAGAAAATCGTTTCCTTAAGGAAATATAGATAAAAGAAAAAGCCGGATTCCTTTCGATTCCGGCTCACTTTTTATCGATCGGATTCTTCGTCTGAAGAATGGCTATGTTCGAACTCGCGATTGGCGATCCAGAGCTCGATTTGGGCGCGATTATAAGTTCCGTGCCTCTTATCGTCCCAAAGGACTTTGTATTTCATCTTGCCAAAGAGGCCTTTCTTGATTTCGGTTATCTCGCCCTTGATACGACGATGACCATAGGTCTCATCTTCGAAATAGCGATACAGCCTTTGACCAACTTCAATTTTGATTTCTTCCATGTTTTGCAGTCCTTTTTGCTATTCCAATTTTACTTGTCTAACAAACGTTAGTCCACAAGAAAACCCTCGTGGTTAGCGAGGGCTTCTTGCTAATTAGATATTCTCGACGTTGTGATAGACGGCCTGGACGTCTTCGACTTCATCAAGTTCGGCCAACATGGCTTTGAATTTGACGACGTCTTCGTCCGGGATAGTGACCCATTCGTTCGGGACCATCGTGGTCTCGGCGGTGTCGAAATCGGTGATTCCCATTTCTTTGAGGGCGTCTTTGGCTTTCTCAAGATCGTTCGGGGCAACGGTGACTTCGGTGTATCCGTCTTCGACGTTGACGCTCTGGACGTCGACGTCAGCAAGGATCAAAGCTTCTTCGATGGCTTCTTTATCTCCGCCTTCGAATCCGATGAGGCCAAGGAAATTGAAATTGTAAGCGACGGTGCCCATCTTGCCACCCTTGCGGGTAACAGCGGTACGGACGCCGACTAAAGCGCGGTTGACGTTGTCGGTGAGAGTATCGACGATGACATAGCTTCCGCCTGGGCCGAAGAATTCATAGCGGCCGGACTGCAAGTTGACGGCATCTCCGCTTCCCTTAGCCTTCTCAATGGCTCTTTCGATAACGTCCTTCGGGCAGGTCTTGCGGTATTTTTCGATCGCGCTCCTAAGAGCAAGGTTGCTAGCCGGATCCGGGGTTCCGGATTTGGCGGCGGCGTAAATTTCTTTACTCGCCCTCATGTAAGCCGCGGATTTAGCTTTGGCGCTGGCGGCCATGGCGGCGGCTCTAACTTCAAAATGTCTTCCCATTTGAATTGTCTCCTGTTTTTGCGTGTCCTATTCTACGCTCGATAATATCGAGAAGAAATATTTAGTTTCTATTTTTTGTTTATAAATCAAGTTTTTCGACGATTTTGAGGCCAAAATCCTTAGCCATTTGGTACATATCGTCATAATTCATTTCGTCCAAATGGACGGGGTTATGAGCATCCATTCCGAAGATGACTTCACACCCGTATTCAGCCGCTATTTTCCAAAACGGAGGATATGGATAGCTGGGGATCATTTTGCCTTCATATGGCATATTGGCGCTGCCGGGTCTATGACGGCCGCCGTTTATCTCAAGGGGGACGTGATATTCGGAAGCTGCTTTGCAGATCATCCTCGCGGCTTCGATAGCAGTGTCATCCCACTTCTTCCACCACTCCATAAACATGTCGGGGTGGCACACGTATTTGAATAGACCGGTTTTTATGCCTTTGACCATATCTTGCGCGCTTTCAAGAAGCCCGCCTCTACCGCCTGGAACATGGACGTAAAAGTAAATTTTCCCATCGATCATGTGGCAGTGTTGTCCCATGATGAGGTATTCGACCTTTTTCGTTTCAAGAAGATATTTGTAATAATCGAGATATTCGGGCATATATTCACATTCAAAACCGATATGGATCTCGATTTGATCCTTATATTTCTCTTTCAGCTCTTCCAAAGACGAAATATAGTCATCGATCATTTCTGGGTCGCCCCTCATTCCGGGCTGCACATAGTCTGGAAGAATGCAGTGATCGGCGAAACCCAATACCTTTATCCCGCCTTTTATCGCGTGCTTAACATATTCTTCATCTTCCCCGACCGCGTGCCCGCACCTAAATGTGTGGGTGTGATAATTACGGATAAAAAACTCATTCATTGTAAAGAACCTCCACCAAATATAGCCCTGAGGCCGGAGCCTTATACGAAACGATGTGGCGCGGTTTCCTCTCTAACATCTCTTTGATCTCTTTGGGCTCGATTTTCCCTAAAGCGGCCTTGAAAGAAGCCCCCATCATAAGGCGAATCATATAAGTCATGAATCCATTCCCTTTGAATGTCACGGAGCCCGTCTTGTTTTCTTCATCGACATCAAGGTCAATCGATTCGATGTTTCTTATGAAATTATCGACATCAGTTGGTTTGGTGGTGAAATTGGAGAAATCGTGCTCACCTAAAAAATAGCCAAGAGCCTCTTCAAGAGCATAGGAATTGAACGATCCCCTTTCCAATTGGGCTACCATTTCGTTTTTTAGCGGATCCCTCGCTCCCCAGGAAAAGTCATAACGGTATATCTTTCCGCAGCTAGAGTGCCTTGCATCGAATTTTTCGCTCACTTCTTTCACCGATTTCGTAACGATGTCGGAAGGTAAAAGCCTATTTATCGAATAAACGAAATGATCTAAATCCTTAATCTTTCCTTCAAAGGAAACCGTTTGACCGATAGCGTGCACTCCTTTATCGGTCCTTCCCGCTCCTTTGATAAGGGTCTTTTCGCCAAATAAAGACGTCAAAGCCTCCTCGACCGAGCCTTGAATGCTCCTGAGGTTAGGCTGCCTCTCGAAACCATAGAATTTGGCTCCGTTATATGAGATGGTCATCAAATATTTGCTCATTGAAGTGTCAACCCGAAAAAGAAGTTATAAGGATCGAATCCCGAAACGCATACATAAATGTATAGGGCAAGGATCGCTAGAAGCAAAATCAAGAAAACCCAATCGAACCACTTCCATCTCAAAATGCGATATCTGGTTCTTTTGGCTTTTGGATCATATCCACGGCATTCCATGGCATTGGCAAGTTCCTCTGATCTAGAGAAAGCCGAAACGAACAACGGGACGATAAGGGAAGATAAGGCTCTGATCTTTTTGCCGAGCCCACCATGGCTGAAATCGACTCCACGACTCTCCTGAGCCTTCATTATCCTCTTGGTGTCATCCATCAAAGTCGGAATGAAACGAAGGGCAATCGAAATCGTCATAGCCACTTCGTGGGCGGGGAAATGTATAACCTTCAAAGGTGTCAGATACCATTCGAAAGCATAGGTGAGGTCAAGCGGCTTTGTCGAAGCCGTTAGAACCACGGTTATCGAAATCATCAGCACCAATCTCATCAATATAGTTCCAGCCGCGGCGAAAGACCCCCAATACACGGTCCATCCATTTAAATTCCATGCGACTCCCAAATTGTCATCAACCGGGATATTCGGAAGCGAGTTATACGGCATAAGGGTGTACACCAAAAGGAGCATGATAACCATGAACCACATCGATTTGAGGCTTCCCAAAATGTTATGGATGCCGGTTCTTGTGCACGCCAAAAGAATAATGACCAATATGGTCGATAAGCCTAAAGACGTAGCCGTCATAGTCCAGCTACGCATCGGGAGGAATATGCAAACCATAAGGGCTATGATGCCAACGATCTTGGCCCTTGGATCGATTTTATGAATGATCGATTCGTAAGGTATATATCTGCCTAAGGAGAAATTCATAAAATCCCTCCCTTAGAAGCGATGATCGCGTCCGCTAAAGAATCGACGTCCTTTATGGAAGAAACATCGAGGTCCAAACCCTTTTGTTTCACTCTTTTGGCAAAGCCATAAACGAGAGGATCATCTAACGAATAAGAAGAAATGTCCTCTTTGAACAATTCCTTAGGATCATAGACTCCTACGCATTTGCCATCGTCCATAACGGCGACTTTGTCGGCGTGCTTCAAAACGATGTCCATATCATGAGTGACCAAAATAATGGTCGTCCCCTCATCGTGGATCCTCTGGAAAAGGGACATCATCTCCTCAGCGCCGACAGGATCTAGCCCTGCGGTCGGTTCATCGATAACCAAAACTTTTGGTTTGAATGCCAAAACACCGGCGATAGCCACCCTTCTTTTTTCTCCGCCCGATAAATCGAATGGGGAACGTTTATAGAAAGATTCGTCCAAATCAACAAGGGATAATGCTTTATGGGCCTCATCCAAGGCTTCTTTTTCTTTTAATCCGAAATTCTTTGGGGCGAAGGCAACGTCTTTCTCCACCGTTTCTTCAAAAAGCTGATATTCAGGGAATTGGAAAACAACCCCTACTTCCCTTCGAAGTTCAGGGACTTTCTTAAGTTGCCTTTTCTTTTTGACTGGATGGTTCACGAATTCACCAACCCTTATTTCCCCCGACATCGGGGTAAGCAAGGCGTTGATATGCTGGATAAGGGTGCTTTTGCCACATCCCGTTTTTCCAACGATGGCGAAAAAGGATCCGTCTTCGATTTCGAAGTTCACCCCTTTTAGCGCATTAGCGGCTAGCGGGGTATTTGGGTCATGCGTGAAGAAAACGTCTTTGAAGGTTATCGGCATAAATAATCCTCCAAAGCATTTATATCGGTGATGTCGTCAGGAACATTGAAGCCCTTTGACTTCAAAGCGTTTTTCAAAGTGACGAAGAAAGGAAGAGAAAGATTGCATTCGCGAAGCTTTTCTTCGTGCGAAAATACCTCATTCGGCGTGCCGTCCAATATCTTATTTCCACCCTCAAGAACGATGACGTGATCGCTTTTTGCGGCTTCTTCAATATCATGGGTGATGGAGATGACGGTAAGTTTTGGATTTCTCTTTCTCATCCTCATGACGAGCTCGGAAATCTCCCTTCTGCCTTTTGGGTCGAGCATGGCGGTCGCTTCATCGAAGAAGACGATATCAGGGCTCATCGCCAAAACGCCGGCGATGGCAACCCTCTGCTTTTGTCCGCCAGAAAGATTGGAAGGTTCTCTTTCCAAATATCTCTCCATGTTAGTTTCTTTGGAGAACTCTTCGATTATTTTTTGCATTTCATCATGCGGGATTTGGCGATTCTCCAATCCGAACGCAATATCATCGGCGACAGTGCTTCCGACGAATTGATTGTCCGGGTTCTGGAAGACGATACCGATCCTTGAGCGAAGAGACCTCATGTTGGACTTCTCAAGCTTTTCGCCAAAAGCCCAAATTTCTCCTTTGTAACCAGTCAAAAGACCCATGACCAATTTAGCCATCGTGGACTTTCCGGATCCGTTATGGCCAATGATAGCCGTGTGAGTTCCTTCAAAAACGGCAAAAGAAACGTCGTTTAAGGCGTTTTTTTCTCCGTCATAGGAATAGGTCAATCCTTTGACTTCAAGAATTGTTCTCTTCTCATCTAAGGTCGGCATTTTACTTATTTGACGTTGATTTCAATGTCTCTTCCTTCGTAGCGGCGATATTTGACGCCGGCCATATCCAAAATGCGACGTGAGGCTTGTTCCCCGACGTTATCGTGATATTTGTCGTCTAAATAAACGACTTCCTTGATGCCGACCTGGATGATGGCTTTTGCGCATTCATTGCAGGGGAAAAGAGTGACATAAAGGGTGCATCCACTTAAAGCCGCTCCGTTGCGGGTATTGAGGATGGCGTTGAATTCAGCGTGGCAGACGTAAAGGTATTTGGATTCAAGACCCAAACCGTGACCCCACGGGATATTGTTATCGTCGACTCCCCTAGGCATTCCGTTATATCCGATGGAAACAACGCGGTGTCCTTCGTCGACGATGCAGCTTCCGACCTGTGTTGACGGATCCTTGGATTTTTTGGCGGAAAGAACAGCGATTCCCATGAAGTATTCTTCCCAGTTTAGAGTGTCTTTGCGGTACATGATTTTTCCTCCTGCGTGCTTGTAATAGCATACACGCGTTGCGGAGGTTTTCACCTCATTTCGAGGTGGAAACCCAAAAATTCATAAAAATGAACCCTCAAAAATAAAAAAAGCCCGAGTCGATTCGGGCTTACGTTTAATAGCGATTAGCTATGCAAGGATTCGAGCAAAGAAGCGATCGAAGTCGAGGTGCTGCTAGAAGAACTGGGCCACCCGTTCACCGCGATTAAAATAATCGCGATAACCATAAGGGCGACGACCGTAACGAAGAAGATTATCCAACCAACCGGGAATTTTTGTTTCAATTGGGCTTTTTCTTCTTCACTCAATTGGGAAACATCGATCTCTGCGTCTTCATCGACATCCTCACCTTCAACGGCTTTTTTGAGGTCTTTAAGATCTTGCTTGATCTCTTCGCCATAGTAATGAACATAGCTCTTCGAAAGCATGAGAAGCCAGCTGACGAAGAAGCTGTTAACAAAGATCTCGGCAAACGAGAACAAAATGGAAAGAAGGACTAGCAACGAATAGGAAACGCCCCACTGCGATTCGATCGTTCCACCAAGGAAGATCCAGCAATAGCCATAGAAGCCTAAAGGCTTAAGAAGGATCATGAAGACTATTTCGCAAAGGGTACAAATGAAGGCTATCTCATAAGGGGAAGGAAGTATTCCTAGATCGAGGCTTCTCTTCTGGAAATATTTGTTGGAGAAATGAAGCCCAATAAGGAACGCGACCATCAAAACAAAGGAAAGTCCGGCAGCGACAAATTTGCAAATCGTCGGATCAAATCCCCATTTGACAAAGGAAGTATCGAACCAATTGGTAGCCAACAAGAAGATAAGAAGAAGGACCCATAGCGAGAAAATTACGGCATAAAGCGTCCACGGGGTGCCTTTTTTGAAACGGAACGGCCTAGTTATTTTGACTAAGAAATATGGGGCGATACCAAGAAGTCCATATAACATCGTGACGAAAATATTTATCGCACCTGTGTGAGTGCCCATCAAAACCCAGCCAAGCGCATCGCTTCCGGCACCGACAACAAACCCGTAAAATGGGCCAAGCACCAACGAAGAAAAGATGACGACGGCCGGGCCGAAGGTGATTCTATTGAAGGAAAAGGGGCCACCCACTTGAGCATATCCAGGAAGACGGGTGCCCAAAATGCAGATAACGATAAGCATTGCTGCTAAGGTCATCTTTTGAACAACGCTCATTTTGACTTTCATAGGGACCTTCCCTCCTTAAGATAACGCCTAACGATCGAAGCAAACGCCAAAGACCCGCAAACGAGGATTATGTCTTCGGGGTATTGGGTCATAAGATCGTTTAAAGCTTTTTTGAAATCTTCCTCATAGTGAAAATCTTCCTCATAGAGGAAATAGTCCATTTGCTCTCTTGCTCTAGGATGATCGAACGTTGTGAGAGTTATGGAGGCGGTGTCCTTAGCAAGGACCGGGAATTCAATTGCGATGTTTTTGTCTCTAAAAGAAGCAAACAAGACATGGACGGGCTTTCCTTCGCTCCATGTTGGCATATCTTGAACCAAGGCCGAGATAGCTTCTGGGTTATGAGCGCCGTCAAGGATGATATTCCCAATAGACTCAAGATGAAGAATCGGGGTTTCTTCGCTGAGGCCCTCTCTAACGTCTTCTTCGCTCACTGGGAAAGTTTGCGAAAGGATTTTCGTCGCCTCAACGGCAAGACAGGCATTAGACACCTGATACTTAGCAAGACAAGGGACGTATAGCGATTTATAGGGTCTATAGTCAAAAGACCATCCTGCGGAATCGCTCTTTTCGAAATAATACCCTTCGACTTCGTGGAACGGAGATTCCAACGAACGGCATAAATCTTCAAGAGTGGTTTTCGCGTTTTCGTCAAGTTTTCCAACCAAAAGTGGGCGGTATTCTTTGACTATTCCGCCTTTTGACAAAGCGATTTCGGAAACGGAGCGGCCCAACAGTTCGGTGTGCTCCAAAGAAACCGATGTGATAACGGAAAGAAGCGGCTCAAGTCCTCTGATGTTTGTCGCGTCCATCGCTCCGCCCATCCCGCATTCGATGATGACAAGGTCCGGTTTCTTTTCGTTGAAATAACGATAGGCGATATAGACCTGAGCCTCGAATGGACTTAGCTCATACTTTGTTATCTTTTTCTTTTCGGAGAGAAAGATCCTCTCCATATCATCGTCGGAGATTTCTTCTCCGTCGATCTTGATCATCTCATTGAAATCGTAAAAATACGGCGAGGTGAAGGTTCCGACCTTTTTTCCGTTATGACGATATATGTCACTCAAAAACTTAACAAAGGCTCCTTTGCCATTGGTTCCCGTAACATGGATGCACGGCACGTTCAAAGAAAGGCGAACGTCCTTCACGAATTTATCAAAGCCGTGTCTCTCGTACCTTTGGGTAAAATGGTTTTCGAAGTATTCCTTGGATTCCATTATTCAACGGTTCCTTTAACGCCATCTTTTTTGGCTTGGGCAATTTTCTTTTTGAGTTCCCTCTCTTTGATGGAATCTCTCTTATCGTGAGCCTGTTTACCTTTAGCGATGGCGATTTCAACCTTCGCGTATCCATGAGCCAAGAACACTTTGGTCGGGACGCAGGTGACGGATTCTCCCGTCAAATCACGAGTAAGTTTTTTTATCTCGCTCTTATTGAGAAGGAGCTTTCTGTCTCTAAGATGGTCAACGTTATAAATTGTGCCCTCTTTATAGGGGGCGATATGCATATTAGCAAGGAAGGCTTCACCATTTTTCACATAGACGTAGGAATCGGATAATGAAGCGTTTCTGGACCTGAGAGATTTGATCTCAGTTCCAGTCAAAACCAAACCAGCCACAAGAAAATCGCTTAAAAAGAAATCGAAATGAGCTTTTCGATTTTCAAGCAATGTAGAGTTGTCTTTTTTTCTCGTCATATTTTCTTTGGCCCAGTAATGAGAATTATACCTGTAACTTTGTTTTTTTAAACAAAAGCCGTCTTCGTTTAAGAAGGCGGCCACTAAATTAAGACAGTTTGAATTTGATTTTGGCGTAAGAAGATGTCACTTCGCTGAATTCAATGCTAAACGGGCAAGAATCTTCGTTGTTGAATGTCGTGCCGTTTGGGAAATATTTGGAGTACTTTCTCATCGAGAAGGAAGACCCGGTTTGGAAAAGTGAATTTTCGTCAGACAATTGGTTTCCCGTGAACGTATTCACATTGTCAGCGGAGATTAGCCTTATCAAATCGAATCGTTGATCGGTATAACCTCTGCTCTTATTGCAGTTTGTGGCCCCTATTTCATAGAAATAGCTGTTGCTGAATTTCGATTCGTCAGCATAAGTCCAAGTTCTTTGATCGGTAACCCTGGTTTTCACCATCCTCGCATCGACATGGTAGAGTTTGACGCCATAAGTCGTGTAATGTTTCTGCCTGTTTTTATAAGCGGTATGGCTATCGAGGTAGTTCAAGTCAGTGGGAGTGTAAAGTTCCAAAAGGAGATACTCGTCAAACGAGGATCCGTTCCAGCCTGAAGAGGTTGGAATCAATATGCAATCTCCACTTGTTTGACTTGGGTTGATGCTTAAATCGCACGGTCCGGTGACGACGTAAGGATTTGTCCAGCCTAACGCCATTTTCGAATACACGTCATGGTCGAGTATGTTCTCGTCCATCATGACCCAGCCGCCGGTCGGGTTATAGTCGCTATACATTCCGGTAGAGGAGGCGTAATAATCGTCCAAACCAAGCATATGGCCTGTTTCGTGAATCAAAGTATGGGCATCGACCTTCGGAGTTGAGACAGGGCCATAAATAAAGTCGTAAGAAAGCCAGAAGTAAGTACAACCTACCGGTGAAGACGGGTTCTTTTTCTCAGAAGCATTTTTGTAATCCCAATAGGTATACGCCCAAAACAAAGAGGCTTTTCCGTCTATTGAATGAATGGCCTGGCTGCTATTGGCGTCCGGGCAGCTATACACCATGATGACGCCATCGATTAAGCCGTCACCATCGTAATCGTATTTCTTCGTCGAAGAATTTCCGTTATGAATTTTGTAGTTGGCAACAGCTTCGCGAAGCATCGTGTTCGAAGCTTGGACCCTATCCGAAGCAAAGGCGTTGTATAAGGTTTTTGGGGTATAAGAAGTTGAGTAAACTTCCCCAACATCAAAATGAAGATTGAGTTTTCCAAACGAGCTCTTGTTATAGAACGAGGAGAGCGATTCCCAATACCCCGTGTCTTCTTTTCCGTTTCCGTTCAACACATTTTCCAAATCGGTAAAGACGGTAGAAGGGAAAGGATATCCGCTTAATTGGATCGGCAATACCAAAACGTTATAAGAACCAGTGGAAGGCAAAGCGTCCAAGCCGACGTTCCTTTGAATGTCGCGATATGAATAATAAGGAGTCGTTGAAGACGGTTTGTAATAACCGTCGCCGGATTCCAATATAGACACGCCATTACTGGCGTTTTGGCCGTACCCAATTATCGCATCTATCAAATCTTGGATCGTGCACGAAGAAAGGCAAACTACCCCCAAGGCCGCAACGATTATCTTTGATAAAGCTGACTTTTGCATACCATAGTTTACTGCCTTTTTCCAAAATGCAAAAGAAAGGCGCTCTATTAGTGAATAAAGTACCTATAATTTGAGTATGGTTACTCTTCTTAGAAGATTGTTCATAAAGAACTACAAAAACGTTAGCGACAAATCAGTCAGGATAGCCCATGGCAAATTCGCGGCATGGTTTGGAATAACAACAAACCTTATTTTGGCCGCCGGAAAATTAACGGTCGCCGTTCTCTTAGCTAGCCGAAACTCTTGGATACTTCCTATGGCCTTAGTTGCCGATGCCGCCAACAACTTCAGCGATATGGGATCCTCTCTTGTAACGCTGATCGGTTTCAAGATGTCCGGAAAACCAGCCGACAAGGAACACCCCTTTGGCCATCAAAGAATCGAATACATCGCCGGTCTTATCGTCTCGGTGCTTGTCATCGCGGTCGCGATTACCTTATTCAAAGACTCATTGACCAAAGTTATTGACGGAAGCACCACTTCCTACGATTTGCTCACCCTTATAATTCTCGGCGCCTCGATTCTACTAAAACTATTCCAAGGATACGTGAATAGAGGGATCGGAAAAGCGATCGACAGCGTTTCCCTCATGGCCACCGCATTAGATTCATTGATGGACGTCATCGCCACCACCGCAATCTTGATCTCCGGAATTCTTGCGATGACCGTCGGTTGGAACTTCCTCGACGGATATATGGGAATCGCCGTTTCCATCTTCGTCGCCTATAGCGGAATCAAAGCCCTAAAAGAAACAGCCGATCCGCTCATCGGTCAAAAAGGAGACGAAAATTTCGTTAACGGTGTCGTCGAATTCATCAAAGAGAACGACAGAATCGTCGGAATCCATGACGTCATCTGCCATAGTTACGGACCGACGAATAGATTCGTCTCGCTCCACGCCGAAGTTAATAACAAGGAAGACATAAACTCCATCCATGATGTCATCGACGCCCTAGAAGCCGCCGTTAGGGAAAAGTTCGGATGCGACATAACGATCCACATGGATCCGGTTGTGGTCGGCGACGAAAAAATCGAAGCCATGAAGCAGCAAGTTTCAGACGTCCTTCATGCTTTTGACGAGCGAATCACCTTCCATGATTTTAGAGTCATGATAAGAAACGGGAAGACCAGCGTTGAATTCGATGCCGTCTTGCCTTACGACGTAATGCTTTCCAAAGAAGACATCGAGAAGTCTTTAAAGGAGAAATTCAAAGACGAGGATTACTCCTACTCGATAATGGTCGATCGTCCCTTCTAAAGAAAAAACCTCTCGGCTGAGAGGCTTTTTCGTTGATTTGTTATTTCTTGGCGATTTTGCCTTTGTTGGCACCCTTGGAATTGTGGGTGAGCATGACGCCGCCTTGGTTTTCGGCCATCTGTTTGGTGTAAGCTTCGGCTTCGACTTTGGTCTTGAAGAGTTTGATGGCTTTCTCGCCACCGGCATAGGTGACTTGCCACATGTTGTCAGAAGCGCGTTTGCTGACGTGGTAGACCCTCTTGGCGTCTTTCTTTGGGGCGGCTTCCTTCTTGGCGGGAGCAGCGGCTTTCTTCGGGGCGGCCTCTTTTTTTGCCGGGGCAGCTTTGGCGGCAGGTTTCTTGGCAGTTGCCATCTTATGTATTCTCCTTGTGGTGTTTTTATTAGTCTAACTCAATTTTTGAAATTTTATAGTGTATCTATTTCCGCTAAATAATCATCGGACGATGCGTCGCTTGGCATTCTTAGGTCTCCACGGGGCGAAACGCCTAGAGGAGCGATCTTTGGTCCATCCGGCAAACAGCTGCGTTTGAATTGGTTTTGGAAGAACCTCTTGAAGAAAAGACGCAGCCACTTCTTTATGGTTTCATCGTCAAACATTCCTTTAAACGCAATTCTAGCAATGAAGAATATTTTCTTTGGTCTGTATCCATATTTTAAGAAATGGAAGATGAAGAAGTCGTGAAGGATGTAAGGCCCAATTATGTCCTCGGTTTCTTGGGCGATCGCGCCTTTTGAATCGGTCGGTAGTAGTTCTGGAGAAATCGGGGTATCTATGATGTCGTCCAAAGCCTTAGAAGCTTCTTTATGAAGGAGTGAGTAGCCTTTACAAAGATATCGAACTAAGGTCTTCGGTATAGATCCATTGACTCCATAGAAAGACATATGGTCTCCACCGTAGGTGCACCAGCCCAAACATAGTTCGCTTAAATCGCCAGTTCCGATCATCAAAGCGTTGATGTCATTTGCAAAATCCATCAAGACTTGGGTTCTTTCCCTAGCCTGGGCGTTTTCGTACGCGTTGTTTTTTACGGAGGAATCGTGGCCGAGATCTCTTAAATGAACAATGACGGCTTCCTTGACGTTGATTTCTTTGAAAGACACGCCCAAAGAATCCGCCAACAGTACGGCGTTATCGTGCGTACGTTTTGAGGTTCCAAACGCCGGCATCGTTATGGCGTATATCCCTTTTAGGTCGAGTTTTAAGATCTTGAAGGCCTCAACGGCAACCAGCAAAGCCAGCGTCGAATCAAGGCCGCCCGACAATCCGATAACGGCTTTTGTGGCCCTGATTGATTGAATCCTCGAGGCCAACGCATAGGCTTGAAGATCGATGGTTTTCTTTACGGAAACTAAATCAATGCCATCTCCTTCTGGAAGAAAAGGGGTCTTCATGTATTTTCTAATTGGATCAGAGGGAATCTTTAATTCCATATCAAATCCGATATACACGTATCCTGGCTTTTCTCTATCTACGAACGAAGAGGTTCTTGAACGAATGGACACCAACCTTTCGATATCAATATCGCAGATGGCATCTTCGCAGGAGAAAAGCGGAGTCTCCGCCTGCATCTCTCCGTTCTCGGCAATCATTTGATGTCCACCATAAACCAAATCCGTCGTCGATTCTCCGATACCAGCGTCCGCGTACGCATAAGCGGAATAAAGCCTTGCCGAAGTCGACAAAACCAAATTTCGTCTAGTGACGTCTTTTCCGATGGTCTCATTAGAGGCGGAAAGGTTGAGGATCAAGTTGGCTCCAACCATCGTCAAGCCGATCGAAGGCGAATCTGGGACCCAGGCATCTTCGCAAATTTCAACACCGATTTTTAAGTTCACGTACCTCTTGTTAAAGAAGACGAGTTTATTTCCAAAAGGATAAGTCTTTCCGTTAATAACGATAGTCGTGTTGTCTTTCGGTCCTCTTTGGAAATGACGCTTCTCATAGAATTCCGCATAGTTTGGAAGATAGTACTTCGGAACGACGCCAAGAATTTCCCCTTTATGGATGATGATCGCGCAATTGAAGAGGGCGTTGTTGTGGAACATAGGTGCGCCTACGGCAACGAGCATATCGAAACCAGCGCTATAGGAAACAATGTCCTGAAGTGCTTTATCGACTTCGTTGATCAAAGTTTTTGTCAAAAACAAATCGCCGCATGTGTATCCGGTCAAAGTAAGTTCTTGGAAAACCAAAACTTTAACGCCTTTTTCGCTGGTTTCTTTTATTTTGGTCTTGATGAGCTCGGCGTTATGCCTTACCCCAGCCACCTTAACGTTGATATAAGCGCAGCCCACTCTTATTAATCCCAAAGGATCATCTTGCGGCACGCCATCTAATTCTATTGGTTTAATCCCGCCATCCGGTGTTTCCGCCAGCTTAGTGGCCACGGCATTAGAAGGATCCGAAATCTTATCGTAATGTTCTTGGCTCATGACGACAAAATCTTCATGGCCATTCTTCGTTACAAAGATTGGGCCGTCGGATTCAGCCACTGTTTTATCCAGTTTGGATGTGTTTCTTAATTCAGTAATCGGAATAATCTTGTGTTTCATACGACATAATTATGTACATTATTATGTTTTTTTCTAGTGTTAGCTTTTAGCTAGTGAGTTAGTGATATAATCATTCCCATGCCAAATAAACGCGGTTTGATCATCGTAAACGCCTATACCGTCTTCCCTTCCGTCACGCATATGGTGAAGAGAATGAAGGATGAGTTTTCTTTTCTTGGAATAAATGTCGATGTTAAAGGAAACGAAAACATCCTTTCTTATATCGAAGGAGACGGATCGATAAAGGCCAACCTAAGCGAATATGATTTCGTCCTCTTCCTCGATAAAGACATCCACGTATCGCATTTATTAGAAAAAACAGGTATACGTATCTTCAATTCGCCCAAAGCAATCGAACTTTGCGACGATAAAATGATGACCTACATCGCTTTATCAAATCACCACATCAAGATGCCTAAGACCATACCCGGTCCACTGAATTATTCAGGCAAAGACAACCCTGTTTTTATCGAAAATGTCTCAAAGCGGTTTGACTTCCCGATGGTTTGCAAGGAATGCTATGGGTCAATGGGAAAAGGCGTTTATCTGATAAATAGCAAAGAAGAATTGCTCGCCATCGAGAAAAAGCTCTATACCGAGCCACGCCTATATCAAGAACTCATCAAATCTTCTTGGGGGTTCGATTACCGAATGATAGTTATCGGCGGCAAATTCAGGGTCGCGATGAAAAGATGCTCATTGAACGGAGACTTCAGAAGCAACATCGCTCTCGGCGGAGAAGGAAATAAAGTCGAGATGAAGCAAGACTTCATAGACATGGCCGAAAAAGTCTCTTCGATATTAGGATTGGATTACTGCGGCATCGATTTGTTGGAAGGCGAGAACGGGGAACCCGTCCTTTGCGAGGTCAACTCAAACGCCTTCATCCAAGGCATCGAATCCGTAACTGGATACAACGTCGCCAAAGATTACGCCGAATATATCAAATCGGTCATAGAAAAATAAAAGTTAAGCAAGTCCGTTAAGCCGCTTTTTCCTGCTATCCAATCAATTTTCAATCGGACAAAAGCAGCGACGTTTTCTTTGAAAAAACAGCAGATACAGTAATAAACGACGCTATTGAAAACGCAATAAACACGCCAACTTGCCAATAAAATTCCCCAAAGAAAGGCCCAATTAATTTTCCGTTTAAAAATTTGGTAAACACAATGGATAAAAGAATATTGCTTAACACCGAAATGAGCAAAGATACGCAAAAAGAAAGTAAACAATAGAACAAGGAGTACGAGAAAGAAGCGAATAGGTCCATTCCGCAAAAGTAACGAGTGAGAACGCCCTTTTCCTTCTTTTGCAAAGAAGAGACGGTTATCTGAACCTCGGCGAACATAGCAAAAGCCAAAACAATAGTTTCACTGACTCGAAAAAACGCGAACAAAGTTTTATCCAATTTCGATAATTCATCAGACACGACCATGGCTTTCGTCGATAATTCGTATTTATCCGCAGCGGATTTCAGCAAAACAGAATATTCATAATCCAATGGTTGCTGATATCTCAAAACAACGTCTTTAGACCAATAGGATCCGGGTAGCCCGTGAAAATCAGCATAAAATGAGGAAGGCAAAAGGACGGAGTCTTCAATCAAATCGTGCCGCTTTACTGGAGACAAAAAATGTGGCGTATCAATTTTGTGACACACGCCAGTTATGGGTATTGATTTAATTACGTCTCCGCCACAAACGACGTCGATTTTCGAGCTGCCTAAATTGAGATCTTTTCTTTCAAAAGTGGCTTCGTCCACAACGGCCCCTTCAAACGTTCCTTCTAATGACACACCCCATGCTTCTTTGAAGTTTTCGAAAAAATTTGAGAAATAAACCATAGATGTAGGACCGGATGATTCTTCATCGAACAAAACGGTGAAAAAGGAAGCGTCAATTGAATTTTCATATGCACGACCAGACTCAATGTCCTTTTTTATAATCGGAAGTTGAAAAAACGAGTCGTCATTTTCAGATATATCGTATACGCAAGCAACGTTTTCGGATTGGAAATCAAGGCAGGCTCGTATGTTATTTTTTATCAAGCCTTCCGATAGAGGTTCAGCGCAAACAAGCAAAATCAAAAGAATATGAAAAACGCAAAACAAAACAAATGACGAAAAGTCTTCTTTTATCGAGAAGTATATAACGTCAGCGGCTCGCTTCTTGAATTTTCCCATTTTTTATCTCATAAACATTATCAAATAAAGGCAGCAACGATTTCCTATGCGTTACCATCAATAATGATGTACCTTTCTCTTTCGAAAGCGAAATAAGCAAATCCATAACATTCTTAGTGCTGTCATCATCCAAGGATCCAGTCGGTTCATCCGCGAATATTATTTGTGGTTCTACGATAAACGCTCTAGCGATGGCAACCCTTTGTTTTTCCCCCAAAGAAAGATTCTTCGCCAAACAATTCTTCTTGTCGAACAAACCGAGTTTTTTTAAAAGATCAACAAGTTTTTGTTCATCAACTTTTTGTTTGTTAAAAGCGAAAGGAAGGGTGATGTTCTCGTTTACCGTCATGCAATCGATGACATCAATATTTTGAAAAACGAACGAGGATGTTTTTTTCAATGTTCCAAATGCTTTTTTCTTGTCCATTTCGGTTCCGGATAATAAAAATTCGCCATCCCATTTTGTATCAATGCCGGAGGCCATCTTCAAAAGTGTTGTTTTTCCAGCACCAGAATGACCAGTTACCGCAACCGTGGCGCCGGCAGAGATCGAAAAATGCGTGTCTGAAAAAAGAACGGTTTCACCGAAACTCTTTCTTTTGATACTAAGCTCAATGTAATTCATTTCTTGCGCCTCTACTCTCTACCAACGAAAAAACTATAGATATTAATAACTCAAATAGGAATAAATACATTAATATCGGCAACCTCAAGCGATATCCAAGAGCAACACACGAAATAGCATAAACGGAGCCACCCAATATCGTCGGAAGTATCAACGACAAAAGAAATATTTTCATTGATTCGCCAAATGCGAATAAAGCGTTTTTTGAGTAGAATGCGATAATGTGTGAGTCTGACTTGCAAGATGCATAAAACAAACACGCAATCACAAATACGAGCAAAGACGAAATTGCCAGCGGAATAATTGCCATTGCATTCAAAAAAGAAGAAAAAGACGACAATTGTAGTTGGTAAGTGGCTTTTATGTTGGAACCTAAACAATTTGCCGAAAATAAAGATTTGTTCTCTTCGCTAGTACAATTGAATACGCATTGAAGCTCTTCTTTTCCAGCCAATTCAGCGGCCGGGCAAACAAGAATGACTATCTTTTCAATAGGATGCTTTTCTTCTAACGGATCTAGATTCGGTATGACGAAATCAATCATTTGTTCAAAACAATATTCGTTACCTTCATAAACATATGTTTTGCTTGAAGGAGTAAAATTTGCATAAAATGAATATTCTTTGTATTTAGTTGGTGACAAAGAAATATAAGAATCTTCTAAATACGGGAATCCAAATTTTGGATTTTCAAAAGAAGATACGACAAACAGCACTCCTTCGTTATATTGGTTTGAATCGACGAATTTATAAAAACACGCGCTTTCGTCTTCACCAAAAAAAGACGAAATTGAAGTGTATTCAAAATAACTTTTGTTCACATAGGCAACATCGTTTTGAATGGCGTAATGCCTATTCATCCTCATTTCGCCATTTTTAGTTATATAAGAAGAAGATAGAGGCAAAATAAAAGAACAAATGAGCGAAACAAAGGACAAAGGTATTGAAAATGCTTTGTGCGAAAAATAACGTCTAAAAGTGCGAGAACTCATCAATAGTTTCTTCCGGTGGCAGACCCAAACGCCCCATTCCCGAAGCAATAACTATCATACATGAATGTATACTGCCTGAACGTGAAGGTTCTCCACCCAATCGTCTCATATGTTCCCCAGAACCAATATTCTTCCTCTTTTATCCTGGCGGTTGCTTCGAAGTAATCGGCTACAATGCAACCAGCAATCTGGCCGTTAGGCTGAACATACGGCATGTTGGAAACGTTATAAGTTGCCGAAAAGGATCGATCTTGAGAGTAGGAGGACGAATACGACACCGATGAGTTGAAGGAAAAGCTTCCTTGCAAAGCGCGAGAGGAACTCAACGAAACCCCAAGAAAATCAATCCCATTTTGAAGTGCCGTTTCTCCCGTCAAAGTAACTTGATAACTAGTCGTTACGCAACGAGTGTTTGAAAATCCCTCACCAGTAGAAAAGGTGACGGACTCAAGCCCAGTCACAGATGTATATTGGGTGGTCAGCATAACAACTTCATCGAAATGAAAACTAACAGTGTTCGGCAAAACCTCGACAATATTTCGATGTTCAATCATTCCGCTACGCCATTTGGCGCTTTCTTGCGTAAACCCATTTTTAATTCGGTAATAACATTGCCGTAATCCCTCTGGAATATTTTGTTCACTAATAATCGTTTCTTTCTTTTCGACGGATAAAAAACTGGGGGCTGAAAAGACAGTGCTCAAAGACGTCAAACAAACAGCAACAGCAAATAAACAGTTTTTACCTTTCATGGTATGTCACCTCTTTGGTTTCATTTTAATTTTAAAGACAGCAACTTCAAAAGTTTTTCACTTTCAGAATAAGATTTGGGAACAATATAACTCTTTTAAGTTGAGGAACTTTTTTATTCAATACCGTAGTGCACGCTGAATAAACTTGTAAGAAAAAGGCCGCCAAATCAATCGGCGGCCCACGATCATCGATATTTGAGTTTTGTGGCAAGTTTCGCAACAAAGTCACCGCTCTTTAAAACCTTTTTTGCGGCCTAATTGAAAGCCAATCGAACAAATTCGTTAAACGCTTATTTGAAGAAACGGATGTTCTGAATGAAGGCTCTATTGGTCGTTGTTATTGTGACGGTCTTTGTAGAGGCGAAGTTGAAGACCACATCGGCATAAGCACCATAGTTCATAGCGGTCTCACCTGCGCCGTTAACATTGATCTTGTCGATTTTTTCGCCTTTGCTCCAAGACCTAGCACTGATGGTGACACCAGTCACGGCCTCAGAAAGGGTCATTGTGATAACGCCGGTTTTGCTGCTGCCGCCAGTGCGGAGGCATCCATCAACGCCGTCTTTATACTCACTGGTATCGCCGGAGCTAGGGACGAAGCCTTGGTAGACATTTTCACCAGTAACAGTAACTTTGCCAGTGGCGGAAGCCGAGGCGTTAAAAGCGTCCTGAAGTTCAGAATTAGACAATCTTCCGTTGCTGCCGCTTCCGGTTTTGCGTTTCAAGGAGGAGAAATTATAGACGACCCAAGCGTCTCCGGTAGGAACGCTAGGAGTGATAGTGCTGGTCGGCTGGCTAGAAGTGTCGCCGCCTTGACCATTCAAGCTTACAAGGCTCGGTTTATATTTTTGGCCGGTCGGAGAAACGGAAGCAGGGAGGAATCCGACTTTGTATTCGCCCTCGAATAGTTCCATGTATCCCTTAACGACAAAGGAATAACCATCTAAAGCACCATCGGTTTCAGTGACTTTGACACCAGACTCGTTCGTAGCTCCGCTGACCTTGAACTCGCCAACGCTACCGTAGAATTCATGGTATTGGGCATTAACGGTAGTTCCGGCGTCGAACGTCCCTTTGACGTAGTACTCTTTGTTATCGACGATCTTTCCGTTTCCAGCGGCTTTCATCTTGGCGATAGCCTGGGAAGTCGTAAAGGCCGTGGCGATAGAAAGTCCATCGCCCTCGCCTTCAGAGGTCACCGACGGGGTGCTGGTAACTGGGGTACTGGTCGGCTGGCTAGAAGTGCCACCACCTTGGCCACCGAGAGAAACGATAGATGGGATGTATTTCGAACCGGTCGGAGAAGCGGAAGCCGGTAGATACCCGACTTTGTATTCTCCATTGAATTGTTCCATGTATCCTTTTACGACAAATGAACGTCCGTCGAGTCCGCCATCAGCTTCGGCAACGCTAACGCCAGAGTCGTTCGTGGCACCGCTCACTTTGAACTCACCGACATTCCCATACCATTGGTGGTACTGGGAATTGACCGTTGTTCCGGCATCGAATGTGCCCTTAACGTAATATTCTTTGTTATCAACGATCTTTCCATCTCCAGCGGCCTTCATCTTGGCTAGAGCCTGGGCCACGGTGAACGCCGTAGCAATAGAAAGGCCGTCGCCTTCGGTCTCTGGGACGCTAGTTGGCTGGCTTGTCGGTTCACTGGGCTCACCTGAAATATGGATTCCTCCAGAAGAGGTTCCGGCACCGCCGCAAGAAGCTAAAGCAAAAGCGATGAGAGGCAAAATCATCAAGTTTTTCTTCATATGTAGTTCCTTTTTTCAAAACGTTTGTTTTGATTCATGATCATATTCTACCTTTCTTCCCATGATTTTGCACATTCAGAAAATTCAAATAGTGTTCAGTTGAAGAAAAAGGGGTCAATTAAATCTTAGTTGGTGTGATTTTTGAAAAAACCAACTAACTTAATA
>JAKSUL010000020.1 GCA_024409055.1 Bacilli bacterium
CCCTTTTTCTGATGGATTTCCCTCTGTTTTGCTTTCCCCTAGTCTCATACCATCCACCCTTTCCTTTTCTGCGAAGGAGTTTCTTGTTTCCGTGGATAATCGTTCCTTCGTTTATCCATTTATAGATAGTTTTGCAGCAAGGGAAACCTTGATTTTTATAAAAGGCAGCAATTTGTTCCGGAGACCAAGTTTCTTTGATTCTTTGCTCTATTATTTGGATTACTTCCAAAGGAAACTGAACGATATTATGCGCTTTTGATATTCGTTTTTTGTACTGCCTATCAGCAAAGATAACACTATAGTTAGTTCCGCCATAAAGAGTTCTGTTAAAGTGATTCCTTTTAATCTCTCTAGAAACCGAGCTCGGAGATCGGTCTAATGCTTTTGCGATCTGACGAATTGAAACATCTTGTGCAAGTAGATGTTTGATACTAATTCTTTCTTCTATGGTAAAATGTGAATAGCTCATAAAGAACCTCCTGTAGATAAGTGTCGCAACTAAATCTTACACCAGGATTGATATGAGCCTTTATTTTTGCCTAGAAGTGTTGCACTTGAACGGTAAATTCACCTGTAACGAAAAAAAGAAGGATTTTTCCTTCTTTCGTTATTCTTCTTCCTTAACTTTTACTCGACCAGGCGACACCCATTTGGATGTGGTGATTTTCTTGTATTTGAAGAATGCGGTTAGATTTACAAACGCCAAGAAGGGCCTAAAGAACAATGCGTCGATAAAGGAGTAGAAGAAGACCGTCATTATTTCTTTAAAAGTGATTTTCTTTTCGGGGAAATAACGGTTATCAAGATACGCGACCAACGTCATTACGACGCCAAGGACGACATACGCCATGAATAAACCAGCCATTTGGATAATGTTGTCAGGTTTTAATACACCGCTCAAAACAATGTTGATCAAGCCCAAAACCATGATAATCGGGCTAAGCAGTTCATAAATGATCATGTACGGGAACATAAACATTCCAACGATCCCATAGCGGGGGTTGAAAATCATGTCCTTGTATTTGCCGACCGTCTGCATCAAGCCGACGTGCCAACGTCTTCTTTGGGAAATGAGATCCTTCATTGTGGCGGGTCCTTGGGTCCAACAAACGCTAGAAGGAACAAATCCGATAGTGAAGGGCAATTTGTTTTTGCGGTAATAGTGCTGAAGCTTGACGGTAAGTTCCATATCTTCGCCTTTGCTGCGAGGATCATATCCGCCGGCCTTGATTACGGCTTCTTTTTTGAAAACGCCAAATCCGCCAGAAATAATCAAATTGGCGTTCATCATGTCTTGGAAAACACGAGTTCCTTGGAAACCACGGCTATACTCCAAAATCTGCATGTTGACGACCGGGTTCTTCCCGAATCCTCCGCTAACAGGTTTGGCATCTTTGAATACAACGTCGTTCGAAATCTTGATATTGCCGCCAATAGCGATGACATTTTCCTTTTCCAAGAGCAAACGGCAGGCTTCACGAAGAGAATCGCTTTGAAGAATCTCATCGCCATCCATATTCACGAAAAACGGGTACGTGCAAATATTGATGCCGGCATTAACGGCGTCCGATTTGCAACCACCATTCTCTTTTGAGACGAGGGTGATGATGACATCTCCAAGTCGGCACGAATAAACCTCTTTGATAGTGTGGCAATCAAGCTGATACCTAATCGGCCTAGAGGTTTCAGCCACCAAAGGGAAGGCATCCAACATGCATTGTTTTGTGTTGTCGGTGGAGCCATCGTCAACAACCACGATTTCGTATCTTCTAAATTCCAATTTGAGAAGGTTTTTAACTGTTTGAACAACGGTTTCTCCTTCGTTATATGCCGGAACGATTATCGAAACAGGATAAAAGTATTCGTGATCGATAACGTTATGCATCCTGTGGCGTCTTTTCGATCTTCTATTTCTGAAGTTGCTAAAGAAAATACTGATTATCAAATAGGCGAAATAAACGGCGAGGTAAACGCCCATGAAAATATCAAATACAAGGAGATACGTGTCTATGAATTGCATGATTTCTGATTCTCCTCAACAACATAAGAAAGGGCGTCTCTAGCAAATGGGTCGGCCAAGCGAAGAAGCACGTCGATGGTTTCTTGGGGGAGTTTCATTGCCATGAAGGCTTTGGCGGCATTGTTTCTAAGTTGCCAATGTTTGGACACTAAAGCCCTTGTTAAAGCAAACATTGCCAAATCGTCTCCAGCATATCCGCCCAAACCAGTGGCAGCGACAAACGCCGGAGCGGCTTCGTCTTCCTCTTTGTCGGAATACTTTTCGATAACATAAAGAAGGATTTGCTTGTTAAGTTCGGTCTTATCCTTGGAAATGAGCCTCAAGACAGAACAAATCAAATCGATAGAAGAATTATCTATTTTGGCGCGTAGATACTCATCGTGCTTATGGATGTTTTCGATGGTGAGGTAGTGAACGAAAACAACTTGGTAAGAAGGGTTGAGCTTATCAAAGTTCTCGATCAAGGCATCGCTTAAGGCGACGTGATTGCCATTGAAACCAAGCAAAATGTCCTCGAGAAGTTTTTCGCTATGGACATCATCGGTTTTGCTTAATTCGATAAGGGCTTTGGCTCCCAAACCAGGATCACCACATTGAAAGAGGGCTTTTAAGGAATTCTCGCGGCAGAAAACGGATTTCTTCCTTAAATAACTAAGAAGCATCGTGGTATATCCGTAGAAGAACGTGCCCGTTTTCGTTTGGAGCTCAACGATTAAGGAAACGAAATATGCGCAAGAGGTGTTGCGTTTACTGTAAATAAACGATTGGGAAATGCCTTCGGAGTTTTCCTCGATGAAAGAAGCGAAGTCATTGACTCTATTTGGATATTTATCAACAAGGTCAAAGAATGCCCTTAATCTTGATTCTCTTTTGAACCAACCGCACTCTTTCTTGGTTAACAAGTGGTGCTCATTTACCATTTTCTCCCAAATATCGACATAACGCCCCTCCATCTTTTTTTGGATGGCGAAAAAACCGCTATCAGTCAATTGTCCTATAACGATTAGGACGACAATGACCGCACAAGGGATGATGTAATAAAAACCAAACATGATGTAAACCGCCTTTATTCTTAAACATTTCTTTAAAAAGAAAAAGACGGAGATGGTTAAAAGCGCGAAAACATCGCTCATTTTTTTGCAAAGATGGGCGTAGAACAAGAAAAATTAGTGCCCAATGGACACAGGGTCTTTATTTGAGTTTACGAAGCTTATCGGCCAGTTCGAAAAGAAGATCTTTTGTTTTTTCCCAGCCAAGGCAGGGGTCTGTAATGGATTTGCCGTACACGCCTTCGCCAATTTTTTGACACCCGTCTTCGATATAAGACTCGATCATCAAACCCTTCACAAGGTTTCTAACCTTTGGGTCATGGGACATGGAGGCCAAAACTTCTTCGGCAATGCGAATCTGCTCAAGATAACGTTTGCCGGAATTGGAGTGGTTGCAATCGATTATCAAAGCGGGGTTTTCAAAATTATCGGCGGAATAAATCTGGGCCAATTTCGCCAAAGTTTCGTAATGATAGTTCGGATTGCTTTTCCCTTCTTCGTCAACATATCCTCGCAATATAGCGTGGGTCAAAGGGTTGCCGGTGCTCTCGGCTTCCCAACCACGATAAATGAAGTTATGGGAGAATTGAGCGGCATGGATTGAATTGAGCATTACCGTCAAATCTCCTGAAGTCGGATTCTTCATTCCAACGGGTACGTCTATGCCAGAAGCAACTAAACGATGAGCTTGGTTCTCGACGGATCTAGCTCCAACCGCAACATAGGAAAGACAATCGGCCAAATAGGCGTGATTCTCAGGGTAAAGCATTTCGTCGGCACAGGAAAAACCGGTTTCTCGAATTGCGCGCATATGGAGCTTACGGATGCTGATGAGCCCCTTTAATAAATCTGGTGAGCCTTCGGGATCGGGCTGATGAAGCATTCCTTTATATCCGGTTCCCATCGTCCTCGGCTTATTGGTGTAGATCCTAGGGACAATCGTAATAACGTCGTTGATTTTTGGATAGATTTCCCTAAGCCTTTTGACGTAATCGATAACGGCGTCTTCTCTATCGGCGGAACAAGGGCCGATAATGATAAGGAATTTTTTGCTCTCACCTTTGAAGATGGCGCGAATCTCAGCATCATTTTTCTCTTTTGTCTCAGCGCATTCTTCATCGAGAGGAAACATGTCCCTCAGTTCTTTCGGGGTCGGAAGTTGTTTATTCATTTTTAAGTTCATTTTCTTTTTTCCTCCTCTAATGCGAACATCGATCTGCGGCGAGTCGATTCCTTCATTTTTTCTTTCAGAAGTGCAGTGTCTTCATTTTCGATTGCCTCTTTGAGCAACTTCATCTCATCGAGGAACAAATCCATTTGATCAATTAGTTTCTTCTTATTCTCGATGAATAGCGAGGTCCACATCTCTTCATTGATTTGGGCTATGCGGGTCAAATCCCTAAAAGAGTCGCCCGTATAGTCGGCCAAATGAGTGTTATCTTTGGCATCCATTAACGCGACGGCGATAACGTGGGTTAACTGCGATAGGTACGCAATCATTTCATCGTGCTCGTCCGGAGATAATCTCGCTATCTTGGCGCATCCAAGTTCTTGCCCAAGTAATTCAATCTTCTTAATGTTTTCCTCTTTATTCCCTTCTGTTGGAACAACGATGAAATTCGCTTTCTTGAAGACTCCGTCATCGGCGTATTTAATGCCGCGTTTTTCTCTTCCGGCCATCGGGTGAGCGAAGACGAAATCTACATCTTTTCCTTTTAAGGTTTTCTTTACGCCAGAAATGATAGAACACTTAACACCGGTTACATCCGTAAGAAGAGTCCCGTCTTTAATCATGGACGAATTCTCTTCCAGCCAAGAAACCAAAACGTTTGGATATAAAGCGAAAATAATTAGCGAAAAGGAAGAAACGAAGCCTTTTTCTACGCAAGTGGTTCCATCCACGATCATTCCTTGCTTTTTGGCCAAGACAATATCTTCTTCATCTTTGGAAATAGCGTATACGTCATAGCCCTTTTTGCTTAACGCCATGGCGTAGCTTCCGCCCATTAAGCCCAATCCTACTATTAATATTTTCTTCGGGAGTTCACTCATAATAAGAAACCTCCAAGCCTAGTTTCTCGAGCACTTTGAAATAATCGGGAAATGATTTTTTAACGCATTCGGCACCGCCTATCTCAACATCCCCAAGATAAGAGAGCAAAGATAACGCCATGGCAATTCTATGGTCGTTATGCGAGTAAAACCTAAAGTCATTGATTTTCAAATCAACCGGCTTTACATCGACTTCATTATCTTTTATTTCGACCGTCGCGCCGATTTTCTCTAATTCCTCTTTTATCGCTACGGCTCTGCTGCTTTCCTTTATGGCTAAACGGGAAGTCCCGGTAAAATGACCCCCTTTATTCATGGCGGCAAAAACAAATAAAACAGGGGCAAGATCGATAGAGGAGTCTAGATCAATAGAGGCGCAGCCTTCTTTAAGCAATGGGAAAAATTCCCTATATACCTTATCCCCTTGAACGGAATCTTCTTTTAATCCGGCAACGGAAACATCGCACCCCAAGAAAGAGAAGGCCTCTAAGAATGCGGCATTTGAATAATCCCCTTCGACTTTTATGTTTCGAGGTTGATAGGACTGCCCGCCGGGGACTTCAAAACCATTTTTCGTCTTTTTTATCTGAATACCAAAAAGGCGAAGGGTTTCTAAACTCATGTCTATGTATGGTTTTGACGAAGGCTCACCGATGAATTCGATAAAGGAGGCGCCATTTAATAAAGGCAGCGCAAATAAAAGGCCGGTCACATATTGGCTCGATGAGGTGACGTCAATTTTGTATACGCCAGGTAACAGCGATCCACTCACCTCGATTTTGTCTCTTTCTTTTTGAATGCGGACACCGTGCTCGGCCAAACACGCTTCATAAGCGCCGATGCCACGTTGAATCAAACGGGGAGACCCATGCAAAACGAAAGTCCGATACTTGGTTAGGGCAATTGGCAAAAAGAAACGGAGAGTCGATCCGGATTCTCTGCACTCAAATGTTGGTATCGAGTCATTTTCTTTAATGAATTCAAAAGCGATGACGTCACCTTCTTTTGTCCAAGTTGAGCCAAATGTTTTAGCACAATCTAAAGTGGCCAAGATGTCCTCGCTATAAGAAAGGCCCTCTATCTTAGAGGCGCCCGAAAGCATCCCCGCGATCAACTCGCGATGCGAAAAGGATTTTGACGGAGGCGCCGTCACACTTCCATTTGGTTTTCCTTTAGCAATAGTGACAATCATTTATTTCTCCAAAAGAAAATCAATTGCGTCCAAATAGCCCTGGAATCCCTTTCCTTTTATGGTAGCGACGCATCCTAAACGAATATAACTTATACGGCGGAACTCTTCTCTCTTGTCAGGGTCGGAAATATGAACTTCAACAGTGGGAATGCCTATTGTTTTGACGGCGTCGAGCAAAGCTACTGAAGTGTGGGTGTAGGCGCCTGGATTGATGACTATGCCATCAACTTTATCGAAATAAGCCTGCTGCAAAGCGTCCACTAAGGCACCTTCATGATTCGATTGAAAGAAGGAGACTTCGACTCCTTTCTTTTTGCAGTGATCTTCGATGAGGTTTTTCAAATCCTCATAGGTCTTGTTTCCGTATATTTCAGGTTCACGAATTCCCAGCATGTTTAGATTGGGCCCATTGACTACAAGGATTTTCATAATATTTTCTCCTTCACTTTATTAAGGGCTTCTTCAATCGTCCCGTTTCCGTCGATAACGACATCTGCGACTGCTTTATAAAGCGAATATCGCTCATCGTACCTCTTCTTTAGCGTTTCTTTGTCACTCGATAAAGGCCTAGACGAAGAAGCCTGCAGCTTATCAAGAGAGCGATCCAAGAAACACAAAACGCCATTTTGTTTTAGTCTTCTGACGTTTGCTTCCCTAAGAATCGAACCTCCACCTGTAGCTAAGACCAAACCAGACTTTTTAGATAGCTCGGCGATGATCTGTTCCTCGATGTCGCGGAATTGCTTTTCTCCAAACTTTTCAAAATAGGCCGGGATATTCATCCCTATTGTCTTTTCGATGCAATCATCGACATCGGTGAACTCGCGATCCATGGTTTTGGCTAACTTTTTTCCAATCGTGGTTTTGCCAGAAGTCGGCATACCAATAAGAACAACGTTTTGTGTCTTATCGAAGATGACGTTGAAGACCTTTTCAAAAGTTTCATCCGAATATTTGGTATCTAAGAAGTATTCGCTAGCTTTTATGGCTTGGCCGACAAGCATATATAAGCCACCTTCCGCTTTTATACCCAAAGATTTTGCTTGGCTCACCAAAGCGGTCCTAAGAGGGTTATAAACAACGTCAAAGCAAGCAGCCAAAGATTTGAACCGAGTTAAATCAATTGGAGATTCATCATTATTTGGAAAAGTTCCACAGGGAGTCGTATTGACGATTACTTCAATGTCATTGGGCATGGTTTGATATGTGACCGCACCATCTTTTCCCGTTCTAGAAACTTTAATAACGGAAGAAGCACCCAGTTTTTTAAGGACGTAGAAAGCAGTTTTACTCGTGCCTCCCGTTCCTAAAATGGCGCAACGTCTACCTTGTATCGAGACTCCGTTTTTTCTTATGAGCATCTCAAGGCCGTAAGCGTCCGTGTTGTAACCGAATAGTTTTCCGCCTTTATTGACAATCGTGTTGCAGGCTCCGATTTCTTTGACCTCTTCGCTGACAAAATCCAAAAACGGGATAACGTCCTGCTTATAAGGGGCAGTGACATTAATTCCCTTGAATTCCCTGTTCGTGAGAAAAGACTTCAAATCATCCTTTTTGATCTCTGTTGGATCATAGGGATAATCTCCGAGCAAGGCATGAACCTTCTTGGAGAAAGAATGCCCGAGTTTTTCGCCAATAAGACCGTATAACATTACCTTCTCCCAAATTCTCCAACGTAAAAATCAAGGCTGACCAAAGCGGCAACGGCCTTTAAGACGGAAGCCATCCTCCTAACGATGCATGGATCATGACGGCCCGATAAAGCGATAGTGGTATTCTCGCCGTCCTTAGTGACGGTTTCCTGTTTTGTGGATATTGAAGGCGTTGGCTTAATCAACGCTTTAAAAACAACCGGCATCGCATTCGTTATTCCACCCTGGACGCCACCAGAATGATTCGTTTTTGTTTTTATCTTTCCTTCTTCGTTTACATAGAAGGGATCGTTGAAGTTGGACCCTAATCCGCCGACATTCTCATCGATGTCTCCGAAAGTGACTCCGCGGACACCGCCAATCGACATCATCGCATTGGCTAATGCACCATCAAATCTATTGAACCAAGGTTCTCCTAAGCCGACCGGAAGCCCGGTGATTGCAACCTCAATACTTCCGCCAACTGAATCGCCATTAGCCTGAGCTTTTTCCATTTCTATTTTCATGCTCTCGGTTTTAGCTTCATCGATAACAGGAAAAGCCTTGCCTTCTAGTAACTCCATTTGAGCGGTGGGGTCGACTAGATCAAACGTCTTATCTTTTATTGCGCCAAGTTGAGCAATGTGAACATCTGTTTTGATGCCTTTGCTCAATAGATATTCTTGAGCAACCGCTCCAACTGCGACCAAGGCAGCCGTTATCCTTCCGGAGAAATGTCCTCCTCCGCGGTAATCTTCGAAACCGCGATACTTCTGATTGGCAACATAGTCCGCGTGGTTTGGGCGGCATTTGTTCTTCACTTCATCGTAATCTTTAGAAACGATGTTCGAGTTTTTGATGATGATGGTAATAGGCGCTCCATTAGTCTTCCCATCAAATACGCCGGAAATGATCTCGAATTCGTCGTTTTCAACGCGAGGAGTCTCCCCGGAAAAGGAAGGTCTTCTTAATGACAAAGCTTTCTTAATGGAATCTTCTTTGACTTCAATGCCAGCAGGCATCCCGTCAAGAGTGGCTCCGACATAAGGACCATGGCTCTCTCCGAACAAAGTCAAAGTGACGTACTTTCCTAAAACATTGCTCATATATTTGCCTCCTTTGAAAGGGCGACTAATTCGTCGACAGAAACGTTTTTAATCTCAAACGATCCAATCTTTTTGACAAAAACAGCGTCAACGTACCCGTTATTTCCTTTTTTGTCGTGACTCATGGTGGTGGCTAAATCGCCATAGTCAAAATGCCCTGTCGTCGGTAATCCATACGACTCAAGAACCTTGACGATTTCTTTTCTAGCCAAACCCTCACTCATCGGTATCATTCCTAGACCAACGGCCTCTCCATGGAGAAGTTTTCCCTGAGACAAAGCCTCATAGGCATGCCCTAAGGTATGCCCGAAATTTAAGACCTTTCTTAGGCCCGATTCTTTGGTGTCTTTTTCTACAACGTCTTTCTTAACACTAATCGCACGGTAAATAATATCCGTAGCATCGATAGAGTGTTCAGCGATGTCTTTAAATAAAGACTCGTCAAATGTTGCTGCCATTTTGATCGCCTCAGCCAAGCCAGCCTTGACTTGTCTTTCGTCAAGGGTCGAAAGAGTTTCGGGGTCGATGAGAACTCCTTTTGGCTGATAGAAAGTCCCAACCATATTTTTATAACCCATGAAATCAACGGCGGTTTTGCCGCCAATCGAGGAATCGACCATGGAAAGAAGAGTCGTTGGAACATTGTAGAAATCAATGCCCCTCATGTATGTAGAAGCCACAAAACCAGCTAAGTCACCGACGACTCCGCCGCCAACGGCAATAACGCAGTCTTTGCGGGAAAACTGCGCCTCAATCAAGACCTGCATAGCTTTCATGTAGGACTCAAAAGTTTTGTTCTCTTCTCCTTGTTGGATGACAAGAACAATGGGCGTTTCGCATTGAGTCTTAATGGTTTCAACGTAAGACGAGGGAACACCTGAATCAGTCAAAATTAGGCATTTACAATTAAGCGAAAAGTATTCACCGGCTTTTGATAAACCGCCTCGTTCAATCTTGACCTCGTAAGATGGAGTTGTGTTAACGGAAATAACCATAATCACTCCTCGGTATAAGAGCCCAAAAGCTTGAGCTTATCACAGAAAGTCGACAATTCGCGGATCATTTCCTTTCCGTCGGCGTTATTGACGTTCCCCTCGAGTTCGATGTAGAAGTAGTAATTCCAAATTAATCCACGGAGGGGACGGCTTCTAAGATTTTTCATGTTGAAGCCATGGGATCCGATGATATTCAGCGCTTTCGCCAATGAGCCAGCTTCGTTTTTAACGGTGAATACGATAATCGAGTATTCATCTTTCTTTCTTGGATCCGGTAAGCGCATAGCGCGGCTAAATAGTCCGAATCTCGTGGTGTTGTTTTTCTCGGAGTTAATCCCTAACTCTAAAATTTCTAATCCGTAGATCTCGGCATTCTCTTTTGACGCGATGACCGCCACATCCGTAAAATCGGAATCCGCCAAACTCTTACACGCTACCGCGGTATTCGGGTACTCCAAAGTTTCGAATTTATGGAGGTTGATGTATTCATCGCATTGAGCTAAGGCTTGAGGATGGCTCCAAACGCGTTTGATTTGGCTTAGCTTTACGCCTTTTTTAGCCATCAAGGCATGAGATATTTCAAGATTCACCATTTGGGTGATGTAAAGGTTGCCGGAGAAAGCTAGATCCATAACCGATCCAACATCGCCGGCCGAGGAATTCTCTAGCGGCAAAACGGCTCCGTCGCATTTCCCGTCAACGACAGCGGCATAAGCTTTTTCAAAAGTTGGGAAGGAGAGGTAATTTGAAGTGGGGGCGATTTTCTTAGCGGCAAGATAGGCATAAGCGCCTTTTATTCCGCAGTAAGCGTATTTCGCTCCGTTCATTAAAGCGGCTTGGTAACTCTTGGACACATCGAATAATCCGCTCAAAAAATTCGCATAATAAGCGCGAAGATCTTGGTTCTCTATGTTTGCGATTTCCTTTGCCAAAAGTTCTTCTTCCCTCTTTGGGTCAAACACAGGCAAGCCAAACTCTTTTTTGTATTCGGCGATTTCGGCCGCAGCTCCCATTCTCTTTTCGAACAAAGAAGCTATTTCTTTGTCGATCGCATCAATTTGCGAACGAGCCTCTTTCAATTTGTCCATAACCACTCCTAAATCGTAAAAAACTACGTCGTTTAGGACGATTGTATATAAAAAACAATAAAAAGAAACCCTTAAAGGCTTCTTTTTCGATAATGCCCGCGATTATGTTTTTCCGGATCGAAGCCGTTTTGATCCGCCATCGAGCAATAAACCGATTCCTTTTCTTCGCTCGATTCGACAGTGAAACTGACTAGCGCAGAAGAAACATGAGCATCTTCGAGCTCATCGATTTTATCCAGCAAGAAAACTGGTTTGTCAGCGTAAATTGTGGTGGTACAAGCCGAATCGCCTTTCATCGGATAATAAATGCCGAAACGATCTTTCAATTCGTATCTATGCTTGTGGCAGCGATTGCAATGTAGCGCTTTGTTTTTATAAATCGTTCCAATAGGGCAACTCTTTAATATCATCATCTCCGGTCTTCCATAAGCAAAAACACCGATATTAGGGTATACGTTATGGCGTTTTTCGTAATCTTCGACCATGGATTTGATTGAATCGTAATCGGCCTCAAGCGAAACAAAACATGTAGTAAACCCCATGCCGAAGAAGAAATCCAAGGCGTAGGAATTAGTGATATTGCAATAGGGGGACGCCATCGCCTCAATAGTCTCCGGAACTTCGCAAGCGAAGGAAATCATTTCGTGATCCTTATGCTCGAGTCGCCCATAGACAACGCGGTTCTGGATATATGGAGTGTCGTACGGCGTCATTTCATCGATATTTGTTGATGCGACCTCAAAATGGAAATCAGATGACGCCTGAGCGTTAACGCACTCGTAATTTCCGCGAACAAAAGAATTGTGCTTCGTCAAAGCTTTTCTTAGCTTATCAAACGCTTCGTTGCGCAAAGCGTTTAAAGACGAAATAGGAACGAAAGCGTCTTCTCCTTGGATAAAAAGCTTCTGAATCGAGTACGGATATTCGCCGGACTTTGCCATCTGCGAGCGAATTCTTTCCCATGGAGTGCCGCCTTTTTGAGGTTTTTCGGCAAGCCCACCTATCGCCTTAACGGTTTGTCCATTAAAAGACACGGTTAGCACTAAAGGATCGCCAATTCCTATGTCCAAAGTGGCGGAAACGGGAACACGTATGCCTTTATTCAATATTTCTTTAATGTTAGTTTCGAGGCTGTGATCGGTGGTTCTAATAACCTCTTGCCCCATAATTCTCTCGCTAAAATCCACATTAGCGATCTCGATGGTCTCGCGCGGCATTCCAATTTCTTTGGCTTCTCCACGAACAAAGAATTTCTCTAGCGCTAACCCAAGCTGTTCTGGCCCATTGAAGCGAACGCCGTCAAGACGGTGGACTTCTTTCTCCAAAAGAATTGAGACTCTTTTGTTGTGAACGCGCACAACCTTGCCTATTCTTTCGCCCTGATGAGACGATGTCTTTTGGTTTAAAAGTTCAAACGGGGACTCTCCATTAATAAAGCCTTTGGTAAAACCACGTGAAAATAGAGACTGAAGTTTCTCTTTGTCTCCTTTGCTAGAAAGGTGATCGACCATATGACGATATGCCAAAGCAGTTTGGTAGACATAGGCCTCAGACTTTAACCTTCCCTCTATTTTCAATGAATCAGCGCCAAGCTTTCTTAGTTCCTCAATTGAGTCTAATGTCTCTAAATCTTTTGTGGAAATTGCATAGCAATCTTCTGCGATCTTTTGGCCATCTTCGTAGACGTCGTAATTCATTCTGCATGGTTGGGCACAGCGTCCACGATTTCCACTTCTTCCACCGATAAAAGAGGAAAGCAAGCAGTTGCCCGAATAGCAAACGCACAAGGCACCGTGAACGAAAACCTCAACCTCAAGTCCGATCTTTTTGACTTCCTTGATAAATTCTTTGGGGCATTCTCTCGCCAATACGACTCGCACGAAACCAGCCTTTTTTAAAGCGTATGCTTGATCAAGGTTATGACAATTCAACTGAGTAGAGGCGTGAAGAGGAAGGTTAGGCACAACTTGATGGAGATATGAAGCTAATCCGAGGTCTTGAACGATAATTCCATCAACCGCTATTTCGTGGCAGAAAATAGCGAATTCGACAGCCTCCATGAATTCATCCTGAAAAAGAAGGGTGTTCAAGGTAACATAGACTTTCTTCCCAATGGAGTGAGCAAAATCAACGACGCTAGTCAAATCTTCATTCGAAAAGTTATCGGCGCCCATTCTGGCGGAAAAAGATTTGCCGCCAAGATAAACGGCGTCAGCTCCTCCGCAAAAAGCGGCCATCGCGCTTTGATAATTGCCAGCCGGGGAAAGAATTTCCATCATTTTGCCTCCCCAGGATATGGCAAAGCTTCGAGTCGAGCGAAAGCCTCTTCGATTTTCTCAACATCCATGTTTATAGCTAGGCGAACGAAGTGGTTATATTCATTTCCCCCAAAAAGGTTACCCGCAAACATTTTGACCTTAGCCTCTTTTAAGGCGAATTCACAAAATTCAGTGGCCTCCATTCCGGTTTTTTCGATGTTCATGAATACATAGAAAGTTCCAGAAATAGGAAGGCAATCGAAGTAACGAGATTTCTTAATGCACTCATAGACTTTGTTTAATCTCTTTGAATACAAAGCCTGGACTTGCATAGAAATATCATCGAACAAATCCAAAGCACGTATAGCGGCGTTTTGGCAAATTACAGAAGGGGCGTATACAACATTTTCATTGATGATCTTAGTTAAGTTCACCAATTCTCTATCGGCAACAATGTAGCCGATTCGCCATCCAGTCATGATCGTGTCCTTAGAGAATGAGCGAACTTGGATGCAGCGAGAGAACATGCCTGGGTAGCTAGATATTGACCTGAATTCCCTATCCCCATAGACGAAGGTTGTATATATGTCGTCACAAATGACTATTAGATCTTTTTCCTTGGCCACTCTAGCAAGCATTGCGATTGTCTCTTCGCTATAAAGTCGGCCGGTAGGGTTGCATGGGTTGTTGAAAATGATCGCTTTGGTTTTATCGCTAATTTTGGCTCTTAATTCATTTTCCATTATTTCGAATCCATCCGAATAATGGGTATGCACAATAACGGGGACTCCGCCATTAAGAAGAACTTGAGACGTGTAGTTAGCAAAATAAGGAGCAAAACAAATCACCTCATCGCCGTGGTTCAGCAACGCTTTCAAAACCAAAAACATCGCATGAGTCGCGCTAGAGGTAACCTGAACGTTCATTTCGTTTATGTTTTGGCCCAGGCGTTCGTTGTGGAATTTAACGATTCTCTCTTTTAACTCTTTTTTGCCTGAAGGGGTTCCGTAGTGGGTGTCGCCTTCCAAGGCTTTTTCCATTGCATATTTTGTGATTCGAGGATCAGTAAAAATGTCAGGATCCCCGATAGCGAAGTCAAAAACGTCAGGATCGATTTCAACTTCACCTGAAAACTCAAGGGCGGAAAGGTTTTGATATTCTATCTTAAATTTGGTCTTGTCCATGAACGACATTTTAAGACCAATAAGAAAAAATCCATAAGAAAAACGGCAATAAGCCGTTATATCTTCTAGCGGATTAGATGTTTCTCCCTAATTCGTAAGCTTCTTTCATTACTTTGGCATCGTTCCCTGCCGTTCCGGATTCATCGATTCCGGCACCAGCAACAAGGCCTTTAAGCGAAGCTTCTTCGAAGCAATCGACCCAGCCTTGCAGACCATTGTAGGCTTTATCAAACGCTTTTTTATCTTCGTCAGCGGCCGTGGCAATCATATAAATGTCGCGGAACTTATAATCGGTTCCGTATAAAGGGTTCAAACGATCGAGAAGGGTCTTGAGTTGCCCGCTCATCTCGTAATAGTAGATAGGGGTGGCAAAAACAATCGCGTCCGCTTCCTTGACTTTCGTCATAATCGCATATACGTCATCCTTAATTACGCATTTGCCGGTCTTTTGGCAGTTTAAACATCCAACGCAAAATTTAATGTTCTTTCCCTTTAGTGAAATAAACTCAACTTCATTTCCTGCCGAGATAACCCCTCTTTCGCACTCTTTCGCTAAAAACTCCGAATTGCTATTAGCTCTCAAACTGGACGAAACGATCAACACTTTTCTAGACATAGTTAGTTGCCTCCACACGAATAATATATTCCGCCTCTAGATAATCCGAAATATTTACTTCTTGTTTTCTCTTCGAAAAGAGAATTTGCTTTTTCTTATCTCAGAACGCACAATTTTTTCATCATGAAAAACTATCCAATCACAGCAACTTTTATCGATGAGGTTTCTATCGATATTCCTACATCAAATTGGTCCAAGAAAGAATGGATTAAAGATCTCAAAGCAATGAAATCGGTCGGAATCGATACGATCATCTTTATTAGAGGTGGGTTAAATGGTAAATGCATATATCCATCCAAAAAGTTCCCGACTTTCTATGATGAGAGCAACGATTTTTTAGGTTATATGCTCGATGCCTCTGAGAAATTAGGCATAAACGTATACGTCGGTTTATATATGTCTAACGGAAATTGGGACAACGGCGACTACAACAAACTAAAAGAACTAAACGCTATGTTCATAGATGAAGTCATGGAGCGTTATGGACATCACAAAAACTTGGTGGGTTGGTATCTACCGCTCGAAGTTTGTAAGGTCGAGTTCAATATCATCGAGTCAGTCAATGCGTTAACAGAATTGATACAACAAAAGACGCCGAACATGAAAGTGTATTGGTGCTCCTTGTTTAGGAGTAAGTTCATGGTTCCGTCCGACCCCTTTACTCCAGAGCAAACATTTGAGGTATGGGACGAAATACTCAGCAAATGCGGAAAATATGTGAACTCAATTGCATTTAATGAAGGAACTGCTCCGTTAAATGAATACGAAGACTACCTAAAAGCAGTCAAAAGAGCAACCGACAAGAACGGAGTCGAACTTTGGGCCAACGTCGAAACGTTCGATAGAGATCCGAGGCACATGTTCTATCCAGTCCAATTCGAAATCCTACAGAAAAAGTTGGAAATATCCCAAAAGTATTGCTCCAAAATCAACACCTTTGAGTTCTCTCATTTCATGAGCCCAAATTCAATGTACGAATCTGGAAAAAATTTATTCAAAAGGTATAAGTCGTTCTACAAAAATAAATAATGAAAAAAGACCGCTAAATCGCTTAGAGCTTAGCGGCCTTTTTAAAACTAATTATTGTTTTTTGGAATGAAGAACTTTGTATAAACCGGCAGCGGCGCAAGCACCAACTAGCGGTCCAACAATAGACATCCAGACGCAGACAAGAGCGGCTGGATCACCAGAATAAATGAAATCAGCCAAAGCGGTGCCGATTGATCTAGCGGGGTTAACGGAAGTTCCGGTAATGCCGATTCCGACCAAATGAACAAGGGTCAATGTCAAGCCAATGACCAATCCGGCTTTTTTGCCGATGCCCGTATTTCCTTCTTCGGTAACATTGAGGATAACGTAAACAAAGACACACGTAAGCACGATTTCGGTGAGTAAAGCGCCAATGATACCAGCGGCATTCGCGTTGTTCCATCCACCGGCGTAAGTGTTGCTACCCGCGTGGACAAAATCGAAGCCCGAAATATTGGAGAGCTTAACGATGCCAAGTAGAGCAACTCCGCCCAATATGGCTCCAAGAAGCTGCGAACCAACATAAACGAGGAATTCCTTAAAAGTCATCCTTCCCGTCAAAAGGCAACCAAGCGAAACAGCCGGGTTGATGTGGCAGCCAGAAATTCTGCCAATAGAATATGCCATAGCGACGATGACTAGACCGAACGCCAAAGCGGTCGCCGCGATTTCTCCGGTAAATACGGCGGTACCGACCGCAGCGAAAACAAGAACAAATGTACCAATGACTTCCGCTACGGATTTTTTCAATAGATCTTTCATGAAAAAATCTCCTTCGATATGAATATCATCTCACATTATTTCTAATCCGTAATAGATTTCTAAATTTTATTTAATTCTAGTAACATAACCGTCTCGACATGTGTGGTGTCTCGTCGTAAGCTCAAACGTGTGTTTGATAAATAATGCAGAAGAACAAATGCATTCGTATCAAATTACTTTATATTCTCTAATTCTTTTGTTGAAAACAACGGGTTCTATATAACCATTTTGTGCAAGTTCAGAACACCAATAGATAATTGTTCTATTTGAAACGCCAAAAGCTTTCGACATGTTGATAGGAGCAAAAATTTTAACTTTATTTTCTTTCAAATAATTCAAGAAAACTTTTGCTTTTTTAGACAAATGGGTCAATCTTTGTTCTTCAGCATCATTCACTTCTTCTTTTGCTATAGATAGTGCTTTGGAAGCGTAAAGTGAAAAAACGCGCAAGAAATACTTAATCCATATTTCAATGTGTGGCGGATTATCTCTTCCATCATAAAACAATACTGGCAACCCCATCTGTATAGACTCGTAGTATTCTTCAATGTCATAGGACATATATTCTTCTAAAGAGCCAATACTCTTAAACCCAAATCCAGATAGTGATAGATAGTAGCCAGACAAAATTCTTGCCGTTCTTCCATTTCCGTCTTCGAAAGGGTGTATTGTTACGAGCTGATAATGCAAAATGGCAGCTTTAACAAGCGGATGATCGTCCGACTCATTGATATAAATGAAAAGTTCTTCGAGAAGCGCCGCAACATCAGAGTGCTCTGGAGGAATATAAGCCGGAGTGCCATCATCATTCCAAACCGCAAATAAGACTCCGGTAGGCATTTGTCCTCGTAAGCCAATCTTTTCTTTTGACTCTCCTTCGCAAATCTTTTTTTGAACTTCTAGCAGTAACTTAATTGATATAGGTTCACGATCATTAAGCTTGAGTTCCAAAAATTCTAATGCTGAATAATAATTTCTTACTTCTTGTTCTGGTTTTAAAAAGTGCCTATTTCCAGATTCAATAGCATCGTTTGCCTGCTCAAAAGACAAGGGGTTTCCTTCAATCTTGTTCGATGCATAAGAAGATCTTTTACGGGTGTTTTTTCTAAATTTATTCGACAAAACCAACGGAACATCGATTCTGTTCAAAGAATCTTTGTCCCTTTCTATTTCTAAAATATACCTTAAAATTTCGTTATCAATAACAGGCTTTATCATAGGGATTTTCCTATGATAATGATATCAAAATTTCATTAATATTTCACTATTTTTTCACTATTTTTCTAATAAAACTACGGACTCAACGTGGAATGTATGAGGGAACATGTCAACCGGTTGAACGGATTTCACCTTGTACATATCGCTTAAATAAGCCACATCCCTAGCCAAGGTGCTTGGGTCACAAGAAACATATACAACCCTGTTCGGTTTTAATTTCTTCACAGAATTAAGGAATCGTTCATCGCTCCCTTTTCTTGGCGGATCCATGAACAAGACATCTATCTTGCCATTATTTTTGGCAAGTTCGACGATATAATCGGAAGCATCGGCAGCCACAACTTCAAAATTGTTAATCCCGTTTCTTTTGGCGTTTTCTTTTGCGTCCTTAACGGCCTCAGGAACTAATTCAACGGACAAGACATGTCCGCAGTGTTTTGAGGCGATAAGCCCAATAGTGCCGATTCCAGAATAAGCATCCAGGACAACATCTTCTTTACTAAGTTGGGCGGCCTTTACAGCCTCTCCATACAAAACCTCAGTCATGACAGGATTGATTTGATAGAAGCTTTTCGAAGAGATACGAAACTCGATGCCACATAAGGTATCTTTGATGAAACCAGGCCCATACAAAACGCGTTCCTGTTCACCCAAAATAACATTCGTATGTCTCTTATTGATGTTTTGAACAATCGTGGTTATCTCAGGGCAACGCTTTATCAATTCTTTGACGAAGTTATTTCTTCCGGGAAACGTATCGTAAGCGGTTATCAAAACCACCATTATCTCAGAGCGATAATGTGAGCAACGGATGAGTACGTGTCTTAATAATCCATACCCAGTATCTTCGTTATAAGGCTCAAGCTTAAATCCTTTAAGCAAATCTTTTATTGCGCTTAAAATAGCGGATGCCCTCTTGTCCTCAATCGCACATTCAGTGATGGGGATGATCTGATGAGTTTTTTGCTTATAGAACCCACAAACAATCTGATGACGTTTGTCATATCCAAAAGGCATCTGGATTTTATTACGGTAATTATATGGATCTTCCATTCCTAAACACGGAAGCGGAGAAACATCCATATGACCTATCTTTTTAAACTGCTCTTTAACTTTTTTGGTTTTATATTCAAGCTGGGTTTTATAAGAAAGCTGTTGGTAGCAGCATCCTCCGCAAGCGGAGCAAACCGGGCAACGCGGTTGGATTCTATTCGGGGAAACTTTATCGAGTTTTTTGACGCGACCAAAAAGAGCCCCGTTTCGACGGTAAGAAATCTCTATCTCGCCTTCTTCTCCGGGGAACATGCCGTCGACGAAAACAACATCGTTTCCGTTCTTTGCGACACCCTTACCTTCAAAGGAAAGATCGACGCACGTGGCGTGTGTGTATAAAGGAAAGGATTTTTTGTCCATTAAGCGGCCGCTTTCTCTTTCGGTCCAGCCATGAGGCCAGTGATATATTCGACTTCGGCAGCGACATCAAGACGTGGGAAGAGTTGCTCGCCCTTGTTGACTTTAACATTTCCGATGGCGCCAAATTTTTGGATGGATTCGTAGTTGCGAAGTTCAGCCGGAACACCAAGTTGATCAAAGATCTTCTCGCTCTTTTCGACAAAGATCGGGGAAAGAAGAACGCCAGCGGTGTAAATAACGTTGGCTAAGTTAGACATAACGGCAGCAAGCTCGTCGCGCTTTGTTTCGTCTTTGGCCAAAGCCCACGGAACAGATTCTTCGATATATTTGTTGGCGCGAGAAACCATATTCATGACTTCGGCATATGCTTCTGTGACTTTGAGGTCATCGTTAAGAGCTTCATAGGCTTTGATGGTCTTCTCGGTGACGCCACGAACATCAGCGGCGAGTTCGTTGTAGTCGCCCTTATATTCCGGAACGATTCCGTCGAAATATTTATTGATCATTGAGACGGTTCTATTAAGGAGGTTGCCGATGTTATTGGCCAAATCGCTATTAACACGGTCTACGAACATTTCAGGGGTGAAAGTTCCGTCAGTTCCGAAAGTGATTTCACTGACCATGTAATACCTAACAGCATCGACGCCATAACGTTCAATAAGAGGATAAGCGGAAATGGCGTTTCCTTTAGATTTGGACATCTTTCCGTCTTTCATCATCATGAGGCCGTGAACAAAAACGCGGTTCGGTTCTCTCAAATTCAAAGACTTGAGGAACATCGGCCAGTAGATGGTGTGGAACCTGGTGATATCGTTACCAACAACGTGAACAATCTCAGTGTCGGGGTCGTTCCAGTAACGCTGGAATTTGGAGTCATCGTCCTGATCATAGCCAAGAGCGGTGATGTAATTTGAAAGAGCGTCCAACCAAACATAAATGACGTGCTCGGGGTTTTGAGGAATCTGAATTCCCCAATTAAAAGTGGTGCGGGAGACACAGAGATCATTAAGGCCTGGTTTGATGAATGTATTGATCATCTCGTTCTTACGGGAAACCGGGGTGATGAAATCAGGATTCTCATCGTAGAACTTCAATAGATCCTGAACGTGTTTGCTGCAGCGATAAAAATAGCAAGGTTCGGCTTTCTTTTCGACCGGGCGGCCGCATTCTGGGCAAAGGTGCTCTGGGCCAACTTGGGTTTCGGTCCAATAAGATTCTTCATGAACACAATACCAGCCTTCGTAGGACCCGAGATAAACATCGTCGTTCTCAACGAATTTCGTGAATATTTTCTTAACGGTTTCAACATGGCGCGGCTGAGTGGTGCGGATGAAATCATCGTTGGCAATCCCCATAGCCTTCCAAAGGTCGACGAAACGCTTGGCGACATTATCAACGAACTCCTGTGGAGTGATTCCAGCAGCCTCGGCGTTCTTCTGGATTTTCTCGCCGTGTTCATCGGTTCCAGTAAGGAAATAAGTATCATAGCCACGAAGTTTCTTTCCTCTAGCTATAACGTCACACATAGTGGTGCAATAAGCGTGTCCTAAGTGCGGAGATGCACTTGGATAATAGATTGGTGTTGTGATGTAGAATTTTTTGTTGGACATGGCGAATGGGCCTCCTCAAAAATAAAGCCGGGCTTTATACCCGGCTATTTTAGCATTATTGCTAAGTTGTTGCCCCTTATTTATTGCCCTGGGCTTTGGCGAGCTTCTTGTTGAAGCGATCGATGCGGCCGTCGGTGGCGACGAAACGCTGTTTGCCGGTGTAGAACGGATGGCAGTTCGAGCAGGTATCGACCTTGATTTCCTTAAGGACGCTACCAGTTTCGAAGGTGGCTCCGCAGCTGATGCAAGTGACTGTGCACTTGTTGTACGCCGGATGAATGCCTTTTTTCATATTCCCTAACTCCTTTCGCCGTACGGGCTATGCCGCACAGAGAGTATGCATAATTTAATTGAAACCCTTATGGGTTGCAAGAGAAAACTAGTCAATTCCTAATAAAAATTCTTCACCAGGTCTCATAAGCATCGCCATAGAGGCCGTAACCTTCATGCATTGCCTCGCATCCCATAAAGCGCCAGGCTTCATGTGAATCGGCACAAAGTGCCTCGGCTTAATAAGCTCGGCGCATTTAGTGGCCTCTTCAGGACCCATGTTATAAACGCCGTCAATCGGCAAAAAGGCATAATCGATGTGCAAGTTGGCCATCTCTTCCATATAGTCTGTAGTGGAAGTATCGCCGCCAAAATATAAACGCACGCCGTCGACATCTATGAGATATCCAACGCATTCGGAACGATTGTGGTTCTTGTTATAAGCAGGCACAGCTTTTATATCGACGCCCCAGTATGAGAAATCCTCATATGCGCCATCAATCAAAGCGTCGCTGGGCCTAATGACCATAGTTCTCTCATTCATCGGAACTTTCGCAACATCGTTATGGTCGTAGTGCTCATGAGTAATCAGGATCAAATCCGCCTGCTTGTCATAGCCCTCTCCCGCGAAAGGATCAATGTAGATCACTTTCTTGGAAGCAGTGGTCAAGCGGAACGAAGCATGTCCTTGATAAAGTAAAGTTGCCATTATTTCTCCTTTCGGCTGTAGAACTCAGCCCATTCTTTGCTCCAATATTGCGGCGGCAAATACAAAACTCCTTTTGATATGCCCCTAGACGCCAGCATCAAGTTGTACCCCAATTTGAAATCAGGGGTGGCTCTTCTATATTCATACGCAATAGATAGATACACGAGGTCGCCATTTGTGAATTGAGGCGGAATTTGAATATACGCCCCGCTTGCATACATGCTAGTCAAAGCATAATACAAGGGTTTGGGGAGAGAATGATCTTTTCTTTCGCATTCCTGCTGAAGCTTTTCGTAAACGGCCAATAGTTTTTCTGGATTGTTGAAGACAGAAGAAGACGGGGAGAACAAGACCCATGTCGGGCAAATATCGTTTCCTTCTTCAGACGTTTCCAAAAACATCTTGAAAACATATCCAATCGTCAGATCTCCCTCGAAAATTAATTTTTTCCTCTTGTAGTATTCGCTGGTCATGAAGCCGACGAGAAAATTTGCGACTCCTTCCTTTCCAGAAATCCTTTTGATTTCATCGTGAGTTAAAGTCGGTTTTCTTTTTTCCCAAGAGTCTTTTGCGGTTTTGAGAAGTTCTTCGAAATTCATCAATTAAATTGTCGCCGATAACAGGACAAACGCAAACTTTAGTTTGAGGTTTTACCATTTTTGGGGGGCTTTTTGTTTAATTAGTGCTAATATGCGTAGCGTATCAAGCAGGAGGAAACGCCAATGATGTTATCCAAATCATTGGCTCTTCAAGTTCTCAATGCGTCCTTATCCACTGGTGGAGACTACGCTGAGATCTATGTAGAGCAAACGAATTCCAGTTCCGTTTCTTTGGAAAACGGAAAAGTCGAGACTTGTGGTGGTTCTCAGTCTTTCGGCGCCGGTATTCGTATTTTAAAAGGTTTAAAGAGCGTTTATGGCTACACAAGCGACCTTTCGGCCAAAAGCCTTTTATCTTTAGCCACCAAATTAGCGGCTGGCTATGAGGGTGAAAGGATCATTACGGTCGAAAAAATAGAAAAACGCACCGTTAAGACGATAAACAAAATCAAAGAACGCCCAATCGATGTTCCAGAAGAAAAGAAAATCGCTTTGCTAAAAGAATGCTACGAAATCACTTCGAAAGTAGATCCTAGAATCGTTAGGGTCCAAAACGCTTTCGCTTGCAGCAATCGCGATATCGAGATTTATAACGCGGAAGGAAATATAGGAAACCTCTACGTCAATAACGAGCAAAGGGCCAGGATGGTTTTCGTGGCTTTAGCCTCTGAGAATGGGCAAATCGAAAGCTCATATGAAGGTCCAGGCCGCTACGGCGAGTTCTCTTGGTTCACTGACACTTTGGACTATAAAAAGATTGCAGAGAATGTCGGCAAAAAAGCCATCATGATGTTGACGGCAAAAGAATGCCCATCAGGTCGTTTCCCGGTCGTCGTCGGAAACGGATGGGGCGGAGTTATATTCCATGAAGCATGCGGACATAGCTTGGAGGCTACCGCAACCGCCAAAGGATTAAGCGTTTTTGCCAATTCAATCGGAGAACAAATCGCTTCTCCATTGGTATCTGCTTTTGATGACGGCACTTTGCCGAATGAATGGGGATCCAACAATATCGATTCCGAGGGACACGTTACGCAGAATAATCAATTAATCAAAGACGGAATCTGCACTGGTTTCTTAGTCGATAAATTCAATGGACGCCGCCTCAACATGGAAGCAAATGGATGCTCCAGGAGGCAAAACTATAGGTATGAGCCAACCTCCCGTATGAGTAACACCTACATCGCGGCCGGAAAAGATAACCCAGAAGACATCATCAAAGATACGAAGCTAGGAATATACGTAGCCAACTTCGGCGGAGGTTCTGTCGAACCGACAACCGGTGAATTCAACTTCTCGGCTTCCGAAGCTTACATCATCAGAAACGGAAAAATCTGCGAACCAGTCAAAGGATGCACTTTGATTGGATCGGGCAAAGAAGTTTTGATGAATATCGACCGTGTCGGAAACGACGTCGATATGGGACAAGGCAACTGCGGTTCCGCCTCCGGATCCGTTCCAGTAAACGTCGGCCAACCAACCATTAGGATTTCCGAAATCACCGTCGGAGGAAGAGGAGGAAAACTAGAATGAACTTCAACAAATTCTTTGCTTTGGCAAAAGAAAGAGGGATCAGCGAATCTCAAATTCAAATCGGTCGTTCTTCCAGCACCTCGATAAAGCTTTATCACGGGGAGATTGAGAACCTCACCATATCCGAATCTCAGGGAGTTACCGCCTGTGGCATTTACAACGGCAAGTTCGGAAGCGCCCGCACCGACAAATTGGATAAGGACACATTTGAGTACCTCGTTTCTCAAATCATCGTTTCGGCATCTTTTAGTGAAAAAGAAGGCGAGGCCGAGTTATTCAAAGGCAGCGAAAAATACCACAAACGCAACATGTACAATCCGGTTTTGGCCGAAACTCCATTAAGCGAGAAGATTGCCAAAATGCACGAGCTCGAAGAAGTCGCATTCGCCTACGATAAGAGAATCAGCGAAGTCGAAGAAGTCGATTACGAAGAGACGACCTCTTCCTCTGAGTTCTATAACTCATATGGCCTCAAGCTTAAGCAAAAGAGCAATTATTTCGTATACGTCATCGCTGTAGTGGCGAAAGAAGGCGAAGATGTGAAGACCGCATATAAAGTCCATCTTGGAGACGACTTCTCTAAATTCGACGCTAAAGCAACCGTCAAAACCGTTTGCGATGAAGCCATCGCCAAATTTGGAGCGGCTCCATGCGCTTCGAAGAAATATCCAACAGTCCTCCATAGCGATATAGTCGCTTCGTTGGCCGCTTATTTCTTAGAGTCGGCTTCAAGCGATGAGGTTCAGAGAAAGTCCTCCTTCTTAATTGGAAAGATCGGACAAAAGATCGCCTCCAGCAAATTGACGATTGAGGAAAAGCCGTTAACAAAAAACATCTTCTTCTCTTACTTTGACGATGAAGGTGTAGCCACCTACAACAAGACAATAGTCAAAAAAGGCGTTCTCCAAGGTTATTTCTACAACCGTGAGACCGCCAAAAAAGACGGAGTCGAATCGACCGGAAACGGGCAATGGGCCGGAAGCAAAATCGGAATTGGCTTCGGCAACATATTCATCAAACCAGGCAAGAAGACCTTTGAAGAAATGATTTCCCCAATCAAGGAAGGTGTTTACATCACCGATATCGCAGGACTAGGAACCGGCATGAATCCACAAAGTGGAGACTTCTCCTGCCAGGCCCAGGGATTCATGATTAGAGACGGCAAAGTCGCAGAGCCATTAACTCTTATCACCATCTCAGGAAACCTCTTGAAACTATTCTCCGATCTTAAGGAATTCTCTAATAGAGTTGAACTTAAGAACTCCTCCATTTCGGTTGCTGACGCCTACATCAAAAAGCTCAGCATCGGCGGAAAATAAAATTGAGCAAAAGAAAACCCAATGATTGTTCAATGGTCATTGGGTTTTTCGGGTTCTGTTAAATAAATTGTGCTTCGAAAAAATGCCGAGCACAGTTAATTTGACAGATTGGGTCGGTCAAGGAAAGAAAAAAGGCCCCTATAATGGATTCGCTGAAATTCAATCATAGGAGGTCTTTTTTCATATGGATTTTAACACCCTTTTGGCGCGTTTGGGTATAAACGCGGACAATTTCGTGAATAAGGAGAACGAGCCGATCAGGATCCCCGGAGGCTTCATATACGAGGTGGAGCAGTCACCCGGCGTGAGGGTGTGCCCGAATTGCGGCTTCAGGCCGTGCTCGGTCTGCGGCCGCTACACCGTCGAGGTCAGGTGCTCCGAGTCCGAGAACATGGAGGAGGTGCTCAGGGTGAGGAAGGTCAGGCTGCGCTGCGGGAAATGCGGCAGGACGCACTCCCCGTCGCTGGATGGGGTCGGGCGGCACTCGACGGTGACGAGGCAGGTCGAGTCGTTCATCGTGAGCGACTTCACTAGGCCGCTGACGTTCGCGCAGATCGCGGCGAGGTACGGGCTCACGAGGCAAAGGGTGCTCCAGATGTTCGACGACAAGGTCAGGGCGGTCCCGAGGAGGCGGATGCCCAGGGTCCTATGCATAGACGAGATAAGGTTCCGGGAGGAGATCGGGCAGAACTACTGCTGCGTCCTGTACGACTTCGAGAGGAGGGAGATAGTCGACATCGTCCGCAACAGGCAGATGCCGTACCTCAGGGAATACTTCTCGTCGATCCCCCTCGCCGAGCGGAGGAATACCAAGGT
>JAKSUL010000021.1 GCA_024409055.1 Bacilli bacterium
TCAATGGTAGAACTCCAGCCTTCCAAGCTGGTCACGCGGGTTCGATTCCCGTCACTTGCTCCAGTTAGATCGAAATTGCCCCGCTAAAATGCGGGGCTTTTATTTTTCCTCACGCTTTCCCCATGACCTCGACATCATCGATTTCCTCCATGTCAGAGCATAGAATCTTGGTTATCTTTTCTTCATGGACATCGACGGCCTCCAATAGCCTCCATCCCTTGAAATTATCCAAGAATTCATTCCACTCGATTTCGCCCACATAGTGGTATATTGTCGGTATTTGGGCAGCTATGTACGAAGGCCAGTTACCGAAATAATTGGTGTAAACGACCTTTACGGTTCCATAAGTGGGTTTATATTCCTCAACGAGGATTATCTCCATCCCTTTCCACTTTCCTTCTCCAATCGCTTTTATATTTGTTTGAACCATATATGTCTCCTTGTGCGCACTCGTTCTTTGTGAGCGTTATTTATCTTGTTTGTTCTCTTCTTTTGGTTCTCTGCTAGCCATTTCTTCCTCTATACGCTTCAAAGTTTCCTTATAGCCTTTAAAAGGAACGCTTATCAACATTCCATTCGATAGTCTTACCGTGATCATCGCTTCCATTTTTACGTCCCCCTTCTCACGTAGGCGTATACCTATAATTTAATTTTAGCTTGGCCAAAAACTTGCTTTCATAGGCGTAAATCAAGATAAAAAATTGAAGAGAGAATAGACTCTCTTCTTCTCACTATCATTTTTTTGCAAAACTTCGAAACGGCTTTTACGGCAAGAAAAAACCTTGGCCCGAAATAACGAACCAAGGTGTACGTATATTTACTTTACGCTCTTGTCAGCGGCCTTTATATTCTTCTCGGCAACGACATTGATGAAGTCCGCCATCGGAAGAGGTTTGGAGAAGTAATAGCCTTGCACATAATCAACGCCGTACTTCTCGAAGATTCTCAAGTGTTCTTCGTCTTCAATACCTTCGATAACGATCTTTTGGCCTAAGACTTTTCCGACCGTGACAACAGACGGAATTATCTTTTTGATTTTCTCGTCACCACATTTTTGAACCATGGTACGATCCATCTTCAACAAGTTGAACGGAAGGTCGGCCAAACGTTCGAAGTTCGAATAACCAGTTCCGAAGTCGTCAAGAGACAACTGGAATCCGAGAGAGGAAAGCTTATTAAGGAACGCGTTGACTTCATCGCGTTGATCGGTCGCGTATGTCTCCGTGACTTCAAAGTTCAAAGTCGAAGGATGGATGTTCTTGGCGTCGGTCAATTTCTTGAGTTTCTCAATCAACGATTCATCCAAACAGTCAGCGATGGACAAATTAATTTCAACGGATTGCATTCCCAAACGTTTGAAATCATAGCTGGATACGAAGTCAGCGACTTTCTCAACGACAATCTGGGTGATCTCAGTTATCTGACCGCTGCTCTCCGCAAACGGAATAAAGGCGTCCGGCGGAATATATCCATATTTATCCGTATGCAGACGAATAAGAGCTTCACAAGTGGTATAACGTTCTTCCTTGATTGAGTAAATCGGCTGATAGAAGACTTCGAATTTTTTGCCTTTTATAGCGTCTTTTATCAAGTTGTTAACTTCCTTTAGAGACTGGATTCCCGGCTTATCGCGGTAATTGGATAAGACGACGACTTCGTCTTTGAATTGTGGGAATTGCCAATAGGTGGAAGTGAAATAAGCAAAGCCCTCATAGTCATCGATATCATATGGCTGGTGAATCAATATCGTCCTAGCCTTGCCGCGGAAGCCACCACGGCCTTCCGACAAATCACCGGTCAAGAAGTCTTGGACTGCGGAGGCAAAGGCAACCGCGCGCCTTTTGTATCTCGTTGGGAAAACTACATAGAAGTCGCCTTCTTGTGAGGTGTAGTAAGTGGCCTTGATCCCAAAGCCCTTCCCTAAATTGCTAAATCTTTTGCCAATCGAAGACATCAACTCGGCGGTCGTTTTGCTGTCATAAATCGCCATGAGGGAGCGATAGTTATGAAGGTGACCGACAATTATATACACGTGCTTCTTTAAATCGATGCCGCGCTTGCAGTCAAGAAGGAAGGAATCCCTATTTTGAACGCCGGTTCTTGGGTCCAAAACCTCTTCTGGACGGTGAAGCATGATGTAATAAAGAAGAAGGGTGACGGCGTTTCCGAAAAGCTCAATTAATAGATTCGGAAAGAAATATTGGATAAGGATTGTCGCGCCAGTAACTGCGTAGAAAGAGTAAAGGGTCGCCAATTTGGACTTTGAGAAATACTTACCATATTTGGTAAGGTAGAAAATGCCGACCCCTAAATAGAGGATGGCCATTCCGTATTGGATATAGATGAACGGACCCCTCACATATGTCCATACATTGTTTTCATTAACAACCGTAAAGAACAAGTTATGGAATGGGTTGGTCACCAAGAAAATAAAGTTGATGCTGACAGGAGCGAAGAACAAAACGATCAACTGCCAGGTCTTTCTAAAGGTCTGGATAGTGTCGGTAAGGCTGATTAGATATATGGCAAAGAAGACCGATGTAGAGGAGCGGAACACGTGATACAAAGTGTTCATCGCCTGGAGGAAGATTTTTCCGGCTTCGTTCGATACGTCAAACGCGGCAGTGCACGCAATATCTAAGACCGCCGTCACGAATGTAAAACCGCAAAGAAGCATCAAGTAGCGGCCCGCTTTGGTCTTATAAATTTTTTTGAAAAGAGAGCAAAGGATAACTACCGCTAAAACGGCTAAGGCAGCATAATCGAAAGATATTATGTAGTTCATACCTCTTTATCTTAACTGACTTAACAATCCTTGCAAGTGTGCACACATGAATGAGACAAAATGAACACATTTGGCCAAAAAAGTGCATACGTTTATATGTTTTTCCGACAAAGCGTAAACCACCACCACTATTCATTAATAAATTTCGCTAATCAACAAACCTTAGAAATTGTTAGAATTACCGCATGGTCAAAAAAATAGTATTGGCGACAAATAACGCCCACAAAGTTCAAGAATTCCAGAAAATCCTTTCCCCCTTAGGATATGAAGTCGTTACTCCAAAAAGTCTCGGAGTCTTTAGCGATCCAGAAGAAACTGGAAAAGACTACAAGGAAAACGCCTACATCAAAGCAAAAGGCGTTGCTGACAAGGTCGATCTACCGGTCATATCTGACGATTCGGGGTTCGAGGTCAATTATCTAAACGGGTTCCCCGGAATCTATAGCGCTCGCTTCTGCGAGGAAAACGGAGGTGACTATAGGGTCGCCGGTTCCATTTTGAGCAAGAAGATACCAGACGGTGAAACACGCGATGCGGCGTTCCGTTGCATCATCTGCTATTTGGAAAATAAAGATGCCGTGCCTCAATATTTTGAAGGATTAGTCCCTGGAAGAATTCTAAAAGAAGCCGCCGGAGAAGGCGGGTTCGGTTACGATCCATGGTTCCACTGCAATGAAATTGACAAGGATTTCGGATTAGTCGATGAGGCCACCAAGAACGAATACTCGCATCGCGGGAAGGCCTCAAAGAAATTAGTCGAATACTTATCAATGAAGTAGCAAAAAACCGGAACGTTCTTATGGCGCGTTCCGGTTTTATTATTTGCCTAGATCAAATTAGCTGATGTGGACGAACGGATTGGCGGCTTTGGTAACGGTGAGTTTGTTATCGACAACCGGTCCCATCTCCGTCTGAGTAACCTCGGTTTCCATCTTGGCATCCATCCAAATGGCGACGTCCTCAACGGCGTAAATATAGGTGGCTCCTCCGTATTCCATGACCTTGAGCTCTTGCGGCCAGGCAACGTTATTGCCAACGGTGATTGAATTGTAATTCTTAATGTCAGAGCTCTTGGCGACCGAAGGAATTGCGCCAGTGAAGATTAAGCTCTTGAAATCGATGGTGGTATCGATTCTATAGGCGTATCCCTTATCAAATTCCAAGCAGTTTTCGCTTAGGAAACCGGTGGCTTTGCTTCCGTTGTTGCCCAATTTCGTAAACTCGCCATCAAGGCTTTCTTCATAAGAAAGGGTTCCAACGCTCTCCAAAGTCTTTCCGTCGGAAGATAAGGTGGCGGGGGCGGAATAAAGGTCGAAACCATCGAAATCACAAATGACTGGATGTTCCTCTAAGCCCTTAATGAACTCGTCGGTTTTTTCCATCGTCCTTCTCTTGCCGAATTCAAATTTGATGGCGGCTTCCTCTTTTCCGATAAGAGTCGGAGTCGCGGAAACGACTTGATTTTCGTCACAGTAAGCCATCTCGTGGGAATAAGAGTACATGGCAACAGGATCGCCGGTGATGCAGTCACCGGAATAAAGGACAAGGGTCTCCTCGTACTCAACGGTTCTAATGGAGGTCGGATTTCCATCTTTGTCGTATCCAGACATACTGCTGTCGTAAGTGTCAATATAATAGTAAACACCATTTCCGTTTTCGAATGTGCCAAACGTTCCAGGACCGAAAGCGAAGGAAGCGGCGCCTATCATTTGTGTGATATCACCGGTAAACGGGTGGACCATTAAATCGCCTTCAACGTCGTAAGGGCCCTCATCGCATTCATACGTATACGCATATCCGTCTTTCGTGACGACCTTCAACGTACTCTCGAATTCGTCTAACGGGATATCGACGCCGTCCATGGCTTCGCCACCCACGGTGTAAGCTTCCAAATAAGCACCATTTTCGAAGAATTCGTACTCGCCGACGCCGTCTTCGTACATTCCGGCTTTTCCATAGTAACGGCGGCTGGTCATAGTTACCTTTGCTTTTTTAAGATTTTTTCCAAGCTTTTCGACCGCGTTTCCTCTGGCTTTTATCTTCTCTTCGTAGTTCAAAGCACTAGCCATTTTGACAACGTAGGTGTCGCCTTCCCTAACCGGTTCTTCCACTTTGGCTTTGATCAATGAGCAAGAAGACATCACTCCAGCCAAAAGGGCAGCGCAGGAAAGACCTATCAACTGTTTTTTCATAAAAAACTCCTTTGTATATGACAAAGAATAAAACATTTGCAAAACATTTTGTAGCGAAACTTACGCGACGGTAACCGTGGTTATGGCGGTAAGAAGCATGCCCGACACAACCAAAAGCTGAGCCACAAGATAAGTCGCCATGATGAAGAAATCACGACGCTTTATGTCTTTTGTGAACATGGTGTAGCCAATTAAACTATCGCTCACCAAGAAAGTAATGGCACCTAAGGCGGTTATGAAAAGGAAAGCGAAATGGTAGTCGATGCAGCAACCGATTATCGACCATATGATAAGCGACCCCAATATCGCCAAATAAAACATCAACGCGGTCGCTAATTTGCCATGGCCGATGATTTTCTTTCCTAAGGCGTAGAAAGCGCACAAGAAGATAATAGCGGCAACAACCCAAGCCGAGAAATACGCCCAAGAATAATCTCCCATGCCGGGTAGAGAGAACTGAGCTAAACGGATGATGTAGAAAACGTGGCCTATGAAAAAGGCCAAAGACCCAAGGGCGAGATATCTTTTTTTCTTTTTCCAAATTAGGAAGAAGTCCCCGACCAAGCCAGCGAACAAGCCGCAATAGATAAGCCATTCGCTTGGAGCAAACGCGATTACCGCAAAAGCCAATGACAAGGTGCACGGGCATTTCGTTATTTTTCTTTCCTTTTCCTTCTCTAAATATGCGAAGACGAGATTGATTATCGAAGTAACTAGAAATAATCCGAGGAAAATCCAAACGAAAACCCACTGGACATTAGAGATATGACCAAAGTCTATATGTATCTTAGGCAACTGCATGATGGCTATATATTACCACTTCAAATCTTTAAAAGTATTGCCTCATGCGCATATTGATTGCCACACAACGAAAATTGGATCTCAAAAGAATTCAATGCCGACAAATAACATCCCTATTTATAATGAAATAAATAAACAAAGGGACCTCATATGGATAAAAACAAATTTGGGTGGCGTAACTGGATAAGCGTCATCCTTGTCGGTTTTGCCGGCCAGCTCGCCTGGGCTATAGAAAATAACTACATTAATCTGTGGGTCTATTCTCAAACGGGGGACTACAAATACATCACATGGATGACAATGGCCTCTGCAGTAGTCGCCACTTTGACCACTTTTTTCATGGGCGTGTTAAGCGATCGCTTAGGCAAAAGAAAGATGTTCATATCATTTGGTTACATCGTTTGGGGCGTTACCGTCTTCTTATTCGGCGTTATGTCCCTTGGAGGGCTAAAGAACGCATTCGGCCTAACTCTAGCCAACGCGATGCTTATGTGCGGTATCATGAACGTCGTCGTCGACTGCTTGATGACCTTCTTCGGCTCGACGTCAAACGATGCCTGTTTCAACGCTTGGGTGACCGATAACACAAACGAAAAGAACCGTCCCTTCGTCGAATCCATTTTATCGGTCATGCCTTTATTTGCCATGGGCGCCATGATTGGCATCGGCGGCATTTTCCATATCGGCACCACTTCCATCGGAGCCGGCCAGACTCAAGAAGAATTTGCAAAATCTGTGCAAATGGATTGGTTTTATTTCTTCCTTGTCTTCGGAGTTGTCACAACTTTGATAGGCATCGCCTCTTTATTCCTTCTTCCGAAAGATAACATCAAGTCCAATAGAAAAGAGCCATATCTTAAGAGCCTTGTGTATGGTTTTAGGCCCAGTACCGTTAAGAAGACACCAAGATTTTATATATCCCTCATCGCCTTTATGTTCTTTAACATCGCTGTTGATAGCTTTATGCCCTACTTCATGGTCTACTTCCAAAATCCGGTCGAAAGAGGAGGACTTGGCATGGGCGACAGTTTCCTTGTATCCATGATTTTAATCATGGGTATCGCTTCGCTCGTCGTCATCGTGCTCGGCGCGTTTATGGAAAAGATCGGAAAGATGAAACTCATCTTCCCCGCTATCGGATTCATGGCGTTAGGCGCCCTCCTTTTGTTCTTCTTCAAAAATCAGGCGCCGGTCATAATCGCCGGTACCGTTATGATGATCGGATACCTTGTCGGCACCGCCGTCTTAGGTGCAACATTACGCGATGAAACGCCAAGCGAAGAAGTCGGTTTATTCCAAGGCGTCAGAATGGTTGGGGCCGTTATGCTCCCTATGGTTATCGGATCAAACATCAGTCCCTTATTCTTCTCATCCACTTACGTTGATGATTTGGGTCAAACCGTTGGCGCTCCGGATAACCACATGTTCCTCGTCACAGCCATTGTTTCCATAATCGCCATCGCTCCTATTGTTTGGCTAATCGTCTTCAGTAAAAAACGCGGCAATTCTTCACCGTCTACCTCGAAATAAGGCAGAACAATCTAGCGTAGAGCCGAGTAAGATTAATTCTTTTCAAGTTCTTCCAATTCCTCAATCCTCGGAAGTGAAGATTTGAATTTATCGGGAATTAAATTCGCGAGTTGATACTCAGATATTCCCAGCGGAACATTCATCGTGTTGACTACATGTTTTGCAAGTACGTCATCTTTATCTCGACACACCAGTAGGCCGATTGTCGGGTTATCTTTCTCACCTTTTAACGTCGCGTCAATCGTAGCCGTGTATCCAATAAGTTGTCCCATATGCTCGGGTTTGAATGAGCTTGTCTTAATTTCTATAACGACATAGCAATGGTTGGGGATGTTATAAAACAGCAAGTCGCAATACATTTCGGTTCTACCTAAAAACAAGCGAACTTCCTTGCCGACATATGCGAAACCGTTTCCTAGCTCAAGCAAAAACGATTCGATGTTTCTAGTCAATTGATCCTTTAATTCCTTTTCGTCGTAATCTTCCCTGATTGTTAAGAAATCGAAGTTATATGGATCTTTCATCAAATGGTTCTTGAAATCATCTTTGACTGGCAAGGTTTTCTCAAAATTATTAAGCGTATTCTCGCTTCTTCCGTAAGCGTTAGACGAGATACGAGATTCTAGTTCCGATCTAGATAAATTAGACTCCGCAACCAGCTCGACATAAAAGACTGCTTCATCGATGCCTTTGCATTTTTCCATAATCTTTTTGTGGTGATTCCACGGCACCAATAGCAATTTTGCACCAAGTTGGGGCAAAATCTCTTTATACTTCGTATAAAAAGCTTCGCAATAGTACAAATTTCTTGCGGAGAACCCTTTTATATTTGGCAATCTCTTTTTGAGTTCTCCGCTAAGAATGTCATAGAACTTGCTTCCATACGTTGCTTTGTAGGACGTCTTCGTGATTTCTTTTCCAAGTTCAAAGTAGAACTTAATAAGTTCGCCGTTGACGTGAACGGCGGCTTTAATTTGGGCTTTTTTGTAATTTTCGGATAAGCCTTCAATCCATTTTTCAAATTTTTGGTCCACTAACACATTTAGTTCCTCCTATTGACCGTGTGGTTTTAAGAAGGAACAAAAAACCATCCAACTTAAAAACACTTTGCGACTAACTGCCGATATCCCTATCGACAATAGCCACTGGTGTTTCATCACTGCTTCAGTTGGATGGCCTCTGATTCAAATTAATAATTAATTCGTGCGGAGCGTGGATGGTTTCGAGTCGTGGACCGTGTCACTGTGGTCGCCAATTATCCACGATTCTATTCATCTTCTGGGCGATGCTTCCCGCATTGACGGATCCTAACACTCCAATCCGCCAATAAACGTCATGGTTCTCTATCGTTTGCCTGCGATATGGTGACATTCAAGTACATAAGGCCGATAGTCTTCTGACGTCTATGACAAAATATTAGCAATTCTTTTAGCGAAAGTTAAGAGATACACGGCATGCGTAATATCGTTTTTCTAACAAATAGTAATCAATTCCCTATAACAAAAAATCTAACTATAGAAAAATCGGATCACCATCTAGATGACCCGATTTCATTTTATTCAAGTTCGAACTGAGAGTTATATAAGCTCGCGTAGAATCCGCCATCGGCAAGGAGTTTTTCGTGATTTCCTTGCTCAATGATGTTGCCATCCTTCATAACCAAGATGAGGTCGGCGTTTTTGATGGTGGAAAGCCTATGGGCAATAACGAAGGAAGTGCGTCCCTTCGTGAGTTTATCCATAGCTTCTTGAATTTGAATCTCGGTCCTTGTGTCGACGTTGCTGGTCGCTTCATCGAGGATGAGAAGAGGGGAATTCTCCGCCATGGCGCGAGCGATCGTAAGAAGCTGACGCTGACCGGTGGATAAGGAAGAAGCTTCGCTTAAGACTGTGTCGTAGCCGTTTGATAAAGTGCTGACGTAATGAGATAAGTTAGCTTCATCAATTACTTCTTTGACTCTTTCATCGCTGATGTCGTTCTTATTGAAGACGATATTTTCTTTGACGGTTCCTTCAAACATCCAAGTGTCCTGGAGAACCATGCCGAAGATGCTACGTAGCTCACTTCTAGAGAGATCTTTGACGGAGACCCCATCGATGAGAATATCGCCGGAATTTACTTCGTAGAATCTCATTAAGAGGTTAACCATCGTGGTTTTCCCGGCTCCGGTTGGTCCAACGATAGCGACTTTCATGCCCGGCTCCACTTTCGCAGAGAAATCAGGAATGATGATTCTATTTTCGTCGTAACCAAACCTAACGTTTTTAAACTCGACTTCGCCACGGATGCAGTTGTGATCGAGCAAAGCGACTTTTTCGCTTTCGTCGGTTAGTTCTTTTTCTTCCAAGAACTCGAAGACGCGGCTAGAGGCGGCAGCGGCCATCTGAACGGAGTTCATGGCCTGAGCGATTTGAGACAAGGGGTTTTGGAACAAATTGACGTAAACGGTGAAGGCCGTGATCGTTCCGAATCCTCCAATCAACTGGCCTCTTGATAAGAGAAGGCCTCCAACCAAGAAGACGGTGGCATAGGAGAAATAGGAGACGAAGCTCATCATCGGCATCATGATTCCGCCGAAGAACTGAGCTTTGAACATTGTTTTGTTAAGAAGCGAGTTAGAGATATTGAACTTTGCTCCTTTGGTTTCTTCGGCATTGAAGGCTTTGATAACGAGCTGGCCCGTGAAGTTTTCTTCGACGATGCCGTTAACTTGGCCAATGAGCTCTTGCCTCTTTCTAAACAAAGGAACGGCAAACTTCATGGTTATGCCAAGAACGATAAGAAGAAGAGGGATAGACACCAAGACGGTCAAAGCCATCTGCCACGAAGTGACGAACATGGCTATGAGGACTCCGACGAGCATGAAGACGCTTTGGAAGAGCATCGTTACAGACTGTTGGAGGGACTGAGCTATCGTGTCGACATCGTTGGTGATGATAGATAGCGTGTCACCGAAATGGTGGGCGTCGAAGTATTTTAGAGGCATCTTGTTGATCTTTACGGAGATCTCATTGCGAAGCCTCTGGGAATACCTTTGAGTCGTCACATTCATGATGAAAGACGAAGAGAAGGCGCAGATGGCGTTAACAATGTAGAAGATGATGAGGATCAAACCATATTCGCCAATCTTCTCAAGCGGAATATCTCTTGTTCCTGCATGATCGGTTATAACGTTGGTGAGTTCGGATAGATAATGAGGGGCCACGATAGCTAAGACCGTGGAAATGAGAACGAAGACGAAGGAGATGATAGTCGGGACGAAATAGGGTCTAAACGACTTCATGAGTTTAGCGATGTTCTCTTTGACGGGGACCTTTTGAACCGGCCCTCCCATGCGACGCATCATCGGCGGCATATCAGATCGCCTCCTTTCTTAAGGATAAAGAGGGCGTGGTGCCTTTTATGCCAAGCTCCTCCTCGTTAAGCTGAGACAAAGCGATTTCGCGATAAACGCTGCAGCTATCGAGAAGTTCTTGGTGGGTTCCACTGCCAACAATCTTTCCGTTTTCAAGAACCAATATCTTGTCGGCGTCGATAATCGTGCCGATACGCTGTGCGACGATGATTTTGGTCGCTCCATCGCCAAGTTTTTTCAAATTGGTCCTGACTTTGCGGTCGGTCTTATAGTCCAAGGCGGAGAAGGAATCGTCGAAGATGTAAATCTCCGGTCGAACCGCGACTGCCCTAGCTATGCATAAACGCTGCTTTTGGCCGCCAGATACGTTAGTTCCTCCTTGAGAAATCTCGGAATCATATCCTTTGTCCTTCTCGTTGATGAAAGAATCAGCTTCAGCAACATTAGCGGCTTCGATAACGTCTTCAAGGCTCATTGCAGGATTTCCCAAAGCGATATTTTCACGCACGGTCCCTTTGAATAAGAGGCCTTTTTGAGGGACGTATCCAATCTTTGAACGAAGAGTTTTCTGCTTAATTTCTTTAACGTTGACACCGTCTACAAGGACTTCGCCTTCGCTGGCGTCATATAGCCTTGGAATTAGATTGACGATGGAAGTTTTTCCTGAGCCAGTCGCGCCGATAATAGCAATGGTCTCTCCCTTATTGGCTTTGAAGGAAATATTGCTGATCGCACTGCTATCGCCGCCCGGGAAGGTGAAGGAAACATTCTTGAATTCGACGGTTCCCTTCTCGGTGAATTCTTTTTCTTCCTCTGGATCGAGGATGGATGGCTTGGTTTCTAAAATTTCGTTGATACGTTTAGCGGAAACGCTGGCTCTTGGCCACATGACGAATAGAAGCATAAGCATGACGAAGGCCATGATTATCTGAGAAGCAAGCATCATGAAGGACGCGACTGTCGGATAATCGATCTTGCCATTGTTAATCAAAGAGGCACCGATCCAATAGATGGCAAGGGATACGCCGTTCATGATTAGCATCATGGCCGGGCTCAATATTGCCATCGCTTTGCCGGTAAAGACCATGGTGTCGGTAAGTTTTTTGTTAGCGGATTTGAATTTATCTTCTTGATATTGTTCGGCATTGAAGGCGCGAACAACACGAACGCCGGTGAGATTTTCCCTGGCGACGCCGTTGAGCTTATCGATGTATTTCTGAGTGATTTTGAACTTCGGAATAACAATGAGCATCAAAGCAAAGATGATGAGGAGCAACGTCATGATGGCTATTGCCGTAGCGACGGTTAGTTCGGTTGAGGAAGCCCTGATTTTGCAAATTGCCCAAATGGCGGTAATCGGGGCAGCGAAAACCATTCTCATCGTGATGAGGTTAGCCATTTGAATCTGTTGAATATCGTTTGTGGCCCTAGTGACAAGGGATGGAGTAGAGAAACGTCCGATTTCTCCTAGGGAGAACCCTTCGACCTTTTGATAGAGTTTTGAACGCGTGATTGTAGAAAGGTCAGACGCGACATAAGAGGCGATGACGGAAATAAGAGCTTGAACAACCATGATTCCAGCCGCAAGAGCGACCATGATTCCACCGTTATACCAAATATCGGCCTCGCTGGCCTTGGCGATTGAGACAATCTGAGATAAAGATGCCTCCGGAACTCCTAAAGGAACAAGAATGGCACGAGCTTTTTCGATGGTGTTGATGGCATCCCATCCCCCTATCGCCGCAATCATCGCGCCCATTCCAGCGCCGAGTTCATCGGGGTTGTTGTGATAATTGACGAACGTGACGGCTTTGATGATTCCCTGAACGTAATCGACAATCGTCATCGTTAGGTAAACTTGAAGAACGGTTAAACCGATGATAAGCAGAACACCGATCCAGTCCCTAAGTTTGAAATTCTTATAAATCTTAAACATTATTCTTCGCACTCCTTCATAACTTCTTGCATGGCGACGAACCACTTATGGACGAGACGTTGAAGTTCTTCGAAGTCTTCGACTCCCATTTTGTCGATAACCTTGGCAAGGCAATTAACAATCATTTCGTGATTCTTGTCGTGAAGCATTTTTCCTTCTTCGGTCAACGCAACATACGTCTTACGCGCGTCTTCCTTAGAATCTTTCCTGGTGACCAAGCCGCGTTCTTCCATCTTGTTTAGAAGAGCAGCTAGCCTAGCCGTGCTGAATGGCGCGTTTTTGGCAATATCGCCACTGGTTACAGGTCCTTCCGATTTATAGAGGAAATGGAGGACGTAATTGATGCCTTTGTCGTTTTCACCGACATGGCGAGAGTAATCGTTAGGGTTGGCTTTATGGGTGCTGCTTAACACCATTTCCGCCAAGGCTTTAGAATCCATAGGGAAACCTCCTTTTGCTAACTAGGTTAGTAATATAGGGACTTATTTTATATAGTCAAGGAAAACGCTAACTGGGTTAGCAATTTGTTTGGGCAAAGAAAAAAGCGCCGATAAAAAGCGCCGTTTTTTCTTCTAGTTATTCAGCCCTAGAAAACTCGGATTTTTTAGCTCCGCAAAGGGGGCAAACCCAATCTTCTGGGAGTTCTTCAAAGCTGGTTCCTTCAACCTCTTCGTCGTAGACATATCCGCAAGTTCCGCAAACGTACTTCATAATGTTCTCCTTTAGCTTTTTTACCATTGTATCTATTGTTCGAAAATAAGGAAACGAAATCGTTGATTTGTTTAAAAACTTTTAAAAGTTCCTAACATTGTTATGATTGTTGTATACTTATTTATCAAATACGGGGCTAAATTTAGCACCAAAGTAAGGAGCAAGCATAATGGAACAGTTCAAAAATAGCTTGATTGGGAAGACTGTTTTCTTCCTTGGATCGTCAATAACCGCCGGCAGCAAAGACACCGATGGTCAAAGCTTTGTCGAAATGATTGCTGAGCAAACGGGATGCGACTACCAAAAAGAAGCTCTCTCTGGAACCACCTTAGCCGACAACGATGTCGATGCTTGGTATCAGGAGACTTCCTACTGCACCAGAATCGATAACTTCGAATGGTGGAAGACACCATACGCAATTGTTGTCCAAATCTCCACCAACGATTTCACCAAAGGTTTCCCGGTCGGGCTAATAAGCAGCCATCTTTCTCCGGAAGAACAAGATAGAAATACCGTCGCAGGGGCACTCGAATACGTGTTAGCGACCATCAAGAAAAACGCCCCGAAATGCAAGGTCATAGTTTACTCCTCTCCGATGGCGCCGACTTATTCCGCATACGAGGCTTACAAGGGTTTCGTCGAATGGGAACTAGTGGCTCTTCAGAAAAAATGGGGCTTCCAAATTGCTGACTTATTCCATCAGCCAAACGACAACTATCTCAAGCATCTGGCCGAGGACGGAATCCACCCCACCACTAACGGATATCGTTACCTATTTGTTAAACCAATTATTGAAGAGTTATTAAGGAATTAACTTTTTACTAAATTAAAAACAGCCGAATAAAACTGCATAAAAACGCCATTTTTCCCCGAATTTGGCGTTTTTTTGTCGTCATAAAATTTACATATTGTTAGTTTTTAGTGACTTTTGTAACAAATTGGACATTTTGTTATCTTGTGTCTCTTTTTGTCATTTTTACTATCGAATCCCTTTTATTTGTAAACGCTTACAACCATAATATCCGCAGTTCTTACGAAAACTCACAGGAGGAATTTATGAAAAAGAACAACCTATTATTTGCGGCCGCCGCAGTCACCATGTTAAGCGGTCTCACTGCTTGTGGAGGCGGAGGAAAATTCAGCCCGGATGCAAAGGTCACCGAGGCTATTGCCGAAGCTCAGACCCTCACTCAAGACAAGCTTTTCGAGAAAGCCGCCGCCGAACTCGGCACCACTGGACAGCTCAAGGTTCTCGCCACCACAAGCCGTGGCGGAAAAGACGCCGTCAAGAATCTCTTCATCGAAAAACTCCAGGCTTACAACGCTGGCATCAAAGATCCATTGAAGTACGACACCGTCGTCGACGGCGTCATCTATACCCAGCTCACTGAAGAGATCAACGCCAAGGCCACTAACGGTTATGACTGTGCCGTTCTCCAGGATGGCTATCAGCTTCAGAAGAAAGGCCTCGACACCAACTACTTCGTCAACTTCATGCCGAAAGAATGGAAAGAAGGCGCCGGAGTTAACGTTGCTCAAGACGGCAACCCAATGACCCTCCAGTACAACTTCAAAACTTGGATGTATAACACCAAAGGCACCGACATGGTCATTGACAATGTTTGGGATATCACCCATTCCAAATATAAGGGCAAAATCGACACGATGAACCCGACCAACGAAAACGTCAACATGGACTGGCTCATCCAGCTCACCTCTGACGATCAGGTCGCTGCTCTAAAAGCCGCTTATGAGTCCTCGAAGGCCGACACCGACGTCGATTTAACCAAGTACGAAAGCAAAGGCGAAAAGAAATATGCTTACGCCTTCATCGATCGTTTCATCGAAAACGCTGTCTTCTACGATGATGACGGAAAAGCCGTTGCCCACCTCTCTCAAACCCCGGGCAACATCGGATGGATCGTTTATTCTAAACTCCTTAAGGTCGAAGAAACAGAAGCCATCTCCAAGAAAGACATCGTTGTCGCCTCTTTAGGCTCAACCTTCACCGGCGAATCCTCTCTCGACTCCGCCCTCGAAGGATTCGGTGGATTCATGTACAAGCACTACCTCCAGGTTATGCCGTTCACAACTCACCCGTATGCTTCTGCCGCCTTCCTCAGCTTAATCTCCACCAACGCCACCGCTTATAGCGTCTGGGCCGGAGACGTCGGCGACTACCCATCACTCCCGGGCATCAACAAAGATCGTTCCCACGGAGGATATGTTGGAGAAGTTAACACCTATCCATGCCTTAACGACCCAGATTCCAACTGGTGGCTCAACAAGGCCAAAGCCGTCGTCGAAACCCCGTCTTTCATCGGCGCCAACTACGATAGTGTTATCGACTTTATCGATGCCGCCATCGCCAAAAAATAAAAACTAACTAAATCCGACTCATAAGCAAGCCGGGAGTGAGTCATTCATTCCCGGCTTGCCTTTATTTCGATAGAAAGGAGGAAAAATGTCAGGGACTCAAACAAAAGAGAGAACACCATTCCAAAAAGCAATAAAACGCGGTGCCAACGGTGTAATTACCTTCTTTGGCGTTCCAGCGAACACCATATTGGTCTTCTTTGGGGTTGTGCTCTTACTCCTTAACGCTTTTCCAATTATTCAGCTTCTCATCAAATCGTTGACGGGTTATGCCTATGTAGGAGAAGGCGAATGGAACAACTTCGCTAACTTCGTCAAAGTATTTGACTGGACCAACGAAACATCTATCGGCAACTTTTGGAAGCCGTTTGGCCGTTCGTTGCTCGTCTCTTCATTAGCCTGTTTATTCTCAATTATTCTCGGAGGCGGAACCGCCTTCTTGATCGCCAGGACCAACATGAAACTCAAAAAAGTCATATCGGTCCTCTTTATCTTCCCTTACATCATGCCTCAATGGACCTTGGCATTGTTTTGGAAGAACATGTTCATCTCCACTGCTTGTTCAGCCGGTCACGTTGGCGAATTCCAGGCACTAACTGGAATAGCCATGCCGGAATGGTGGGTATACGGAGCCTTCCCAATCGCGTTGATGTTAGGTCTCCACTACGCCCCATTCGCTTATATCTTGTTCGGAGGAGTCCTTCAGAATATGGACTCAAACCTCGAGGAAGCCGCGACAATCTTAGGTATCCCGAAGATCAAATCTTTCTTCAAGGTAACAATCCCCCTCCTCAAACCGGCCTTATTCTCGACAATTCTCTTGGTCTTCAGCTCGGCGATGTCTTCTTATTCCGTCGCTTCCGAGTTAGGAAACCCAGTTAACTATTTCGTATTTGCCACCAAAATGCAGTCCTTGCTCTCTGGATCAGGCGGAAGAAACGCCGGACAAGGCTACGTCATGGCAATCGTCTTGATCCTTATAGGCGTTATTATGCTCGTCATGAACCAAATCCAAACCGGTTCAAGAAAGCAGTTCACGACGGTAACCGGAAAGTCAGGGCAAATCAGCAAAGGAAACCTTGGATCCGTTGGAAAATGGGTCGTCGGTGTCGTCGTCTTGATCCTCGTCCTCTTTTTCGCGGTTGGCCCAATGGTCTCCTTCTTCTTGGAATCCTTATTGCCTAACTCAGGCGACTTCTCATCGGGCCTCACCTTTAAGGCTTGGATTTCGAAAACGCCAATTTCCACAAACGACTTTGTCGGTTTCTTCTTCGAGCCAAAGCTCCGTGGAGCCTTATGGGGATCCGTCAAAATCTCTTTGCTCTGTTCTTTATGCGCTGGATTGTTTGGCCTTCTTATTGGATACGCGGTCGCAAAAAAGAGGAAGTCCAAAGCGGCGGGATTTGTCAACGGCCTCGCCTTCTTCCCTTATCTCATGCCTTCTCTTGCCTTATCCTTATGTTTCTACCTCATGGGCTTAAAACTTGGATGGGTTACTGGAGCCGCTGTCGTCATCCTTGCCGTAATAGTAGGCACCATCAAGTACATCCCGATGGCATCGAGAAGCTCCCTCAACGCGATGCTTCAATTAAGCAACGAAATCGAAGAAGCTGGCGTCATAATGAACGTCCCTTGGTGGAAACGCATGTTGCGGATTGTATTCCCAATTCAAAAAGCCGCCTTCATATCCGGGTTCTTGCTCCCGTTCATCTCCTGTATGCGCGAATACGACTTGTTCGTCTTCATCGGAAACGACCAGCTAACCCTCACAAAATTCATGTTCCAACTTGAAGCTGACGGATGCCCTGCGTTAGAAAACGCCGCCAACTTCGCTCTCATCGTCATCATCTTAGTCGTCAACTGGATCGTCACATTAACAACTGGCGCGTCCATCGATAAAGGAGTCGGAGGTAAATAAATATGCCAAAAATCACATTAACAAACGTAACTAAGAGATGGGGAGGCTTCTATGGTGCCGACCATCTCAACATGACCATCGAAGACAATGGCTTCGTCACTTTGCTCGGACCTTCTGGTTGTGGCAAAACCACCACTCTCCGCATGATCGCGGGCCTTGAAACCCCAACAGAGGGACGCATTTGCTTTGACGATACGGTCATCTTCGATAGCGAAGAAGGCATCAACGTCCCGGCTTCGAAAAGGAAAGTCGGCTTCTTATTCCAAAACTATGCCTTATGGCCACATATGACAGTTTATAAAAACATCACATTCGGCCTAAGCGAAGTCAAAGAAGAAATGCCAGTTGTTTCCAGTGAATATGCTCGCTTGCTCAAACTTTCGAAAGTCGTCGAAAACGTTGGAGATATCAAAAAATTCATCTCATATTCCTTAGATAAGAAAGGAAATGTCGTCCCTGCGAAGGCCTACATCTTCTTGATTGACGGATTCGAGATTTCCATGACTTCCGCAAAAGAAATTTTTGCTTTGAAACTTCATGAACTCGGAAATGTCGAGGCAAAGGCTTTATCCATTAAGAAAAAAGAGGAATATCTAGCCGCGGCAAACGCAATCAAAGAGAAGATCGCCGCCAAAGGATATGACCTCAACGAAAACGGAGAATACGTAAAAGACGGAGCCGTCGTCACAAAAGTTCGCAAACTCGACAAAGAGGAAACGGACCTTCGTGTTAGGCGCGTCTCGCGTATTGTTCACATCGGCGAATTCATGGAACGCTATCCGGCAGAGCTATCAGGCGGTCAGCAGCAGCGTGTCGCCATTGCTCGTACGTTGGCTCCAGGGCCAAAAGTCATCTTCATGGATGAGCCTTTATCAAACTTGGACGCCAAATTGCGTTTAGAAATGCGTTCCGAACTTAAACGCCTCCACCGCGATACCGGGGCAACCTTCGTTTACGTTACTCACGATCAGCAGGAGGCCATGACTCTAGCGACCAATATATGTCTCATCAATAACGGCGTCATTCAGCAATACGAACCACCGCTTTCGGTCTACAGGAAGCCAAACAACCTCTTCGTCGCCGACTTCATCGGCTCACCTAGCATAAACCTCATTGAAGCCGCCCCGAAGGCAAACGGCAAGAAAATCGAACTCGAAATGCTCGGAGGCTTAAAAGTCGAATTTGTGCCTAACGAAGCAATCGATTTGAATTCTTGGCTTGATGAACGCGAAAAATCCCTAGAAAAAGCAGCCGCGGAGAAGAAAGAGGCCCAAGCTCAACCAGGATATGTCGAAAAAGAAAACGCCGACCGTCCGTTCAATTATCAATTGACTATGGTCGACGGAACAATTTCTCGCGAAGAGGAACACGACATTCCAGACGACACCCTTTTGCTAGCTGTCCGTCCTGAATTCTTCCAAATCAACGATAAAGGATCAATCGAAGCCGAGGTCTACAGCGCGCTTCCAACCGGCATGGAGACAACCGTCAAGATTAAGATTGGAGATTACATCCTCACATCAGTCGTCTTCGGTGGTGTCACCTACGAAATCGGAGATAAGATCAAACTCGACATTGTCTCGGACGGAATCCTTCTTTACGATAGGAAGTCCGGAAGGCACATCGCGACAGGCTCTGTTAAAGTCAAATAACGAAACAAAGAAGCCGAAGATTTATTCTTCGGTTTTCTTTTTGTGCCCTATAATTGAGCCATGAGCAAAAAAACATATGTCGCCATCGGCGATTCATTCACCTTCATCGATCAATATCTCTTCGAATCAGGAGGCCGAACTAAAAAAGGATACGTCCAAAGAGTGGCCGATCTCCTTTCGTTCGAAGTCGAAGTCAAGCACTGCGCGGTTAATGGTGGTTCCACTTATACCTTCACGGCAATTGAACCTCCAGTCGGTGATTTCTACACGATTTTATTGGGCACGAACGATTGGTATGGCGCCGCTATATTGGGAAATGAGGAAGATTTCAAAAATAGGAAATTCGGAACCGTTCTCGGGCATCTTGGCATTATCATTGACAACATCCGAAAAGTGGCTCCAAAAGCCCCGATTTTCGTTTGTAACCCAATCGAAAGAGGCCAATTCGTATACATCTTTGACTATAAGAACAACGCATACTCAAGCACCCACCCGAATAGAAACGGGGTGTATCTAAAAGAATTTGCCAACGCCATATTCACAATCGTAAAAGGCGAAAACATATACACGGTCAACACGCACGACGAAACTGGTTTGACTTCAGAAGGCGCCATGAAATACCAGGTGCGCTTAGTAAATGGCGAAAAGAAAGAAATGTCCTTTGAAGAATTCGACCCATTAAGCGTCGATGCCACTCTCCCCTTCTATTGCTATCCAGAAGAGGCTATGGGTTGGGCCACGGACGGTCTTCATCCAAACGATAAAGGATATCAAATAATTGCCTCAGTGATCGCTAATCACATTTCAAAAGTCGTTAAATAAACGAAGGTTTAAAATCATTTTTCAGAATGCCATAATATGTATGGTTTTTTACATTTGTCAAAATTCCAGAAAGGATGCGCACAATGAAATACGACACTTCGAAGCCGATGACCAAAAACGCCAAAAGAACACTTGGTTCTTTTTGCATCGCCCTCAACGAATTACTCAAAACCGATGGATTCGACAATATATCCGTCAATAAAATCTGCGAAAAAGCCGGATATCCTAGAGCGACTTTCTACAACTATTTTGACGACAAATACGATCTTCTAGAATTCTTCTGGACCCACATCATAAACATGAAGGTTCTCGTCAATCTTCCGGAAAAAATTGAGCCAGATAACTTCATGAGAAACGTTTACGACAAAGTATATGAATTCGGTGTCGAAAACCAAGAAAATTGCCGCGCGATCTTCTACAAGAACAAAGGCGAGAACTATTTCATGAATAGTCTCCGTTATAACCTCAGGGATTTCGTCTATAAGTTCTACCAAAAATACGAGAAGGATATGCCAAAAGGCGATTTGCCTGACGACCTTAGAAGAGAGCACTTCGTCGATGTTGTTGCATTGGTCCTCAATTATCGCTTCATCAAGGGCAAGAATTGGGACAGAGAAGAAACATATCGCTACTTCCGCGCCTTACTTAAGGAATAAAGAAAAAGATCGGCTCAGATTCGAACCGATCTTTTTTTGCTGTTAAGCGACGAATCTTTCGCCGGTGTATTCTTCGAACTCACCGCCGAAATAGAAGAAGTCGTATTCGCTGGTCTCTTCCACGTATTCCTGGATTTCTTGGCCGATAGCCCAGAAGGAAACGGAGATGACGCTGGCACCAACGATGACGCCTTTGTTGAGTCTCAAACCAATGTCGTATGTGTATTGGTAAGAAACGTAATCGCCGACGCTTTCGTAGTAATCAGCCACGAAATAGGCCTCTTCGTACGAATAAGTCGTTGTGTTTTTGTTTAGAGTCGTGAAGTTTCCGGTGTAAATGTAGCTGAACGTTTCTTCATCGTACTTCGGATTATCGACATACTTAAGAATGTTCTTTCCGCAGCTCTTGAAGAGGTTTTGGAAATCGATGCTCAAGAATCCGTTGATCTGCGATTCAGAGAAGGCGTATTCGTAGTACTCGTTGTTTTGAGGTTCTTCGAAATCGTGGTAGATGTCGGTGAACTTTGTTGAGTTATAGGCGTATTGCTCTTGACCGAATGGGACAAGGCTTCCGTCTTCTTGGTACTGCGCGTAATCCTTAACGGTGATATCCGTGTAGCGATTATAGACGCATTGATTGTTGACGTAGAACTTCTGATCCGTGAGGGATGGGTACATGACCATGGCCTCAACGTCTTGGACTACCTTGACGGCGTCCTTGCCGAGCGAAGCGAGTTTTTCTTCGAAGCCGTTGATCTTCTCTTGGATTGTGCAATCCTCGAAATCGAACCAATTGGCGTACAAGGTGAAGTCGCTATCGATTTGAAGTCCCCAACGTAAATATGGCTGAGTGCATTCCGGATCTTTGTACCAGTTGTCGAAGATGTAATTCTCGGCTTCTGGGTCAACGGGCTTTTCGATAGTTTCGTCCTTGCCGACGATAAGGGTGACGTATGGATCAGGTTTACTGGCCAAGTTGTAATCGAAGGTTACGACGTAGTAATTCTTTTCCTTCGAGGAAGACGGGGTCTGCTCGGAAACCGGAGTCGAAGATGTGGGCTGATTGCCACCACAAGAGGTGGCTAGCGCCCCCATGATTAGGGGCGCCGCCATCAATAGTGCTAAGCGTTTATTCTGCATAAACGAACTTGGCGCTGCCACCGACATTGAAGTACTGGTGGAAGTGAGACAAAGCGTAGTCAATCGAGCAGTAGAAGGTGATGGTCTGGTTGCTCAACCAGTGCCTGAAGGCCTGCGCACCGATGTATTCAACGGTGTTCGGGATGTACATGGCAGTGATCTTGCAAAGACCGAGGAAGGCGTAATCGCCGATCTTCTTGACGCTAGATGGGATGGCGAGAGAAGAAGCTGTGTTCTTGCAAGAAGCAAGACCGTAGTTGGCGATTTCGGTAACGGTGGTTGGGATCTTGAAGTTAGCCCTTCCGCCAGCGAGAGCGTAGATGGTTGTGGCATCCTTGTTCACGAGGAGGTTTCCTCCGTCTCCAGAGGCATAATTCGGGTTGGCTTCATCAACGGTGAACTTCGTGATGGTCTGACCATAGGTGCTGAGGGTAGAAGCGAAGGCACCTTCGCCGATCTTGGTACACTTGGCGCCGATTGTAACTTCGCCAGTAATTCTATTGTCAGCAAAGGCGAAATCGCCGATTTCTTCGACGTTAGCGCCGAGGCTCAACGAGGTGAGGCCCATGCAGTTAGCGAAGGCGTTCTCGCCGATCTTCTTAAGGGTATCCGGCAAGTCAGCGCTGGTGACCCAAGTAAGGGAGAAGGCATACGGCCCGATTTCCTCAAGTCCTTCATTGAAGGTGACGTCTTCAAGAGAGAAGTTGTTGTTGAAGGCACCTTCGCCGATGGTCTTACAAGCGGCCGGGATTTCGATGGCCTTGAAGCTGCAGTGATAGAAGGCACCCATGCCGATTTCGGTGACCGTGGCAGGCATGGAGATGGTCTTGAAGTTGTTGCAGCCGCTGAAGGCCCAGTCGGCGATGATTTCAACGCCGTTCGGAATGGTGACAGTATAGGAAGTTCCGTCCGGGACACCAGCAGATGTGGTAGCTCCGTAAAGGGTCTTCATGTCTTTGGAGAAGAGGATGCCATCGCTAGCAGCGAAGTTCTGGTTGCCGCTAGAAACGGTGACGGTCTTAAGAGTGACGGTCATGGAACCGCTGCTGTCGGCGCCGGTGAAGGCGTTCTTTCCAAGGGTCTTGAGTCCGTCCTTGATGTTCAAGGCGGTGATGCCGGTTCCGGAGAAAGCATTGTCGCCAATGGATTCAAGGGAGTTCGGCATATCGAGGGTCTTAAGGGAGGTTCTCGCAAAGGCGAAGTAGTCGATCGCCTTAACGCCTTCCTCAAGAACGAGGTTGGCTAACGGAGTGTAAGCGAAGGCGCCTTCTCCGATGGTCTTGACGTTTCCTGGGATGGTGATGGAGGTGATTCTGGTGCTATCGAAGCAGCCGGACGGAATGGCTTCAAGGCCAGTGCCGATGGTAACGGAACGGATGCCGCTCTCATAGAAGCAATCCTTGCCCATTTCCTTAACGGAATTCGGGATAGCGAAGGAAGCGATTTCGTAGGTCTGAGCGAAGCACTCCTCGCCGATCTTGACGAGGGTGTCCGGGAGGGTGAGGCCTTCAAGCTGGTCAACCATGTAGAAGGCGCAATCACCAAGTTCGGTGACACCGCTTGGGACTTCAAGAGCCTCGGTACGTCCAGACGGGCAGAGAACGAGTTTCTTCATGTCCTTGGTGTAAAGGACTTTGTCGACGACTGTGAAGTTTTCGCAGCCAGAGGCGACGCCGATATCGAGGATACCAGTGCAACCGGAGAAGGCGTTGTAGCCGATCTTCTCAAGACCCTTACCAATGATGACTTTGGTGATGGCCGTGCAGTTGACGAAGGCGTAAGCGCCGATTTCCTTCAAATGGTTCGGAAGAGTGAATGTATTCTTGAAGTACTGGTTGGCGAATGCCATCTCACCGATGTATTCAAGGGATTCAGGGAGATTGATGTTGGTGATGACGCCCTGAGGAGAGATCCATTCAGACTCATCGTCCATGTAGATTGGACCATAGAAGGCACCGTCTTCAATCCTCTTGAGGGTTTCCGGAAGAGTAATGGACTGAAGGGTTTCGTTCATGTAGAAAGCCTTCTTTCCAATGACCTCAAGTCCGTTGTTGAGGTTGATGGAGGTGATACCCATATCTTTGGTGTCAGCAAATGCGTACGCGCCAATCTTCTTTAATGTGGCCGGGCATGTGTAGGAAGTTCCGGCTTTGGTCGGGTGGACGACAAGTTCGGTCATGTCTTTGGTATAGACAATGCCTTTGTCGGAAGTGTAGGCGGTGTTGGCGGAGTCAACGTTGACTTCGACTAAGCGCCAGGTTCCACGGAAAGCACCTTCTTCGATGACCTTGATGTTGGACGGGATGTTGACGCTTTCGAGGTAGATGCGGTTGTTGAAGGCCGTGCTGGAGATCTTGGTAACGTTGCGACCGTTGATGACGTTAGGAATTGAAACGGAGACGGTCTCGACATCGAGAAGTCCAGTGACGGTGATTTCGTCATTCTCCTCAACGCGATAAGCGACGTTGAAGGTGGATTTTTCCCAGTGGGCGACGATCATTGTGTGAGCAAGATCAGCGGTGACGATACCACTATATTTTTCACCGGTGGATTCAACGAACCATCCGATGAAGTTGTATCCAGGATAATCCGGGATCGTCGGGTAATACCTATCGCCGACGAAGGTTTCGTATTCATACTGGTCTTCGCCGTTATTCGGATCGACCATGACGATGACCTTTTGGTCTTCATGGACTTTCCATTTGGCGATGAGGCTGACATTGCCCATGATGGCGGTTCCGTTGAAGGCCCATTTGGTATCACTGCTTTCTTCGTACCAACCGACGAAAGTGCAATTCTCTTTAATCGGGGAGATGGCCGGTTCTTTGGCCCAGCGTCCTTCGCGGACCGTCTGCGGTTCCATGAAGGTGGAGCCGTCTGGCAAATGTCCACCGTTGAGGTTGAAGGAAACGGTGTAAAGGTTGTCGCCTTCTTTGGTCATGACCCACTCGCCATTCCTCTTTTCGTATTCAGCACCATTGACGGTGTCGGTGTAGGTGTCGCCGTTTTCGCCTAAGTCAGCGGCAGGCGCGCCTTCGCCGGAATAGTGTTTTGGATCTGGGTTGGAAACCAATTTCCAAACTCCATCTTCTTTTTTATAAAGCTTGTTCGTATCGACGTCGGTGTAGGTGTCCCCGTCTTCACCAAGCTCCGCGGCAGGGGCTCCGTGTCCTTGATAGGCGGTATGACCTTTTGAGGTTTCGGAAGTTTCCTGCGAGGAAACCGGAGCGGAAGAGGTGGTTCCACCATTGCCACATCCAGAGGCGATGGTTCCGACCATGAACATGGCGGAAAGAACCATCAACTGTTTGATACTCTTTTTCATAATGTATCTCCTTTCTTTATTGAAACCTTTTTCTATTATCTATAGATAATTGGCTTCAGATAAATTCGCTTTATTTAAGTGCTAAAACATTTTTTGGCAACACTTTTTTTGATGAAAACGCTATAACCAAGACAAAAAGGAATAAATCTCCCATTTTTTTCGTAAAGTCTTTTGTTTTTTCCGTAAAGAAAAGGAAGGCATTTAATACGTAAGAACCACCACTTTTTTAGTAAAATGGTACGTTAAAGAGATGGAATTCAAACCTTTTTTTAAATCTATACCTATACCGTCTATTGAGGTCTTTCAATTGTCTAACGTCGATCAAAGATGGCTCTTTTCTGGCATCTCATGGTTCATATTTATTTCATTTTGTCGAGTATAGTCGACAGAAAACCGCTATTTTTGTCGAATATGATCGACAGCTTTGTCGGA